>JAHQVS010000219.1 GCA_019634215.1 Paracoccaceae bacterium | reverse complement strand
CTCGGAATGTTAAGATGCAAGACGGTTCCAGCCCCACCACATAGCCGCCCCGCTCCAGCACAGGTTTCAGCGCCGCGATCGAGCGCCGCAGCTCCACCTTGGCCTCCTCAGAGAGCCCGGCGGAGAGGAAGGTACGGCCGCAGCAGAGCGGACGAGCGCTCGCGTCATCCGCCGCCGGGGTGGCGTGCCCGATCTTGAGACCGGCGGCCTCCAGCACCCGAGTTGCGGCGCGGAGATTTTCGGGCTCGAAGTAACGATTGAAGCTGTCGGCGAACAACACCACCTGCGCCTCATCTGCCCCGGCGCCGTTCACCGGACGGAACACATCCGCCGACCAGCGCGGCAAAGGCCGCTCCGCCGCCAAGCCCAGCAGACGCTCGGACAACGCGGCGGCGCCGGGCAGGCGGTCGCGAAGGTTAAGCACCCACGTCGCGCGGGCGGCGTAGGGGGCGTAGCGCGGCAGATAGGCCACCAGCCGGTCCCGCGCTGAGAGCCGTCCACCAGCCCGCACCCGCGCCGCCTGCGCCTCGATCTTCATTTTCGCCATGTCGACGCCCGTGGGGCATTCCCGGCGGCAAGCCTTGCAGGAGACACAGAGCTTCATGGTTTCCGCCAGTTCCGGCGAAGCCAGCGCACCGGCGCCGAGTTGCCCAGTCAACGCCAGCCGCAAACTGTTGGCCCGCCCGCGCACCAGATGCCGCTCATCGCGGGTGATGCGATAGGAGGGGCACATTGCGCCGCCCGCCAGCTTCCGGCAGGCGCCATTGTTGTTGCACATCTCCACCGCGCCCTGGAAACCACGCCCGACGCCAGCATAGCCCGGCCAGCGGAACACCGTCTCCACCTCCTCTGCGGCATATCCAGGCAGGTAGCGGAACAAGCTGCGGTCGTCCATTTTCGGCGGATCGACAATGCGGCCAGGATTCAGAAGGCTCTCCGGATCAAACAACCGCTTCACCTCGCCAAAGGCGGCCACGATCCGCTCTTCGAACATCGGCGCGTGAAACTCGGAGCGAACAATGCCGTCGCCATGTTCGCCACTGTGCGAGCCCTTATATTCCCGCACCATCTCGAAGGTTTCCTCGGCGATAGCCCGCATCGCCCGCGCGCCAGTCTCCTGTTTAAGATTAAGCACCGGTCGCACATGCAGCGTCCCGACCGAGGCGTGGGCGTAGAAGGTCGGCTCGGAGCCGTGCTTGCGGAATATGCCAATCAAACGATCAGTGTACTCGGCCAGATCCTTCAGCTCGACACAGCAGTCCTCGATAAAGCTGACTGGTTTCCCCTCGCTCTTCATCGACATCATGATGTTGAGGCCCTGGGTGCGGACCTCGGTGATCGCGGCCTGAAGCGCCGGCTCCACTGCATCGACCACCCCACCCTCCTGCTTGGCAGGATCGCCCCAGCGAAAGCCCAGCTCAGCCATCATGTCATGCAGTGCGGCGAGGCGGCGGTGGTTCTCGGCCATATCAGGCTCGGCGAACTCGACGATCAGCAGCGCTTGCGGCGCGCCCCGGGTGAACTGAGCGATCAGGGGGCGGAACATCGGGATATCACGGGCGAGAGCGATCAGGGTGTGGTCGACCAGCTCCACCGCCGTCGGGTCCAGCGTCACCAGATGTTGCGCCGCGTCCATCGCCGCGTAGAAGGAGGGGAAATGGCACACCCCCATCAGCTTCGCGCCCGGCAGCGGCGACAGCTTCAGGGTGATGCGCTCGGAGAACGCCAGCGTGCCCTCGGAGCCGACCAGAAGATGCGCAAGGTTAAATGGCGCCGCCTTCGGCGTCAGCGCGTCAATATTATAGCCGCCGACCCGCCGGGGAACTTTGGGAAATCGCGCGGCGATCTCATCAGCCTCGCGAAGCCCCAGCGCCAACAGATCGCGGGTGAGGGCGTTAACCTGATTGCCCCCCTCAACGCCCGGCGCCAGTTCACCAAACCGCGCCCGGCTCCCGTCCGCCAGAATCGCGTCGATCGCCAGCACATTGTCCCGCGAGGAGCCGTAGCGGATCGAACGTGAGCCGCAGGAGTTGTTGGCGGTCATGCCGCCCAGCGTGGCGCGCGAGGCGGTGGAGACATCGACCGGGTACCACAGCCCATGCGGCTTCAGCGCAGCGTTGAGATGATCGAGCACTAACCCCGGCTCGACCACGGCGCGGCGATTTTCGACGTCAATCTCAATAATCTTGTTCAGATGCTTGGAGAGGTCCAGAATCAGGCCGCCATTCACCGTCTGCCCGCATTGCGAGGTGCCGCCACCGCGCGGCGTGACCGACACTCCCGCCTCGCGCGCGACCGCCATCGCCGCCGAAACGTCCTCCATACTCTCGGGAATCACGACCCCGCGCGGAAACACCTGATAAATCGAGGCGTCAGTGGCGTAGCGGCCCCGGTCGAACCGGCCAAACAGCGCCTCGCCCTGCACTGATGAAGCCAGCCGACGCTCGAATTCTCCCTCGCCCGTCATTTTGTTCCCTTTTCCGAGTTCGTTTTCCGCCCCTCGCCTCTGATCTGGTATACAGTCAACCACACTGAACCTGACTGTCGGCGGAAAGGGATTGCGCGCGGCCTATACTCCGCTTACCCACCAAAAGCGGCGTTGAAATAATATAAGCTTCTGCCTCACACTCTCGACTTTGACGGGAGATCAACCAAAACAGACGGCAAAACGCCGCAAATTACAGAGTCTCTTGGGAGGACCAACCATGAAACATCTCGCACTCTCGGCGATTGCGCTCACCGCCGGCCTCGCCGCCGGCGCCGCCTCAGCGGCGGATCTCACCCTGAAATTCGGCCATGTCGGCAAACCCGGCTCGCTATTCGAGACCAGCGTCAACGCCTACGCCGAATGCGCCAATGGCAAACTCGGCGATGCGGCCGAGGTGCAGACCTTCGGCTCCAGCCAGCTGGGCAAGGACAAAGAGCTGCTGCAAAAGCTGAAGCTGAACCAGATCACCTTCTCGCTGCCCTCCTCGGTAATGTCGTCGGTGGATGACGCGTTCGGCGTGTTTGAGATGCCGTACATCATCAAGAATCGTGAGCACATGAAGCGGGTTCAGGCCGAGCTGGGCGACACCTTCCAGAAGGCGGCGCAAAGCAAGGGGTACCGCATTCTCGGTTATTTCGAGAACGGCTTCCGCCACATCACCAACAACACCCGAGCAATCGTGAAGCCGGAGGATCTGGCGGGTGTGAAGCTGCGCACACCTAAAGGCGCGTGGCGGGTGAAGATGTTCGAGCTGTATGGCGCCAACCCGACGCCGATGGCCTTCTCCGAAGTGTTCACCGCGCTGCAAACCGGCGTGATCGACGGCCAAGAAAACCCATACGCCCAGATCGCCTCGGCCAAATTCCAAGAGGTTCAGAAATACCTCTCAATCACCGGCCATGTGTACACCCCAGCTTACATTCTGGTGTCGGACAAGAACTACGCCAAGCTGCCGGAGAACGTGCGCTCGGTGCTGGAGGAGTGCGCGGCGAGCACCCAAGAGTTCGTCTACACCAAAGCCGCCGAACTTGAGGTCGAGCTGCTGGACGTGATCAAGGCCGCTGGGGTCGAGGTGAACAACGCGGACAACGCCGCCTTCATCGCCGCCTCGAAGCCGATATACGATGAGTTCTCCAGCTCAGTCGAAGGCGGAGCGGATTTGGTCAGCACCGTGCAGTCGCTGGCCGACGGAAGCTGATCTCCCAGCGGCAACCCGGCCGCCCCATTCTTGGACATGATGACGCAACGCCCCGGGCCGCTCTTGAGTGGTGGCCCGGAGTTCGTGAACGACTGCGCATCCCCTGGAGACCGTCATGCTCGCCCAGATTAACCGCGCCTTAGAGGCCGTCCTGGAATGGATCACCATTTTACTGATGGTGGCGCTGACCTTTGTCGTGATCGTGGCGGTGCTGTTCCGTCTCGCTGGCGACTCGCTCAGTTGGTACGACGAGGTGGCGGCGATCCAACTCTCCTGGATCACCTATTACGGCGCGGCCCTGGCGGCGCTGAAGAGGCGGCATATCGGCTTCGACACCGTGCTGTTGGCGCTGCCGACGGGTCTGCGCATGGCCGGGCTGATTTTCGCTGAACTGATCGTGCTCGGCTTCTTCGCCTTACTCACTTACACCGGAATGCAGGTGTTGGACGTGCTTGAAGGCGAGCGTCTCGTCTCCCTCACCTGGGTGCCGATCCAGTTCACTCAATCCGTAATTCCCATCGGCGGCGGGCTGTTCGTGCTGTGCCAATTGCTGAGCCTGCCGGAATATTGGTCGAAGACCCGCGCTGGGATCTCCATGGAGCATGCAGAGATCGAGGAGGAGGTTGAAGCCGAGATGCAAAAGGCGGCTGAAACCCATCCAGAGCTGCGCGACGCCGCGCCGGACGCGCGGCCACAACCCCCGAAAACGGAGCGCGCCTGATGTTGATCGGTCTGTTGTTCCTCGCCCTGGTGGCGATGATCTGCCTTAACGTGCCGATCGGCGTGGCGCTGGCGGTGTCGGCGGTGCTCGGCTTGCTCGCCACTGAGGGCGTGGACAGCCTCGTGACCGTCGCGCTCGACATGTATGACGGTTCGACCAAATTCTCGCTGATCGCGATTCCGATGTTTGTGCTGGCGGGCGCGATCATGAACGCGGGCGGCGTCACCGATCGCTTGATTAACTTCGTCGCCGCCCTGATCGGCTTCGTGCGCGGCGGCTTGGCGATGGTTAATATCGGCGTGTCGCTGTTTTTCGCCGAAATCTCCGGCTCGGCGGTGGCTGACGTGGCGGCGCTGGGCTCGATCCTGATCCCGCAGATGAAAAAGCGCGGCTATTCAGCGCCATTTTCGGCGGCGGTGACCTCCTCCTCCGCCTCGCTGGCGATCATCATCCCGCCGTCGATCCCGATGATTGTCTACGCCACCTCGGCCAACGCCTCGGTCGAACAGTTGTTCGTCGCCGGGGTTGTGCCGGGGCTGATGGGCGCGGCGGGGTTGATGTTCGTCGCCTATATGTTCGCGGTCCGCTACAATCTGCCCACGGAAGAAGCGTTCAATCTCAGCACCTTGCGCAGCACTTTCGTCGACGCCCTGCCCGCCTTCGCGCTGCCGGTGATCATCCTCGGCGGCATCTTCGGCGGCTTCGTTACCGCCACCGAGGCGGCGGGCCTCGCGGTGCTGGCGGCGATCGTCGTCGGCCTTTGGTACAACGAAATGAACCTCAGGCATCTCAAGCGCGCCATGCTCGACGGCGGGATGCAGACGGCTGTGGTGATGATCCTGGTCGCCGCCTCAGTGCTGATGGGCGGGTTCCTGACTCGCGCTCAAATCCCGCAGGATCTGGCGCAATGGCTACTGTCGGTGACCGACAACAAATGGGTCATCCTGCTGATCTTGAACGTGTTTTTCCTGGTGATCGGCTTCTTCCTGCATTCGGTCGCGGCGATCATCCTGGTGATCCCGATCGTAATCCCGCTGATCCAGGCCGCCGACATCGACCCGATCCATTTCGGCCTCGTCGTCACCCTCAACCTAGCCATCGGCCAACAGACCCCGCCGGTGGCCAGCGTGTTGATCACCTCCTGCGCGGTGGCGCGGGCCAATATCTGGGAAGTGAGCAAGGTCAACATCTGGTTCGTGTTGGTGTTGCTGACGGTGCTGATGATCTGCACCTATGTGCCGTCGATTCCGTTATTCCTGGTGGAGTATTTTTATCGATGAGCCTCCACTCCAAACGGTGAACACTCACTGTTTGCCCCAGGGACACACCAACGCCACCGGCGCAGAGCCGCCCTGAAACACCCATTGCACATGACTGGAAGCCTTTCGCTTCCAGTCTCAGAAGACAAAAGCGGCGCCCAAGATGAGCGCCGCTTTCAGTCATATCACTGCGGTTAAGCGGATCGTGAGAGACCCGCATTCCACGCTGATCTAGTGCAACAACATATCCTCGTCACACTTGCTCAGAACGATATCATCCACGGCGCCCGAGCCCGTGAACAACAGTTCAAGCTCGCGGATATTCTCAAAATCGAGCTCAATTGTCGAAGATTGACCATCCTCGAACGATCCAACCGTAACAGAACCGACTTCCTGACCATTGGCGTCACGGCCAATGATCGTGGTGCCGGCGTTGACGTCGATCAGCACCAGCGAGTCGACATTGATATCCTCCGAGAAATCGAAGTCGATCACGCCGCCAAATGCGCTGTCGTCCGGATCAGTCGAGTCGTCGTCCTCAGTGAGGATCAACACCTTGCCCT
>JAHQVS010000218.1 GCA_019634215.1 Paracoccaceae bacterium | reverse complement strand
TCTCAGAATGATCGGGGCGAGTTTGGGGCCCCTGGCGCGATTAACGAAAGCGGCGCGCGACTTTGCAGATGGTGATCTGGAAACGCGTGTCAAAATCGAGAGCCGCAACGAGTTCGGTACCTTGGGCCATGCGTTCAACAATATGGCAGGGAAGATGGGCCGGCAGATCGACATGCTGGAGACCATGTCCGAGATCGACCACCTGATCCTGACCGGGGGCAGCATTGACGAGGTTTGCGGGGCTGTCGCGCAGCACCTCATCCGACTGTCGCGAAGCAACGCGGTTGCCGTTGTCACGGGGCTCGATGACCAAGTCAGCCAGGCGATGATGTACACCGTCTGTCGTGATCGGGTTGTTAACGAGATGATCGATGCATCCGCGTTAGCGGCTGCATCCGGAGCATCGCTTCGAGTCGATTCGATGACTGTCAGCGACAGTTGGCTCGGACAGCACGCTGCGTTGTTTGCGGATGCAGGCGATAGTCATGTCGCGATCGTGCCGGTGCTGCTGCAGCGCCAACTCATGGGAATAATCCTCGTTGGTTTGCAGGGCGACGGAGCGCTACCCGCGGAACAGCTGCAGCAATGTGAGGATATTGCGGAGAGATTCGCCGTAGCACTGGCGAGTTTTAAACGCGAGGAAGCGCTGTTTCGACAAGCCAACTATGACGATCTCACTGGGCTGCCGAACCGGCAGCTGCTGAAAGATCGCCTCAAAGACCTGGTGGAGCGGCCGGGCGGGGCCGGCACGTCCGGCGCGTTGTTGTACCTCGATCTCGATCGCTTCAAGGAGGTCAACGACGTCTACGGCCATTCGGTTGGCGACATGGTGCTAGTACAGGCGGCCGAGCGAATCGTCAGCGAAACACGAGACGACGACATTGTCGCAAGACTCGGCGGGGACGAGTTTGTCGTCGTTATGCCGAAAGTGTCCAGAAGTGAAGTCGTCAAGTCGACGGCCGTACGGTTGTTGTCGCGGTTGACGGACGTGTTCTCCGTTTCCGGTATGGATCATTTCGTGGGTGCAAGTATTGGTATCGTCCTGTTTCCCGACGACGGGGAGAGTGTCGAAACACTGCTCAAGAACGCAGATGCCGCTATGTATCGCGCAAAAGAAGCCGGCCGTTCGCGCCACGAATTCTTCAACCACGAGTTGAACGCTGAGGGCCGTCGCAAGATCGAGCTCGAGCGGGAACTGCGTACTGCGCTGGCCCGCGGCGACCTCGAGCTCTATTACCAACCCCAGTTCTACACGGAGACTGGAGCGCTCAGCGGCGCCGAAGCGCTATTGCGCTGGCACCACGATTTACTTGGCGATGTATCGCCGGCGGAGTTCATTCCTCTGGCCGAGGAGTCGGACCTGATCGTCGAAATCGGCGAATGGGTGGCGGATCGCTGTGCCCGGGATTTACGGGCGCTCTTCGACGAGGGGCTGCATCCAGGCGCCATTGCGATCAATGTATCGGCGCGACAGCTTCGAGATGAGCGGTTCGGGCACAGTCTGTTCAACGTGCTATCCGCGCACGGCATTCAGCCGTCAAACATTCGGATTGAAGTTACAGAAACCGCGGTAGCGCAAAACCGGGACACGGCAATTGAATTCCTCGACGACCTGAGAAAGAAAGGTGTGCGCATCGCCCTTGACGATTTTGGTACAGGTTACTCGTCGCTGAGCTACCTGCAGAACATGCCGTATGACATCATCAAGATCGACAAGTCGTTCGTTGATCTTATCGACACAGGGGAAACGTCGGCGAATATTTGCCGAACGGTCATTCGCATGGCACACGAACTCGGCAAGACCTCCATCGCCGAAGGCGTCGAGTCACAGAGTCAGCTGAATTTTCTCCGGGACAGTGGCTGTGACGTAGTTCAAGGCTACGTCCACGCCAGGCCAATGTCCTTCGACGCGTTCGTCGCTTTCGTACGAAAGATTGATCTGCACACACATCGTCGCAAAGCACTTGAGCTAGTCTGATCAGTTCACGATCAAAACGCGCTCCACTGGGTTGTAGTCGCACTAGTCTAAACTGGCGTCGTATTCCGATTCGCTGGCCTCAGCACCTTCGAGCGTTTCAAGCAGGTTCATGTGCTCAGTCCTTGTTCTCGCCTTTTGCGGCGATGGTGTGCGCGTCCGAGCGCTCTTGGTCTTCCACCGGGTCCGCAGCGCCAGCTTTCGCCAGATGCGCCCGCCAGAGATCGGGACGACGTTCCTTTGTCAGCCTTTCGCTTTGCTCGGCCCGCCATTCGGCGATCCGCGCGTGATGACCTGAGAGAAGAACCTCGGGTATCGCGCGCCCCTCCCAAAGCTGGGGCTTTGTGTACTGGGGGGCCTCAAGAAGACCCTCCGAAAAGCTTTCCTCAACAGCGCTGTCCGCGTTGCCGAGGACGCGGGGTATAAGGCGAACCGTGGCGTCAATCAACGCCATTGCAGCGATTTCGCCGCCCGTCATCACAAAATCGCCCAGTGAGACCTCAACGACACGCCTTGATTCCAGCACTCGCTCGTCCACACCCTCAAAACGACCGCAGAGCATGGTGATCCCTTGCGCATTGGCGAATCGCTCAGCCATCGCCTGATCGAAGGGTTTGCCGCGTGGGGAAAGGTAGATTAGCGGCCAGGCGCCGCGATCTTCGGGCGCCGCCTGCATGACATCATCAATGGCGGTGGCGACCACGTCGGGCTTCATCACCATGCCGGGCCCACCGCCCGCTGGCGTGTCGTCGACGGACCGGTGCTTGTCCCGCGCGTAGCGACGAATATCGACGGGCTGGAGGTTCCAGAGGCCGTTTTTCAACGCCGTACCCGTCAGGCTTTCGCCCAGCGGCCCCGGAAACATGCCGGGAAAGATCGTCAGGACGCGCGCGGTCCAGACGCCCGCAACCTCATCCGCTTGCCCAAGCGGGCGCGGCACAAGCGTCGGGCGCACGGCGACGCGGCCATGGCTGCGATTGGGCTTGTCCGTCACGCGTTATTCGCTGCGATGATCAAGGTGCGAATACGCTCCGCCTGTTTCGCCATCTCATCCGCGTCGATATTGCCGATCAGCAGATATTCGACCCCATCGACCGCCCAATCGGCTGAGGCCATGCCCAGCCGCTCACCCATCTGGGGCGCCTCGCTGTCGCCCGTTCGGATCAGGCACAGCGCTACCGGCGCGCCCGAGGCGTGGGCGAAGACGATCTGCGCCAGCGGCGCGCCTTCAAAGCCTAGCACCTGCGCGCGGCGAAGGGCGAGGCCGTCCAGCGCCGCCAGCGCCTCCGTTGGAACGGTGGCGCCGACTTCTGCGGCGGCGCGGTTCACCTGCGCCTCCGCTTCGCCCGGTGGCAAGTCAATCGCTTCGATTGTGTCAGCGGTGTAGAGCGCTTGATAATGCGCGACTTCCTTACGCCAGTCGGCGCCGGCGTCCGCGTTGAAAAACGATGCGCCAAAGCCGATAAAAACGCCGACCGCACAGGCGGCGGCGAGCATGGCCCAGGGACGCGGGGCGCGGATGGGCGTTGGGGCAATCGCGGGCTGAAGACCGGTAAGACGCGCTTCGCCCGGCACGCTCTCCATCACCGCTTTCACCTCTGCGGCGAGGTCGTCGAGACCCATGATCCGCGCTTCAAGATCGGCGTCGGAAAGCATCGCGGTCTCGATCTCTTTCCGCTTTGCTTCATCGAGCGCGCCATCCAGAAACTGGCGCAGGATGTCGTCGGAATAGTTCATCATTCGCGCCCTTTCTCTTGTTGCGGGCCATCTTCGGATTTCAGCGGCGCCAGCGTGGCGCGGGCGGCGGAGAGGCGGCTCATCACCGTGCCGATCGGCACGTCGAGGATTCGCGCCGCCTCGCTATACTTGAAACCCTGCACATAGACCAACTCGACCGTACTGCGCTGCGCTTCTGGCAGCGCCATCACCTTTGAAAACACTTCAGCAGCGAAAATATTCGCCTCCGCCCCCGGATTTATGTCCTCGACCGACAAGGCCTCGGCGCTGTCGAGGGCGCCGGTGCGGCGGATCTGGGCGCGGCGCAGCTCATTCAGCCAGATCGAGCGGCAGATCGTCATCAGCCAGCCCTGCAACTGCCCCCCATTGAACTGATGCGCCCGCTCCATCGCGCGCAGCATTGTCGCCTGCGCCAGATCATCAGCGGTTTCGAGGTTGCCTGATAGCGAAAGACCAAAACGCCAGACGGCCTTCAGATGGTCCGCTGCAGCCTGTCCCATCTCATGTGAGGAAAAATTTTCTGCGCTCATCGAATAAACCCGGCTTGAAGGGTGTTTACTTGACGCAAGCCGCCTTTCTGGGCGCTGAATAACATTGCAGATGGGAGGAAAGAACCAATGACACGAATTTTTGCGGTAGGCGCGAGCGTGCTCGCGATGACTTTCGCCAGCGTGACGGCGGCGGAGACATGGACGCTGGACGGCGACGCCTCGCGCATCGCCTATGGCTCGATCAAGAAGGACAAGGTGGGCGAAGTGAACTCGTTCAGCGGCCTTTCCGGTACGGTTGATGCGACAGGGGCAGCCAACATCACCATCGATCTCGCCACGCTTGAAACCAATATCGACATCCGGAATGAGCGGATGCTGGAACATGTCTTCCGCGGCGCAGGTGAAGCGCAGCTGGCTGCTCAGCTGGACATGGATGACGTGAAGGGCCTTGGCGTTGGGGAGATGGCGGTCGTGGATGTCGAAGGCGCGCTGTCGCTGCTGGGCGTCTCGACGGAGCTGGATCTGGAGATGCTGGTTGTGCGTCTAGCTGAGGATCGGGTCATGGCGGTGTCGAATGACATGGTCTTTGTCGGCACGGAAGAGCTGGGCGTTGACGCAGGCATCGACAAGTTGATGGAGATCGCCAAGCTGCCCGGCATCACCCGTACGGCGCCTGTGACGCTGCGACTGGTGTTCACAACGGATGGACAGGCGGCGGCTGCGCCTGCTGCTGCGGCGGCTGTTCAGACCGCTGCGGTGACCGGAGACGTTAAGGCCGGCAAGAAAGTCTTCAGGAAGTGCAAGGCTTGCCACAAGCTGGAAGAAGGCAAAAACGGCGCAGGGCCGCATCTGGCCGGCGTCATCGGACGGACCGCCGGAGCGGTTGACGGCTTCAAGTATTCAAAAGCCATGTCGGGGTCCGGCATCGTCTGGGATACCGAAACGCTGACGGCGTTTTTGACTAAGCCGAAGAAATATCTGAAAGGCACAAAAATGGCCTTTGGCGGGCTGAAGAAGCCCGAGGATATCGAAAACGTGCTGGCGTATATCGCGTCCGAACAGTGATGTTCTGAGGCGGAGCGGGCTGTCGTTACGCGTGATGCGTCGGGTGGGTCTGACGACCCACCATATACGCCCTGTCGATGATGCAGATGCGGTGGGTCTGAAGACCCACCCTACATTTTGAC
>JAHQVS010000217.1 GCA_019634215.1 Paracoccaceae bacterium | reverse complement strand
TGGCGATCGCGATCCTGTTGGGGCTGCTCGGCGTCTTGATGTTGGCGCCACGCGCTTCGAAGGAAATGCTGTTCTCCATGTACAAGGCCCGGCGCCTAACGGCGCGGGATTTTCCAGAAGCGATCAATCTGCTGGAGACACTGTCACGGCGGGCCGGACTGCCGCGCGCGCCCGCGCTGTATTATGTGCCGAGCGCCGCACCCAATGCATTCGCCGTTGGCAGTTTGAATGACAGTGCAGTTGGAGTCAGCGACGGGCTGCTGCGCATGATGAGCCACCGC
Source organism: Paracoccaceae bacterium (assembly GCA_019634215.1). Taxonomy (GTDB): domain Bacteria; phylum Pseudomonadota; class Alphaproteobacteria; order Rhodobacterales; family Rhodobacteraceae; genus JAHQVS01. The sequence goes on along the minus strand of JAHQVS010000217.1, from coordinate 5,310 downwards.
GAGTTCGCAGGCGTGCTGGCGCATGAGATCAGCCATATCGCTCACAACGACCTTTGGATCATGGGGCTTGCCGACGCAATGACGCGGCTGACATCACTGATGTCCTATGCCGGACAATTTATTCTACTGGCCAGTATTCCGTTGCTGTTACTAGGGCAGCCAGTGATCTCTTGGTGGGCGCCGCTGGCGCTGGTGCTGTCCCCAACAGTGGTGAGCCTGCTGCAACTCGCTCTCTCCCGCACCAGAGAATTCGACGCCGATCGCGGCGGAGCGGAGTTGACCGGCGACGCGCTGGGGTTGGCCTCGGCGCTGGCCAAGCTGGAGCGGCGGCAGGGCCGGTTCTGGGAAGAAATCATCTTGCCTGGGCGGCGTATCCCACAACCGTCTTTGCTGCGCACCCACCCGCCGACAGCGGAGAGGATCACGCGGCTGAAGGCGTTCGCCGCCGCCCATCCGGAAGCGCGGCCACTGGAGTCCGTTGCGGCGTTTACGGCGCCAACTCTGGCGCAACGGCCGCCTGCCCCGCCTCGACTGCACTGGACGGGGCTGTGGTATTGATGCGCACGGCAACATGCTCAGCGCGCTTTGTCGAGTGCGTCAGGCCATCAGAATGATCAGAAGCCTTCATCCTCGTCGTCATCCTCGCCGTAATTCAACTTGATCACGCCGCGATCGCCGAGGCCGCGAACGACGTCGATAAGCGCGAACTGCGCCTCTTCGCCTTCCTTCGCTGTCGGTTTGGCGTTATCCTCCATCGACTCCTCTAACTGCTCCGCCAAACGGCGGGACATGTTTTCGAGAACGTAGCGAACGGTCTCAGGGTTCGCGATGTTCCCTGCCTGCAGCGCCTGCACCAACACGGCGTTGTCGATCTCGCGGACGATAGTGGCGATGTCCGCACGGGCCACGCGCTTGGGAATATCACCGAAGGTGAACATCTTGCGCTGCACGGCCAAGGCCAGTTGTGGCGACTGCTCTTCGATCGAAGTCATGATCGTCTGGCGTTTATCGCTGGACATGAAGTTCATAATCGAACCGATAACCTCATCCGGGCGGCGCTTGCTCTTGCCTTGACGAGCGCTCGATAGGAATTCGTCTTGGATTGAATCCTTGATCGCCTCCATCACCGACGGCTGAAGCTGGTTGAGTTTGCTCATCCGCATGACGACTTCATTAGAGAACTCGCCGTCGAGACGCATCATCACCTTGGCGGCGCGCTCCGGCTTGATCTTGCTGATCACGACCGCCACAGTTTGCGGATGTTCGCGGGAGAGATAGTTCGATAGATCGGAGACCTCGGCCATGGCGAGCTTGTCCCACATCGACCGGCCCTCGGACTCGTCGATGTCTTCGAACAGGCGCTCAATCTGGTCCTCACTCATGACGCCCGACAGCAGGCGCTTGAGTTTGTCCGGGGTCATCGCCAGACCGTCGTTCTCAAGCGCTTCCTGAAATTCTTCAAGAACCTCGTCGACGGTCTCTTTCGGAATCTCATCCAGAGTACTGGAGGCGCGCGCAAAAATGCGAACCTCCTCTTCGGATAAAGAGCGCAGCATCACGGCCCCCGCTTCGGGGCCAAGGGTCGAGATGATCACTGACGCCTTCTGTGGGAAGGTCAAACTCATTGACGGCTTTGGTGGGTTCGAACGGTCGAACCCATCCTCGCCAACCATGTCAATCCGACCAAAGCTGGACATTAATCCGTCGGCGACCTCTACCTCCGCAGCCATGCGAGCTCTCCTTTTATCCGTTATACCCAATGACCAAGGCGCCAGCCAGCAAGGCCCAACCGTCCGCCATGACGAAGAAGGCCAGCTTGAACGGCAGCGACACCACCACGGGCGGCACCATCATCATACCCATCGCCATCAGCACGGAGGCGACCACCAGATCGATCACAAGAAAGGGTAGAAAAATCATGAACCCGATCTCAAAAGCGCGCTGAATCTCGGACAACATGAAAGCCGGCACCAGCACGCTCAGCGGCGTCTCCGCCCCTTCCTCAGGGCGCCGGGCAGGGGCGGCCTCAAGCAAAGTCTCAATTGCGAATGGGTCAACCCGCGCGGTCATAAAGGCGCGAAACGGCTCAATGATCAGCTCCATCGCTTGAGATTGGTCGATGCCGCCGTCCAGCAACGGCTGGACGCCCCCGGTCCAAGCGGCGGTGAACACCGGCTCCATCACGAAATAGGTCAGGAACATCGCCAAACTGACGATCATCATGTTCGGCGGCGCCTGCTGCAGGCCGATGGCCTGGCGCAAGATCGACAGCACCGTGACGATGAAGGGAAAGCAGGTGACCATCATCGCGATGCCGGGCGCGAGGCTCAGCACCGTGATCAGTAGGAACAGCTGGACGATCCGAACAGAGAGCGAGCCGTCCTCGCCAAATTCGAGCGTAACCTCCTGCGCCGCCGCCGGAGCGGCCCATAGCGCGGCAACCGCCAGAAAGGCGATTAAGCCGGCGCCGAGGCGGAGTGCGCCCGCCTGGCAGGCCGACGCGAAAAAATGTGAGAAGGCGGCGCGCATCACCAACCTCAGATCGGCTCAGAGAGATCAACGATCTCCGTCAAGCGGACGCCAAGGCGGCCCTCCTCATCCTCCAGTTCCTGAAGTTCGCCGCGCGCGATCACACGTTTGCCGATCATGATGTCAACAGGGTCTTCGATCTTGGTGTCGAGCGGGATGAGGGTGTCGCGGCGCATGTTCATCAGATCGCCGATGCTCGGGCTGGCGCGACCGACAGAAATCACAATCGGAATCGGCACCCCAAATACGGCGCGCTTGACGCGGCTGCTGTTTGTGCGCTCGCGAAGCTCCTCTTCGTCAAGATCTTCCTCCACGTCCTCTAACGTCGCGGCGACGCCTTCGCCGCCGGCGTCCTCCTCCACGACTTCAGCTTCGTCGCCCGTCGGCTCTTCCGGCGTCTCCTCGGCGGCGACGTCCTCAACATCATCCTGGTCGTCGTCTTGAGACATATCGTGACTCATTTGGGCTCTCCTGCTGATTTGCCGGGGTCAGTTATGACCTGGCGAGGGGATTGGGGGCGGCGCCTTCGGGGAGATCAAACTGCTCCAACGGGCTGGGCTTGCGTATGGGTTCAGGCTCCGCAGTGGGAGCCGGAGCCACGGATGGCGAATCAGGGTTTCCGCCGGTTCCGGAACCTGTCTCGGGATCAGAGGAAGGTTCTGGCAACGGCGCAGCGATAGCGGCGTCGGCGTGACCTTGCAGAATCGCCATCACGGCCGCCGCCGCCGCTGATGCGTCGAATTCGGCGACACCGGCCCGCCACTCGAACCGCAGAGCGAACGGGGCCAGACTGGAATCCTCCTTAATATCCAGCGTCGCGAGATCTGGGTGCTCGGCGAGCGCCGCCGCCAGCGCGTCACGGGTTTCGCACGCGGTCAACAGCACGCCGGCGCCCTCAGCCGCGCCGCCGATCCAGCACTTTAATTCGGCCACGGCCTGGTCGATGAAACCAGCCTCGATCACCCGGGGGGCAAGCGCGCGCATGGCGGCAAGGGCCAGATCGACGCTTTCTAACGTCGCCGCCCTTTCAAGCCCTCGGCGATCGGCAGTCGCACGCTTGACGGCTTCGGCGGCCAGCGCCAGCAAGGTTTTCTGCTCTGCCGCCACCGTCGCCGCACCAGCTGCATAGCCCTCGGCATGGCCAGCGGCATGGCCTAGACGATACAACTCGGTGTCCTCTGGCCGAATTGCCGCCGCCTTGGCCGCCGCTTCCGCCGCAGTTTTGGCGGCGACCTCAGCAGCGGCCTTGGCGGCCTTCTCACGCTCAGCGGCACGGCCAAACGGCTCCAGATTTAAGGCGCGTCCCATCAGGCGGCCTCACGCGGCGGGGCGCCGTCGGAGAGCCACTTTTTCAGCAGCGAGGCCGACTCTTCAGTGCGCGACATGATCAGATCACTCAGCGCTTGGATGCGGGCGCGATCCGCTTCTTCCATCTCCTCCTTAGTCGGCGGTTCCGGCGGAGCGAGGGTCGCCGCAGTCTGCTCCATGCCTGGGATCGCGATCGGTTGACCATCCGGACCCAGAATCGCGGCCAAAGGTTCGCCATCGGGGCCCAACAGAACCGGCGCGCCGTCAGCGCCGGCGGCGACCGTCGCCAGAGTGGTCTCCTCACTGGCTTCCGCCGCTTTGCCTGCCAGTATCGGCCGCACCACGAACAGCCCGAGCGCTAAGACCACCAGAGCCAAAATAATCATCTGGATCAGAGAGCCGAAATTATCCTCGACGAAGCGATCAACTACCGATGATTCAACTTCGGAACCCTGCGCCAGCGGGGCGGCGAACTCCATGGTGCGAATGGTGACAGTGTCGCCGCGATCAGCGTCGAACGCCATCGCGGACTTCACCAGCTCCTCAATCGCCGCCAACTCTTCCGCTGGGCGCGGGGTGAAGACGGGGTCGCCGTTGGCGTCGAGCTCCGCGAGGTGATTCAGCAAAACCGCGACGCCGATACGTTTGACCTCGCCTGCCTCCAGCACCTGGCTTCGCTCGGTCTCGGAGTATCGATAAGCTACAGTTTCGCGATTCTCCTGCGCCTCACTTTCATCCTGGCCGTCTGCGTTGGCGGCCTCGCCATCCGGCAGGTTGCTCGCAACCGTAACGGCTGAATTGGAGCCCTTGGAACGCTCGTTGCTGTTTTGCGTGTCGGAGCTGACTGTGACTTGGCTGTCAGGGTCGACCAAACGCTCAAGAACGGTCTCGCTCTGCTTACTGGTCTCAACTGTAACGCTGACCTGAACATTGCCGGGGCCGACCCGGACCGCCAGTAGCTCGGCGAGATCGCTGCGCAAGGCGGCGCTGCGGCGCTCAGCCACGGCGTCGGCCATGACGCCGACCTGTTCGTCGCCAGGGGCGAGAATCACGCCGTTGCGAGAATCGATTACCGCCACCTGGGACGGCTCAAGGCCCGCAACCGACAGCGCGACCATGTACCGAATGCCTAACGCGACATTCTCGTTCAAGGCCCCGCCCCGGGTCGTGACGGTGACAGAGGCGGTCGGCTTGGCGTCATCGCCCTGGAAAGGACCCCGTGAGCTGGCGGCGATATGCACCCGCGCCGATTTCACTCCGGCGGAGGAGACGATGGTGCGCGCCAGCTCTCCCTCCTTGGCCCGCCAATAGTTAGCTTGGAACATCTCAGAGGTGGTGCCGAAGCACCGTGCTTCCCCATATCAACACAGTCAGCATAGCCCGAGACGACCCCGATGCAAACGCCCGATCGCGTCTTGGCCCATATTCTGAACCGGATCCCCATACAGGGTCAGGAATCCGTTCGGTTTGCCG
>JAHQVS010000216.1 GCA_019634215.1 Paracoccaceae bacterium | reverse complement strand
GAACCTGGTCGGGATCTTGAACCAGAGCGGCAAGCAAACCTTTGACGCCGTCCAGGCCGCCGGCGAAGCCGCTGCGCGGGCGGCGTTCCCCGATGCGGTGATCCTGCGCCCGTCAATCGTGTTCGGCACTGAAGACCAATTCTTTAACCGTTTCGCCGGCATGGCGCGCTTGTCTCCGGCGATCCCGGTGGTGGGCGCGGGGACGGAGTTCCAGCCCGTGTATGTCGATGATGTCGCTCAGGCGATCTTCCAGGCGGCGGCGCGCCCGGAGGCGGCGGGCCAGACCTATGAGCTGGGCGGGCCGAAAACCTACAGCTTCGCCGGTCTGATGCGGCTGATGCTGGCCACCATCCACCGCCGCCGGTTCTTGGCGCCGCTGCCGTTCCCGGTCGCGCGGCTACAGGCCTGGGGCCTCGATCTGGCGCAGACTGTGACCTTCGGCCTGTTCACCAACACGCTGCTCACCCGCGATCAGGTAAAGCTGCTGCGGCGGAACAATGTCGTCTCTGAGGGCGCTCTCGGGCTGAAAGATCTCGGTGTCGAGGCGACCACGCTGGAGTCGGTGCTGCCGAGCTATCTGTACCGGTTCCGGCCCTATGGCCAATATGATCGCAGCGTGACCATGGCGTGAGGCGCCGGGGGCGCGGCGACCGCGCTCCCACCTTCAGCATTCTCAATCCTCGTCCCCAAAGGCTTCCCGGCCATCATGGCCGAAATAGCTAGAGATCAACGCTGTCGCGGCTGAGATGTCCTGTGTGGCGGCCAACTCCCGGATCGAGTGCATCGACAGGATCGGCGCGCCCAAATCCACCGACCGCACCCCCAGCCGGGTCGCGATGTATGGCCCCATCGATCCGCCCCGTGCGCCGTCGGGCTTGTACATAAAGGATTGCAGCTCAACCCCCGCCTTTTCCGCCAGCCATCGCAGATGCGCCGACAGCGCGGGGGAGACCGCATAGCGCCCGCGCGAGCCGTACTTCATCGCCACCCCCTTGCCGATCTCTGGCGCGTTGGCGCGGTCGAGCTTGTCGGCATAGGCCGGATGGGTGCCGTGGGCGACATCCACCGACAGATGCCCCGAACCCGCCCGCAGCGCCTCCCGCGCCGCAAGGGAGACGTCGCCGCCGAGGCAGACTTCGTCCACCAGATCCTCCAGGAAGCTGGAGCGCGCGCCAGACCAAGTAAGGCTGCCAATCTCCTCGGCGTCGAACAGCGCCATCATCCGGGTGAAGGGCGAGGCGGGGGCCTTCAGCGCCGCCAGGATCGCATCCAGGCAGCTCACGCAGGAGGCGATATTGTCCAACCGACCAGAGCTGAGCAGACCATTCTCCGCGCCCATCAGCGTTGGCGGTTCGGCTTCGGTGAGGGTGAGGTCGAATTCCAGCACATCCTTGACGTCGACCTGAGCGGTTTCGGCGATGCGCGCGAAGAACCGCGCCGCCGCGTCGTCGCTATTGCCGCCGAGGTCGAACACGCAGCGCAAATCCTTGTCGCCGCTGGCGTCGCCGCCGTTGCGATCCGCCGAGAGATGCGGGGCGACCGAGATGGTGCGCAGCTTCAGATCCTTTGGCCACACCAGTCGCGATTCCACACCAGCCGACCCGCGCAGATGCAGCTTGCCGGCGACGGCGAGGTCGCGATCCAGCCAGGAGCGCAGAATCGGCCCGTCATAAATGTCGGCGTCGTTGAGCAGTAGATTCTTGGCGCTGGCGAACGCGTTCGGCTTCAGCTTCAGGGCCGGAAAATCGGTGTGGGCGGCGGCGAGCCGCAACCCGGCGGCGGGAGCCTCGCTCGCTTGCACCCAGGCGGCGATGGTCTTGCCGCCGCGTAATCGGAAATATCCGCGTCCGGGCTCCAGCGGCGTTGGATCTCCGGCGTCGCGCCGGGTGAAGCCGTTTTGGGTCAGCTTCTGGACCACGAAATCGACCACATGATACGGCGAGCGCGCCGCATCGAACAGTTCTAGGGCTGGGATCGTCAACCGGCGTCTCCGTTATTGGTGGGCAAGGGAAGCCTGTCGGCGCGTCGATGGGCGTTTGACGCGACGGCGTCAAGAGCATGGCGATGCTCGGCCTGCTTGCCCTCAGCGCCGCGCGCTGCAAAGAGTAGCGCTGAAGGAAGCGCTGCCGACTGGTATCAACTGGACAGCGCGGCGAATGCCAAGCGTGGAGAAGCGCGAAGGTGAGGAAATGACGCAAGAGACTTCAGCAAAGATGGTGCGCATCTGTGGGCTGGCGCCGGTGATGCCGGTGCTGACCATTGAAGACGCTTCCGTAGCGGCGCAACTGGCGCGGGTGTTGGTGGAGAGCGGCCTCTCCTCCCTGGAGGTGACGTTGCGCACTCCGGCGTCGCTTCAGGCGATTGCGGAGATTCGCAGCGCGGTTCCCGAGGCGGTCGTAGGCGCGGGCACAGTCCGCACCCCAGAGGACATTGAGCGGGCGCGGGACGCAGGCGCGCGCTTTATTGTCAGCCCCGGCTTAACCGGTCCGCTGATCGCGGCGGCGGAGAAGAGCCGGTTGCCGTATCTGCCGGGGGTCGCCACCGCCTCCGAGGCGATGGCCGCCGCCGAGCGTGGTTTCTTGGCGCTCAAACTGTTCCCGGCGGGGGTGGTTGGCGGCATTGATCTGCTGCAGGCCTTGGCTGGCCCCATGCCGGACCTGCTGTTTTGCCCGACCGGCGGCGTCGGACCGAACAATCTCGCTGATTATCTGGCGCTGCCGACGGTCGTATGTGTTGGCGGCTCCTGGGTGGCTCCGCGCCATTTGATCGCCACGGAACGCTGGACCGAGATCAGCGCCATGGCGGCGGAGGCTGCGTCGGCGCGGCGGGGATAACCCCTGATTTTGGGGAGCCTGGGCAGCATTATTGCTCTGAACAGCGGTTGTATGACGTTTCTTGAAAAATCCTCTTGACCTCAAGAAAAACACATACGATTGAGTTGTCTGTGCAAAGCACCGCTGCTCTCTCCATCAATTGGGCTTTGCGCAAAAAGGCCATTTTTTTATCTAGGCCAAGTGGCGGGGTCGACAGGACCCCGCCGCGCCACCCATCCAGAGAGCAGACTTAGCGATCATCGTCGGATATCCCTTGGGGAGCGTCAGCGCTCCACAAAGGCGTTATCCATGGCGTTGACCACCGGCTTGAACAAATAGCGCAGCACGCTTTTGGCGCCGGTCTTGATTTCGGCGGTGACGATCATGCCCGGCGACAGCGCAACCTCGCGGCCGTCGATCTCGCCGTTGATATGATCGAGCGTGAGCTGTGCGGCGTAGTAGCGTTCGCCGGACTCGGTCTCGAATGAGGTTGGCGAGATCACGCTGACCACCCCGTTCACCTCGCCGAACTTGTCGGAATCGAAGGTGCTGATCCGGACCTGAGCGTCGTGGCCGATGGCGATATGGCCGATGTCGTCGGGGCTGACACGCACTTCCGCCACCAATTCATCGCCGGCCGGCACGATCGAGGCGACCAAACCGCCTTGGCTGACAACGCCCCCGGGGGCCGCGACCCCCAAGGCTTGAACCACGCCCTTGATCGGGGTGGTGACGGTCATCCGCTTCAACCGGGCGTCATCGGCGGCGATGCGGTTGTCGATATCATCCAGCTCAGTGCTGACGTCGCTCAACTCCCGCGACCAACGCAGGCGGCGTTCCGTGTAGATTTGTTCGATTTGATGCGCCACGGCGTGGGCGGCGAGAGACGAATCCTGGGCAGCGCCATTCGCCGCGAAACGGCGGGAGCGCGCCTCGGCGTATTGCGCCCGCAAGGTCAGCAGCTGCGCCTTGGACGCGACGCCCTTGATCACAAGCGCCGCCAACATCTCGATGCGCTCTTCATAGGTGGCGATCTCTTCGGACAGCCCCTGAATCTGGAGCTGTTTGGATTCTGTATCGGCGTGGTGGCGCTCAGCCTGATTTTCCAAGCCGCGCACTTTCGCGGCCATCTCCAGCCTGTCGGCGTCCATCAGCGCTTGTGCCGCCGCAATGGCGGCGGGGGAAGAAGAGCCGGCGATGTGCGTGGGCGGAAGCCGCCGCCGCCCCAGCAGCAGCGCGGAAAGCTTGGCGCGCTGCAACCGCAGATGCGCCCTGCGGGTGCGCATACGATGCAATTCGGCGGCGATATCCGCGCCGTCGAGCTGCATGATCAAATCACCGGCTTCGACGGTGTCGCCCGGGCGGACCGCCAGTTCCACCACCGATCCGCCAGCGACGTGCCGAAGCTCCACCACCTCGCCAAAGGGCTTGATCGCCCCCGGCGCAAAGGCGACCTCCCGCAGCGGCGCCGCCGCCAGCGCGGCGCCAAGGCCGGTGAGAAACACCAGCAGGGCGATCAAGAAAGCACGAACGCCGCGGCCGGAGCGCTCCACCTCGAAATCAAGCGGCACAAGCAGCTGTTCTTCCGGCGGTCGCTGCTCACTGCGTTTTTGCTTCGCCATCCGTTCGCCTCGCTCTTTGAGCGGGGGCGCGTTCCGCCCTGCGCGCCGCATCGGAATAACCGGCGGCGGCGCGATCTGGGGCGCGCGTATCCCATTTGATTCATCTTGCTAGGGCAGAAACGGAAACATTTGGTGAATGCGGGCGGGCTTTCCGTTAAGCAGAACCGCCGTCGAGTTTGCCGAGAATCTCTTGCGGCGGGCCTTCCGTCAGCACCTTGCCGGCGTCGAGCACCACAACCCGGTCGCTCATTTCAATCAACTCGCGCTTGGTGGTGACGACCAGCGTTGTGGCCGCGCCTTTCAGCTCGGCGAGCCGGTTGAGCAACTGATCAACTTCCTTCGGCTCCAGCCGTTCCGTGGGCGAGTCGAGCAACAGCACCGGAGCGGGCTTGATGAGCGCGCGGGCCAAGCCGATCCGGCGCTGGACGCTCTCAGGCATGCGGGCGAGAGTGGCGGCGTCCAGCCGGGGAGACGTGTCGCCGAACGCCTCCGTAAGGGCCGTGTCGAGGCCGAGCGAGGCTTGCTCCGCCGCGATCTCGTCATCGCCCGCATAGGGGTGGGCGAGGCGGATATTCTGCGCCACGGTGCCGAAGAAAAGGTGGGCCTCCTCGCCGCAATAGCCGACTTGGGCGCGCACCTCCGAGGGGTCGATCTGGCTCAGATTCAGACCGTCAAGCAGGATGGTCCCGCCGGTGGGGCGGTAGAGGCCGAGCATCAGCTTTAGCAGGGTTGATTTGCCCGCGCCGGTGGGGCCGATGATCGACACCATCTGCCCCGGCTCAACATCCATTGTCAGGCCGCGTAAGGCGAAATCAGCGGCGCTGGGATAGCGAAAGGCGACGCTGTCGAAACGGATCGCGCCGTTGAAGCGCCGGAACACCCGCGCCTGTTGTAGCGCGCCGCGCTCGGTGGGCAGCTGCATCAGACGTTCCGCTTGCCGCGCCGCGTCACGGGCCGAGAGGATATGATGCGCGGACAGCAGCGCGGTCTGCGGCGGCGCCGCCAACCGCCACACCAACATCATGGTCGCGATCAAGCCGCCGATCGACAGATCGCCTTGAATCACCAACAGCGTGCCGGCGAACAGTGTGCTGACCCCTGCGATGGAGGTGAACATTTGCGCCAGGGCGTTCAGCATCTGGTCGAAATAGGCCGCCCGGCGGCGCGAGGCGGAGGCGGCGCGGATGGCCGCCGTCAAGCGTTTCAACCAGATGCGCTCCGCGCAGAGGCCCCGGATGATCTCGGCGTCGAGAATGGTTTGCCGCGCCAATGCCTGCGCGTCGCTCCGGCGTTTGCCCGCATGCAGGGCGTAGGCGCGGGTCGTGGGCGTCGCGATCAGCGCCAGCGCCGTGAACAAGGTGAGCAGCGCCAAGGGCACATACACCAGCGGCCCGGCGATGACGCCGATGGCGATCAGGAAGACCAGGGTGAAGGGCAGATCCAGAATCGACGTCGCCGCCGCGCTGTTGCAGGCCCCGGCCACCGATTCGAATTGTTTCAAGCGGGAGATCTGGGTCGAGACCGGGGCCGCGAGCGTCATAGACAAAGGCAGCTGCAACACCCGGCTGAAGGTTTCTTGCAGCATGGTCGCGTTCAGCCGTGCGCCGTTGGTCGCGATCAGCTCGGTGCGCATGCGCCGAACCCGATCTTCGAAGATAAACGCGAACATCAGGCCCGTGAGCGCGAAGGCCAGGGTCGTGATCTGCTCGGAGACGATGATGTTGTTGTAGACCGCCATCGAGAACAACGGCGTCGCCAGCGCCATCAGATTGATGAAGAAGGTCAACAACAGCAGAAACGGGATCTTCTGACGGATCGGGCCAAACACTGAGCGAATAAAGCTTTGATCGGGCCGAGTATCGTCGCTGTTAGCGCTGGGCGTGCAGATGTGGGCGACGCGCTGGGGCGCGTCGATTTCTTGGTGGGTCCCGTCAGAGCCGCGAAACACCCTGAATCTGCCTGGGCCGCATCGTCCGAGGATTACGAGCGGCCCATCTTCTCCGTCCACCAAGCACGGCAAGGCGTCGTCAGGCAGGGCGTCGAGCTGTTCCAGGCGGAATTGGGTGGCGACGCCGAGATTGGCCAAGGCCAAGCGAAAGTCGTTCAGGTCGCCCACCGGGTCGAAATGCGGCAGCGCCTCCACCACCCGGCGCGGTTCGCCGATCCAGCCGATGGCGTTGAGAAAGGGACCTAGACATAATTCGTAGGCGGTGGGCGCGCGCAGATCCTCGACCTGATGTCGTCCCATGACGGCGAAGGCGGCTTGGAGCAAGTCGGCGCCGACTTGGGGCGACGCCCCTGGCGCGCGGCTGGCGGGGGAGGTCTGCATCATGAGGCCGCCTCAGTGTGATCTACAGCGCCGGCGTCGGGCCGTTCGCCATGGGCTAATGTCAGCAGCTCTTGCTCGATCACGCCGCCTGCCGGGTAGGATAACGGCGCGCGGTCAACCACTTGGCCATCCGAAAACAGCAACACCTGATCTGATAACCGGGCGAAGTCGCCGATGCTGGTGGTGAAGATGACGGTGCTGTCTTCCCGCAAAGCCGGCAGCGCGCGCCGCAGCTGATGCAGGGAGGGCAGATCCAGATACAAATGTGGTTCGTCCAACAGCAGCAGCTGCGGGCGTTGCGCGATCGCGCGGGCGAGGACGATCTTGCGCAACAACCCCGCCGGCAACGCCTCCGAGGCGTTCATGCCAACGGAGGTGTGATAGCCGAGCGTGAGCTTATCAATAATGTTCTCCATCCCCATCAGATCCGCCGCCCAACGGGCGTCCTCGATCGAGGGGCCTTGGCCATAGAGCGTAAGGTTGTCGAGAATGGTGCCGGGAAACAGCCGCGCTTCCACGCCGACCAAGCTTACGCCATTGGCTGTTTGCTCCCGGAACGCCGCCGCAGGCGCTCCATTGATCAAAAGCGCGCCTGATTTGGGGGGAGCGAGCCCCGCCGCCACTTTCAGAAATGTGCTGCGCCCCGATCCCTCGCGCCCCACCAGCGCCGTGAGGCCGCCAGCGTCAATCTGGATCGAGATATGCTCAAGCACGCCTCGTCCATTGCGCTCAATGGCGAGATCCACCGCCTCAAGCGCCACAGGGCCGGTGGAGTGTGGCCGATCGAGGCTGAGGGCCGCCGGGGCGGTATCGAACAACGGCGCGGCGCGCTCCGCCGAGAGCTGCGCGCGCTGTAAGTCCCCCCAGGCCCGAGAGACCCGAAGCAGCGGTTGAATCGCCCGGGCCGACAGCATCGAACAGGCCACCAACCCGCCCATGGTCAACTGATCGGCCATCACCAACGCCGCCCCAAAGCCGAGCGTGGCCGCCACGTTCAAGTTGGTGAAGACGGTCGACATCCGCTGCACGTCGCCGCCAAGCAGGATGAGAAGGCGTTGAATCGCCGCTTGCGATTTCAGCAGCCGCTCATAGCGCCGGAACATCAACGGCTCCATGGCCTGGCTCTTGACCGTGTAGCCACTCGACAGGGTTTCGGAGACGAAATCCTGCATCTTGCCATCCAGCGCCGAACGATCGCTGGCCAGGTCCTTGGCTTTGCGGCCAAGCCAGATGATTCCAACCGAGAACACGCTGAAAAGCACGATAGGCGCAAACACCAACCACCCGCCCACAATCGCAATCATCACAAAGAAGATCGCCGAGAATGGCAGCTCGATCATCGCGAGCCGGCCCTGGCCGCCATAATAATCGACGAGGTTGTCAATCGCGGAAAAGCGTTCCAGCACGTCCTTGGTGCTGTCGGTGTCGGTGTCGCTTGGCGCGGCGGCGGATTGCGGCCAGAGATGGCGCCGCAGCGCCTCAATCTGCAACGCTTGGCCAAAGCGCGCAGCGCTTAAGGTCAACAGATAGCCCTGGCAACAGCGCAGCGCGAGTTCGCAGAAGGCGACCATCAGCAGACCAAGGGAGAGCACCAGCAGCGTGTCTTGAGCGCCGTTGGGGGCGATCCGATCATACACCTGCAGCACCACCACCGGCATCGCCAGCGCCAGCAGATTAACCGCCACCGCCGCGCCCATGATCGCTGGGTCCAACCGCATGTCGTTGGCGGTGGCGCCGGCGCTGGCGCGCAGTTTTTTGACACCGTTGACGCTGCGGGAGCTGGGGGAGCCTTCCGACCCGAATCGACGAATAGGCGCGCTGAGCCAACGCCAAGCGGAAGCCGCTTGGCGAGGCGTCGCCTCAGTTACAGGCGCGCCTGCCTTAGGCGTCGCCGTATTCGAGGCGGCCGGTGAGACATGATCGCCCAAGCCCGCCACTCCTACAGAGTTAATCGGCTGAAACGTAGGCGGAAGTGAACAAGGAACGGTTAATCACGATCGCGACCATCTGGCTGCGATGTTGGATCAATTAGAGATGGGAAGAAAAGTTGCCGGATCGCGCAGGGGCGCGGAGAGAGAGGCGCAACCCGGCAAGGGGTCGGAAAACTCTTTTATCGTTGTTAAGGTATACTGCTGGTGGGATGTGGCGCAGCTGCGGTGGAACCCGCGCGATGAGGCGGCTTTATCGGGGCGTTAATACGGCCAGCCCAGCGAAATAGGTCGATCCTGTCCAAATCCGGCGATGTTCACTACGACAACGAAATCAGAGCCGCCGATCGGAAAACCGGTCTCTTTTGCGCTCGCGTGTGGTGGTTCTGAAGCCAGTTCCGAAATCACAGCCTCTACTAAGGCAGTAAAAATTCTATAATAACAATTGGATAGAGGTTTTTTCCGGAGCTGGCGACCCAAATACGCTTTACCGGCGGCCCCGTCCACGCCAGGGCGTAGTCGCTGGAGCCTCCTCGTGGTGCGAGGGATCACCGTCGTCACCGTCTTCCGGGACGAAGTAGGGCTCATCATCCAGCGCCGAGAACGCCGACGCCGTGCCGCTATCCGCCAGCGCATGCGCGAGCAACTCGTCAATCAGCGTCGGATCGGAGAATCCCAGCCGCACCGGCGCGACCTCGATGCGCTTTCGGAACCAGGCCGGCAGCCGCATTGCGTCTTTCTCAGTGGTGACCAGAAGCGCGTCGCGGACGTCGGCGGTCCGCTCCAGCCGCATCAGCATCGGGCCGGAGTAGGGATGATGGTCCGGGAATGAGATGGTTTCCACCAGCTCAGCGCCCACTTCCCGCAACGTGTCGAAGAATTTACGCGGGCGGCCGATGCCGGCGAAGGCGACGACGCGGCGGCCCGCGAGCCCATGAGTCTCAGACGTCGGGGCCAAGCGGGCCGGGACGCAGGAAAAGTCGCGCGGCAGCCATGGCGGCGGGCGATCGGACGCCGGTTCGCCGATCAGAATCGCGCAATCGGCGCGGGCGAACCCGGTGCGGAGCGGCTCGCGCAGCGGCCCGGCGGGGATCACCCGGCCGTTGCCATGGCCGACGCCGGCGTCAATCACGATGAAGGACAAATCTTTATGCAGCGAGTGGTGTTGGAACCCGTCATCCATCACCAAAGCTTGCGCTCCGGCGGCCACCGCCGCTTTCGCTGTCGCCGACCGGTCGGCGCCGACCCACCCCACAGGTAGTTGCGCCCACAGCAGTGGCTCATCGCCGCCTTGCCCCCCCGTGTCCCGCGCCG
>JAHQVS010000215.1 GCA_019634215.1 Paracoccaceae bacterium | reverse complement strand
GATCTTGCCATCAATGGCCTGAATAGCAGTCAGACGGTGATTTTGGGGAAGCGCGCGCCTGGAATAGGGTGGTTAGCTGACGTCCGATCCGCAAACTGGCACCGCTGCTCGTGACCCATCCCGGCTGTTCATTTGCGTCCTTCCGAGCCGAAAAGTAGAATGAGACCCCTATTATGGTGTGAAATCTTTCTAAATCCGCATTGATCTCGAACTGCAAGTTCAGGAATAATCCAGCCATACACTTTCCGCTTCAACAGCCATACGCCTCGCCCAATGCAAATAACTCTGGTACAAAACGAGCCCCGAGGGGCTCGTTTCTCGCACAATTCAAAGAGCTTTACGTCTACTGGATTTTACCAATACGACGCAAGAACGCACGATGCGCTTCAACCAGTGCTTTTGCCTCAGGTGTCTTTTCAGCCCAACCGTCCCAAGCACGCTGTGCGCCAGCACGGAAAGTTGCCCGATCTTCAGCAGACCAATCATAAAGCATCACGCCTTTTGCCTGAAGATCAGCAGCAGCTGCTTCATTTGCGATACTGATGCGCATTGACGTTTGAAGGGCAAGCGCCTGCGTAGCTGTTTCGATAATGGCTTTGATGTCATCAGGGAAGCTGTTCCAGACGTCTAGGTTGAACGTAACATGGTCAACCGGCATGGAATGGAAGCCAGGATAGGTGGCATGCTCCACGAGGTCGTAAAGGCCAAGTCCAACATTGTTCGCAAGGCTGGATGCGTCTGCGCCGTCGATAATGCCGGTTTCCAGTGACGTGAAGACTTCCGTGAAGTCGATCACGATCGGCGAAGCGCCCAACTCGGCGAAGATTTCAGTTTCAAGACCGGGAGGCGAACGGAATTTCCAGTCTTTCAGATCTGCAGGTCCTGCGATCGGCTTAGAGGAAGACATCGATTCCTGGCCACCAGTCCACCAGCCAACAAGGTGCATATTGTGCGCATTGTAGAGCTCGTTCGCAGCTTCCTTGCCGCCACCATTATAGAAGAAGCTGTAAAGCTCCCAAGGTGTGTCATAACCGCCCATGGGATCGCCCACGAATTGGAAAGCAGGATTTTTACCCGTCTGATATGCACCGCCATGCATTTCGCCGTCCAAAATTCCGGTCGCGGCTGCATCAAAGCCTTCGACGGTTGCCACAACAGCGGATGACCAGAACATTTCGATCTCGACGCGGCCGCCTGTCATGCGTTTGACATTGTCAATGAATTCCTGCGCCAGCTGGCCGGAAACGGACTCTGCCGAATATTGCGTCTGCATCCGCAAATTAAATTCGGCGGCAGGAGCCGCTGTCGTCAGTAGCGCCGAAACGGCGACGCCAGCGGCAATATGTAATGCTTTCATTCATTCCTCCCATGAAATGGTTATGACGAGCAGAAACAGCCCATTTAACAAGCTAAATCAATGCGTTAGTTAATGAGCCGACTTTGGCTAGTACTATCATGCACCAGATAAGACCATCTGGTACACTCATTATACCAGCATAACGGGATATTTACAAATTAACTTATGGTATTACAAGTCATTATAAATAAAGATATATCTCCAATATGGATTAATATATATGGTCTCAGGCAGCCAGGCAGTGGAGAAACTCTATATCGACGTTACCAGAACCATCGCTAGGTGCGGTGCGAAAAAAGGAGCCTCGCGCCTGCTCCGCATCAGCGTGAAGCGACGCCACCGCATAGAGGTGCACCAGCCGTCGCATCGCATTCTCAATGCGCTCAAGTAGACGGCCGAACGATACCTTCTCCGGCGACACGTCGCGATGTTGCTCCAACAGCGCCTCGACCGCGCGTTTTGCGACGGTGGCCTCGTCCGTGACGAAGTCGTGGAGCCGGATCTTGAAACGCGGTTCGCTGAGGTAGCGCTTGAGCTGAGCGATCGCCGCCGGCACGTCGGCCGGGTGGTTCAAGCCGTCGTCGGCGAAGGCCGGCGGACTCAAACAATATCCTTCGCTTCTCTTGGCGTACACATCGGGGATCGCAAGCCTCGCGACGCGGCGCTTCGTGTTCTTTGCTGCAGTCTTCGAAGCTCCGATCCAGGTCCGACACGACAAGAGCGATCGTGCTCAGCCGGCGGCGGAGCTCTACGCCCTCAAGGTCTTGGACGTTGATGTAGGGCGGCAGCTCCTCGAAGGATTCGATCGGCGTTTCACACCATTCAGCGAATATTTGCTTGGCGCGCTCGGCAACCTGATGGACGACAGCTTACGGCTCAACATCGGCGAGCAACTCTTCGATGATTTGGAGTACCTCTGGTGCCTGATGTCTGTCGATGCGGAGTTTCAAAGAGAAGCTGATAGTCTATGGACGCCGTACGGCTCCTTCATCTGGCGTCGCAAGTTCGCGCTTGAAGGCCGCGAAGGGACCGGACTGATCGGCGATGCGCGCCAGGCCCAGAAAGACTGGCCCGCCCTTAGAGACGGTCTCTTTGGCGGGCAGAAAGCGCGCCTCGACAAGGCTGTCGAGGCGGCCACTCCGCTATTGGTCGAAATCTCTAGGAAGATGAGATGATCTGAGCCCAACACGGCCGTTAGTTATGACTCGAAGCATGGCTACGGCCAGCCTCGCGCGCAAATCCACATCATATTCGTCAGGATCACCAAGCCTGTCGCACCTCCGGCGCACGATTCAACATCAGGCGCCGGCATTGAATGGCCGCTCTTGGCCCGATCCGGCGATATTTTGTGGCCAAAACTGCGTCGGGATTTCGCGGGTCACCGGAATTGGATCACGCCGCAGTACACCGCACCGAACATCCAGCAAGCGGACTTGTTCGTTCGCAGCTCCCTAGGCGCCTGCTGCATCCCACCCATCCACATTGAACACAACCATCCCTGAAACAAAGTCGAGCCTGCCTCAACACTAAGGTTAGGCTCGACCCCTGGCCACCTCTTCCCAAAAGATCCCAACGCCGAAACCTTCCGCTGCGGCGACTCCGAGGCGCTGAGCATCTGTCTGCTTGGCCTGATGTACGCGGCAGGCTAGACAGCCACCTGCATGGCCCTGCGCGATGTCGAAACAGGCGAAGAAGCCATATCCAAGCCGGGCCGCTGCGATATCGCCCTGCATTGGGGCGGCCGTACGGTCGTGGTGATCTAAGAACTGGAGGTCTCTCTCCGCCGCTTCTGCGACGTCGACGCCGATTTCACCCTGGCGAGGGCGAAAATGACAGCCCAGAGGGCTGGCGCGCCGTCCACGAAACCTATTTCGGCCCACCGTAGGAGATCAGGTTCAGGACTTATTCCTGTCTAGCCACAGGGGCCCTCGATCACTTCTCACCCGTCCTCAACCCCAAAATACCGCTGCTTTAACCGCGCATACGCGCCGCTTTCGATCAGGCGCAGCAGCGCTTGGTTAACTGGGTCGCGCACCGGCGAATTCGACGGCATCGCAAAACCGATTTTGTCCGGCGCGAACACCGGGCCCGCGACTGACGCTACGCCAACGCCGTCATTCAGCGCGAAATACCGGACCACCGGCGCGTCGCCTATGGTGGCGTCGATGTCGCCGGTTTTGAGCGCCTCCAACGTAGCGGCGAAATCCGGATAGGACACGAACGGCACGCCCCGTTCCACGGCGAAACGCTCCATCGTGGTGCCGGCGGGTAGGCCTATGGTCTTGCCCTTGAGGTCATCATAGCTCTGGACCCCGGCGCCCAGTTGGCTCACCGTGAACAGTGTAGTGATGCTAGCCGTCAAACTCGACACGGTCAGCACGCCGATCAAAATCCATAACATAGCGAAGAGACGCGCCGCGACCCCCGTTGGCCGCGGCGGTCCGCCGTCGGCGGCGGCGATGAACGCCCACCAGAGCGAGTCCCAAACGCCTGCGACATAGTTGGCGCTGATGTTGGGGTTTCGCTCGCGCTCGAACCACCACATAAAGTGGGCGGCGACGAGCCAGGCGAAACACGCGATGGCGATGATTTGGATCGCGGCGGAGCGGAACACCGCCGTGAGCGCGGACGTGTCGGTGGAGTCGTCGCGAATCAGGATTTGGAGCCCTGAGTCATAGATCGGCAGTGAGAAATCCATCGCCGCCTCGCGCTCCGAGGTGATCGAGATATTCGCCACGGCGAGATCCACCTCTGACGAGGCGACCTTGTCGAGCATCTCCTTAAACTGCGACTCAAGGCGAAACTCGTAATCGTAACCGAGGTCGTCAGCGATCCGTGACCACAGCTCGATGCTGAAGCCGGATAATGCGCCGTCAGCGCCCCGCATCACAAAGGGCGGGCGCTCAATCGTCGCGACAGTCAGTTCCCGATCTTGCGCCTGAGCCGCTCCGGGGAATATCCCATATAACAGAATTGCGAGCAAAAAGAGTGTGTTGAGCGTTCTCATGCGATGGAGTGAAATATCAACGTCGCACAGATCACAAGGGGTGGACGTCGCAAAACTGTCTTAATGCATTATATTTTGTAAAATTATCCCGGTTGTTTGAAAGATGTCTCCTGCCGTTACGATTACTCCGCAGTAAAACCTCTCTAAACATCTGAGAAGTCAGACCTGCTGTAACATTGAAAATGCTCTCTTCGGGCCTGACCTCAAGCGTGGATTTAAAGGTAAATACAGGCCCATGACCCTCGACCACCTCCTCCAAAAATACCCCAACGCGGAAACCTTCCGCTGCGGGGACTCCGAGGCGCTGAGCGCCCGCCTGCTCGGCCTGATGTGCGCGGGCGCCAAGACAGCCACCTGCATGGCCCAGCGCGACGTCGAAACCGGTGTAGAAGCCATGCCCAAGCCTGGCCGCCGCGACATCGCCTTGCATTGGGACGGCCGCCCGGCCCTGGTGATTGAGACCCTGGAAGTCTCCCACCGCCGCTTCTGCGACGTCGACGCCGATTTCGCCCTGGCCGAGGGTGAGAATGACAGCCTGGAAGGCTGGCGCGCCGACCACGAGACCTATTTCACCCGCAACGGCGGCTTCGATCCTGAGATGACGCTCGTCTGTGAGCGTTTTCGAGTTGTCGAAATTGTGGAGCCGCCGAAATGAAACTCACCCCCCTCAACGCCCCTGACGCGCCATCCACCCCAGGCACCTACGCCCAGGCGATGTCTGTGAACGATGCCTGCGAATGGCTGTTCATCAGCGGCCAAATCCCCGCCGACGCCAGCGGCGCCGTTCCCGAGAGTGCGCTCGCCCAGGCCCATCAGATCTGGGCCAACATCGACTCCCAGCTTCGCGCCGCCGGGATGTCGAAGGACAATCTGGTCAAGGTCACCATCTACCTCTCCGACCGCGCCCACACGTCAGCCTATCGCGAAGCCCGCGACGCCTATCTTGACGGTCGTCAAGTTTCCCTCACCTGCGTGATCGCTGGCATCTTTGACAGCGGCTGGGCCATGGAGATCGAGGCGATCGCCGCGCGATGAAACGCCTCAAGGACGAGTTAGGTTAAGCTTTCTGGATCAAGTGGCGTGTCGCAATCTTCACTATTGAGGATTGGGAGGGTGACATTGAGGTCGCGGGACGCCGGCGGCGTAATCGCGCCTATTGTAGGCTTAGAGTGTGGCCTCTGCTGTGGGCCTGACAGTCACCGCGCCATAACCATAGGCGCGAGATCCGGGCGGCATGACGGATCGACTGAGAGAACTGAGTGGCGCTGAGGTGGTTGTCATCAACTCTGCGCCAAGAGCGGGCGTGGATAAAACAACAATAACGAACGAAATCTTTGGGAGGATTGGCATGCTGTTTCGGACAATCGCGCTCGCGGCGGTGATCGCAGTTGCCGCGTCGGCAAGGGCCGAGCCGCTGCCCAAGGTTGAGTTGTCGCCAGTTGTAGAGGGGCTCGACGCGCCGATTTTCCTTGTCGCGCCTGATGATGGAACAGGGCGGCGCTTTGTTGGTGATCAGACCGGCAAGATCATCCCTCTGACGCCCGCCGGTGCGGCGTCTCAGCCGTTTCTCGATTTGAGCGATCGACTAACACCACTGCTGCAAGCTTTCGACGAACGGGGGCTGTGGTCTTTGGCGTTCCATCCCTCCTTCGCGGGCAACGGGCGCGTATTTGTCACCTACAGCGCCCAGCGCCGCGACGCCTC
>JAHQVS010000214.1 GCA_019634215.1 Paracoccaceae bacterium | reverse complement strand
GGTGTGCCAGTCATTGATGGTGTCATGGTACTGCAAGCCCGGATCGGCGCAGGCCCAGGCGGCGTGACCGATCTGCTCCCACAAGTCCCGCGCCTTCACCGTGCGCGCTGGTAGGCCGTCAGTGCGGCGATTCAGCACCCAGTCGCCATCTTCCCCGACCGCTTTCAGGAAGGCGTCGGTGACTCGCACCGAATTGTTGGAGTTCTGACCGGAAACAGTGAGGTAGGCTTCGGAATCCCAGTCAGCATTGTAGACTGGGAAATCAATGCGGGTGTAGCCCTGCCGACCATACTGCATCACCCGCCGGATGTAGTTCTCCGGGATCTCATGGCGGCGCGCGGTTTTGATCGCAGCCTTCAGAGGTCCGTTCTTCTTCGGGTCAAATTTGGCCTCCGGGCCCAGGTCGCTGTGAATCGCCGCCGTCAGAATCTCGTTCAGCAGTCGCTCATGCAATTTGGAGCCAGCAACCAGGGCGGAGACCTTCTGTTCTTCCAGTACCTTCCACTCGATGAATTTCTCGATGTCAGGATGGTCGACATCGACGATCACCATTTTGGCCGCCCGCCGGGTGGTGCCGCCGGATTTGATCGCTCCCGCAGCGCGGTCGCCGATCTTTAGAAATGACATCAGGCCTGAGGACCGCCCACCGCCAGACAGAGGCTCAGTCTCGGCCCGCACCGAAGAGAAATTAGCGCCGGTGCCAGAGCCGTATTGGAACAGACGCGCCTCGCGAATCCAGAGATCCATGATGCCGCCGTCATTTACCAAATCATCCTGCACCGACTGGATGAAGCAGGCGTGCGGTTGCGGGCGCTCATAGGCCGACTTCGAACGGCGCATCTTGCCGGTTTTCTCATCGACGTAGAAATGGCCCTGGCTCGGCCCATCGATGCCATAGGCCCAATGCAGGCCGGTGTTGAACCATTGCGGCGAGTTCGGCGCCGCCATTTGCAGCGCCAGCATCACCCGCATTTCGTCGCAATAGGCGCGAGCGTCCGCCTCCGTGGAATAATAGCCGCCCTTCCAGCCCCAATAGGTCCAAGCTCCGGCGAGCCGGTCGAACACTTGCTGAGCGCTGGTCTCGCCGCCGAAACGCTCCTCCTCAGGCAGCTTGGCCAACGCTTTTTCATCCGCGACCGACCGCCATAGCCATTCCGGCACATCTTTTTCAGGAACAGGCCGCAGCCGCGCCGGAATGCCCGCCTTGCGGAAATATTTCTGCGCCAGCACGTCGCAAGCCACTTGGCTCCAAGACGCTGGGACATCGAAACCCTCCAGGGCGAACACCCGCTCGCCATTGGGGTTGCGAATCTCACTCGTCGCCTTACGGAACTCGATCGATGCGTAAGGCTTCGCGTCCGCCTTGGTGAAACGCCGCTCGATTCTCATTGGTCTCGCCCCATTCTTTTTGTTTCGTCCAGCCGCCGCGACGTAGTCAGCAGCGCAATATATTGTGCCGGCGTTGAGCGCGGCTCAGCGCCGGATCCAACCCACATATTGTTTGTGGTCAGTTTCCCGCTGTCAGGCCGCTTCCGCCAACACAACATGCTGTAGAAGCGGCCCTGAACATGGCTACAAGTAGAAGGGAATTTGTGACGCTTGCAAGTCTAAATATAGGGTGGACATGCGAAAATTTGTGGCCTGGAGAGGAAGCGGCACAACATGCGGTAATATGTTCGGGAGAAAGCCCGTCGGGATGTAGACCGGAGCCGTCAGACTCTAGGTTTAGAGCGCGTCGCCTCCCGCAACGCGCCCTCCCAAAGCCAGAATCATACCGAAATGCAAGCGCTGCAACCGCATCATCGAGACAGGTTAGAATGGATGACGCACCCTTTGACGGGTCTCTCGGCGCGCAGGCTCGAAACCTCCGCGTTGATACATCCTCAAAGCCGATGGATGGTCCAGAGTGCAGGTGTTTACAGTCATCGCCTGAATGCCCGGCGCCCGCGACGGCGCCCAAGCTTCCTGTATGGCTTGAGACAGCAGCCAACGTCCCCAACCACGGCCAACCGCCTGCGGCATTAGGCCAAAATAGGCCAAATCGCAGACGCCATCTTCCCGAAAATCGAGTTGAAAAAATCCCGCTGGGGCGCCGCGATGATGGAGGGTGAATAACTCCACCTTTTCATGCTGGACGAACGCCGTCAGTTCCTCTTCGGACCATTTCAGCATGTCCTCCCACTGGTAGTCGGCGCCAACGGTGCGGTAGAGATAGAGAAAATAGTGCACCGGCGGCTTTTCCGCCCGCATCAGCGCCAACCCTCCCTCGGAAAGCGGCGGCGGCGCCGAAGTGGCGGGTGGCGCCGTCATTTCCAGAAACGTGACGGTGTACTCCATCACCCCGTCAAGAGCGCCCTCCTCGCCGGATGGCATGGTGATCAGCTCCCCATCGCGACAGCCAGCATCGGGCTAGAGCCCCACTCGGCCCAAGAGCCGTCATACATGCTGTGATCGCGGTGGCCGAGGCGCTCCAAGGCCAGATTCACAATCGCCGCCGACACGCCAGAGCCGCAGCTGGTGATGATCGGTTTCGAGAGATCTACATCCGCCGCCTGGAACACCGCGCGAAGCTCTTCGGCTGACTTCATCGCGCCATTGTCCCGAAGCAGAGACTGATAATGCACATTGATCGCTCCCGGCATATGACCGGCTTGCAAGCCTGGGCGTGGCTCGGGTTCTTCCCCTCGAAAACGACCAGGAGAGCGCGCGTCGACCAATTGGGCCGTCTCCAACTTTAAAGCCGCCGACACCTGGGTGACGTCCTTAACCAGCATGGACTGGATGCGCGGCGTGAAGTGGCGCTCACGCGGTGTGGCGGGCATATCCTCCACCTGATAGCCCGCCTCCAGCCAAGCCGGCAGGCCGCCGTCGAGCACGGCGATGTCCTTATGACCGAAATAGCGAAACATCAGCCACACGCGCGCCGCCGAATGCAGACCGGCAGTGTCGTACACGATGATCCGATGGCCGTCGCCAACGCCGAGTTTGCGAATGCGCGAGACGAATTTCTCCATCGGCGGAAACATATGCGGCAGTGCGGAATGCTCGTTTGAGATATCGTCAATATCAAAAAACGCCGATCCAGGGATATGCCGCTCAAGAAACTCCGCCTTCGCGTCTCGTCCAGTAGTGGGGAGATGCCAAGATCCATCCAGCACTCGAACATCCGGCGCGGCGAGGTGATCCTGCAGCCATTTCGCGGACACCAAAGTGCCCCCCTCGATCGCTTTCGCAGTCGCCATCATGTTATTCTCCGTTGACGTCATCTCTCCCGCTGTGGGTCACCACGCTTACGAGACTAAACTCCGGATGCAATCGACGCGGGCGCCTTGCTGGAATCTTTGCAAGATGATGACGCTCAAGTTGCTTTGGGCGTTTGTAAAGTTTCAAAAATCAACCCATCAAACACAATAGTAATACTATTAAAAAACCTTGAACGCTATGATCTGAGTCAGCTGCCCCCGAGGATTGAAATTATTATCAGAAATCAGAACCAATGTGCGTTGACCGTTGATGGCCGGGCCAAAAGTGATTCCCTCCAGATTGTCGACATGATTGGTCACGCCGCCGGACTGAAGCGTCAGGATTAACCGCTTTGTGATTGGCGTATAGGACGCGCTCTTAAGACTCTCCACGCCCAGCACATCGCTCGCCCCTTCGAAACTCCCGGTAAACAGCTTGATAGTTGTGCCAACACCGGCAGAGAAGGAGCGCTCCAACGCATAGAAGCCGCCCTCAGGCCGCGCCAGCAACTCCACCAACCCATTGTCAGCGAATTCACCAGCAGGGACAGGCGCCGCCGCGATCGGGTCTACTGGGTAGACATATTCCGCAAATGGCGCGACCCGTGCCGCCGAAGCGTCGGGGGCAGGAAACAGCAGCACCCGCGCTGGCGAACCCGCTTCAAGGCTGGCCACAGGACCATCCTGGACCAGCGCGTTCTCCAGGCCAACGATCACCCGGCCCTCCTCGTCGACGGCCAGAGCCTCGAAGGCTTTGTTGTTGCGGGCGCCCATCCCGGCGCCAGGACGGTGATAATCGGGAATCTCAAACACGAGCGGCGCAGTGCGGCCGTCGCGCGCCATCTTCACCACAAAGGGCGCCCCATCCTCGCCGCTCTCGCTCGACCAGTAAGCACCGCCAGGGATTAGCCTAAAGCCTTCGGGATCGACAGATTTCGGCGCGTAGGGTTGGCCGTCGGCGTCTGTCAGCACCACTGGCGCGGAGATGTCGGCTCCGGCAATTCCCGCCTCAGTCATTTCCAGTTTGAGCGGGTACACCCGAGCGGGACCGCGTTGAGCACGGTCGTCGGAGAGGGCGTAAAACTGATCCTGAGCCGGATCGTAATCAATCGCTGACAGACCTCCGAGCTCGACGCCCTCGATCTTCAACCCAGTCGGCAAGGTGAACTCGCCAATCAAGGTCAGCTCCTCTGCCTGAGCGCCAGATGAGATGGCGATTAGGATCGCGGCGAAGATTTGCGGGCGGATGAACATCACGCGGCTCCTGCGGACGCTATGAGGATTAAAGCGCCTAGTTAGCGCGCCGAAGTGACGCCAGCGTGACAGCCTGAGCCACCGGACTCAGGCGAATAGCAGGTTCACACGACGATTCTGTTTGCCCTTCTTCTCAACCTTGCCGATTGCGACGGAGCCGATTTCGGCGGTGCTGCTCACATGGGTGCCGCCACAGGGTTGCAGGTCGACGGGCGTCTCCCCGGCCCCGATCCGCACCAGACGCACTCGGCCCTGGCCCATCGGCGGCTTCACCGCCATGGTTTTCACCAAGCCAGGATTGGCCTCCATCTCAGCGTCCGTAATCCACTCGAATGACACCGGATGATCTTCGGCGATCAAGGCGTTGAGACGCGCCTCCAGCGCCGCCTTATCCTCCGGCGCTTCCGGCATATCGAAATCAAGTCGGCCTTTCTCAGCGCCGATTTGCCCGCCGGTCACAGGCAGAGGCAGCACCACCGACAGTAGATGCAGAGCGGTGTGCATGCGCATATGCTTGAACCGCATCTCCCAAGTGAGCGTCGCCTCGACGTCAACGCCTTCTGGCGGCGGGGTTTCGCCCTCGGCGGGTATATGGAGGATCGCCCCCGGGGCCTCGCCCTTCACCGTCGCGCCGATGCGGCAAGCTCCGCCGTCCCAACGCAATTCGCCGATATCCCCCGGCTGGCCGCCGCCAGCGGCGTAGAACACCGTGCGATCGAGCTGGATTGCCCCGGTGTCGCTGACGCCAACGACTTTGGCGGCGCAAGAGCGCGCATAAGCGTCTTCAACAAACAGCGGATCGGTGACGGCGTCGGCCATGGGGTTCTCCTGGTCTACGGGGTGAAGCAGTTAACGCCCGTCGCCCTCACCGCCGTCAACAGCCTCCACCACCTCGATATCACGCTCACCGCTCTGAACTCTGATATGAGGTTGAGAGCCGCTGTGAGGTCTGCGCGATGACTTTGGCGGCGAGGGCTGAGCCAAGGCTTGCAGCGCGCTGTCCAAGCCGGAGCGAATATTAAGATCGCGCTGTGGGAACGGGATCTCGATGCCCTCCTCGCGAAAGCGCTTGTGGATGGCGTGGTTCAGCTCCGAGCGCACCGAGAGCATGGAGTTCACATCCCGGATCATCACCCGCAACTCAAAGTCCAGCGCACTGTCGCCAAATCCCGCGAAATAGACGAATGGCGCCGGGTAGCGCAGCGCTAACGGGTGCGCGGTGGCAATCTCGCGTAGGATCTGCGCGACCTTTTCGGAATCAGCGTCATAGCTCACCCCGACCGCCGTAATCACCCGCCCCACCGAATTCTTATGAGTCCAGTTGGTGACGGTGCCGGAGATCAGCTCAGAGTTTGGCACGATCACGCTGGAGCGGTCGAAGGTCTCTATCTCTGTGGATCGGACATTGATGCGGCGGACATAGCCCTGGTAGCCGCCGACCACGATCCAATCGCCAATCTTAATCGGACGCTCGATCAACAAGATCAGACCCGAGACGAAGTTGTTGACGACATTCTGTAAGCCGAAGCCGATCCCGATCGACAGCGCGCCAGCGACCAGCGCCAGATTCGACAGATCCAACCCCGCCGCCGACACCGCCAACAGCGCCGTCAGCGAGAAGCCAATATAGCCGAGACCCGTGGTCAGCGAGGACTGCACGCCCCGGTCCAACGTGGTGTTCGGCAACACATTGACCCGGAACAATCGCTGGACCAATCGTGTGACCCACACCCCGGCGACGAGAACAGCCAAGGCCGCGAACAGGTCGACCAGGGAGTAATTCGAGTCGCCGATCTCGACGCCATCGAGCAAATCTACGGCGATCACACGCAAGTCGGTGGCCGAAGCGCCCCAAATCGCCGCCAGAAGCGGGGCCGCCACCATCGCCAATAGCAGCACCGTGATCGCTGGGGCGAGACCCAGTCCGGGCCGCTTCTTCGCCTCTGAGGAGATTTGACCCTCTGCGTCGACCTCCAGCGCCACCGGGCCACGCAAGATGCGCTTTACGATCACAAAGGCGAGGCCCAGCGCCATCAATAGCGCCACCGTCATCGCCGCCCGCTCCAGCATAAAGCGCGACAAGGCGTAGTAGCCGAGCACCGCAGCCGTCGGGATCGCGATCGCCAATGCGAGGCCGATCATGCGGGCAAGGCCGGCGAGCGCCGCCAGCGGCCCCCCTTCCGGGCCATCCTGATCAACATCGTCAGTCGATGTTTGATCCAATGTCAGCTCAGAGTCTCGTTGCCCCGTCTGAGCGGGCGCGCAGAGCGTGCGTGTTAAGGCGTGGATGATCGGCGCAGAAGCAAGCGCGACCGAGAGATTGACCACCGTCAGAAACTCTCCGCCGCCGCCCACCGCCGTCGCCGTGTCCAGAACAGCTCTGCCCCCGCAAATCAGCGCGGCGAGGGTGGTCACCCGCGCCCAAGCCCAAGTCGCGGCCTGATCATCGAGCGCTATCACCCGCTGTGACGGCAGACGAGGCGCAAAGAAGATGCGCGCGGCCGCAGAGGCGACGAGGACGATCAACACGCCCTCCACCAACCGATCAGCCAAAACCCGCCCCGCAAGGGACAAAGCGCCGGCGCTCTTCATGGTCTCCGCAACAAAGAACATGATCGCGGCGAGTGGTGCGACCCGGACCAAAAATAGGCCGACGCCAAGCAGAATAGTCACTGACGGCGCGCGCGTCTCCTCGATGCGGGCCACCAGATAGTCCACCGCCTGTCCGATGATGCTGCGAGGCTTGAAATACAATGCAAAGGCGAGACCGGCGACGGCGAAGGCCAGCACCACAGACAGCGCCCACCCCAGCCGCACGGCCGCCTCCCATGCGCCGGCGACGAACGCCTGGGCCAATCCAGGCGTTTGCGCCAAAGCGCCGGTCCAGGTCGCCAAATCAATCGCCGTTGGTCCGCGCGAAAACAGCTCGTTTGAAAAGGCGGCGCGCTGCCGCTTGGCCATTGTGCTCAATAGGCTGTCGGCGCGCGCCTCCGCCAACTCAGCGCGCTTAAAGCGCCCCTCCACCGCCTCGAAGCGCTTTTTAAGCTCGGCCCTCGATAGGGCGACGTCCGGCGCCTCGGTCTCGCCTTCGGCAGGCGGCGGACCAAGCGCCTGCTCCTGAGCTTGTAGCGGCTCCAACTCGCCGCGAAGTTGCTCAACTAGAGCGCGGGCGATAGCCCGCTGATCGCTCATGGTTTGGCGCAGATCCTCCATCGCCTTGGCCTCGATCTGCTCAGATTCGAGCATTTTCTCGGCAAAGGCCGCCTTGGCGTCGAGCGTCTCAAGCTGCTGCGAGACCGGGGGCGGCGCGCTCTCCACGATCTGCGCCGCCGCTGGCCCACCAAAGGTCAACAACAGGGTTAAGGAGAAAACTGTGAACAACGCGGCGATGATGGACCGCGCGGTGCGGGATGACGTCATATGTCCTCGAACACCGACGGCATTGGCGTCGGCGTCGCCTCCAGCCAATCGGGGAAGCTCAAGCCTTTCTCCCGCAGGAAATCGGGGTTGAACAGCTTTGAGCTGTAGCGCGTGCCGTAGTCGCAGAGGATGGTTACGATTCTGTGGCCAGGGCCAAGCTCCTGCGCCAAACGAATAGC
Organism: Paracoccaceae bacterium; assembly: GCA_019634215.1. Taxonomy (GTDB): domain Bacteria; phylum Pseudomonadota; class Alphaproteobacteria; order Rhodobacterales; family Rhodobacteraceae; genus JAHQVS01. The sequence continues at coordinate 41,373 of JAHQVS010000214.1, read as the reverse complement.
CCCAGCGACGTTGACGCCGGTGGAGAGCCCCATCACCAAGCCCTCATCCTTCAGCAAATCAAACACGACCGGCAGCGCTTCGCTGTCCGGAACGTTGTAGGCGAAATCCACCTCCAACCCTTCCAGATTCGAAGTGATCCGGCCCTGGCCGATGCCCTCGGCGATCGAGGAGCCCTCAGATTTCAGCGCGCCATGGGCGTAATAATGGTACAGCGCCGCGCCGTCGGGATCGGCGAGGCCGATTTTCACGGCGCTTGACCTCTCCCGCAGCCCGGCGGCGACACCGGCCAGAGTGCCGCCCGATCCGCAAGCGCAGATGAAGCCGTCGACGCGGCCATTGGTCTGCTCCCAGATCTCTGGCGCGGTGGTGTCGATATGCGCCTGACGGTTGGCGACATTGTCAAACTGGTTGGCCCAGATCGCGCCGTTCGGCGCGGTCGCATTCAGCTTTTCCGCCAGCCGGGCGGAATATTTTACGTAATTATTTGGATTTTTGTACGGAACCGCCGGCACCTCCACCAGCTGAGCGCCAGCAAGGCGGATCATATCTTTTTTCTCCTGACTCTGAGTGTCAGGAATAACGATGACAGTATCATACCCCAAGGCGCGGCCGACCAAGGCGAGGCCGATGCCGGTGTTGCCTGCGGTGCCCTCGACGATCAGCCCGCCAGGGCGAAGCGCTCCCCGATGCTCTGCGTCGCGAATAATGGAGAGGGCGGCCCGGTCCTTGACCGATTGACCAGGGTTTAGAAATTCCGCCTTGCCAAGAATTTCGCAGCCGGTCAGCTCAGAAGCCTTGCGCAGCTTGATTAACGGCGTCTGGCCAACCGCCGCCGGCATATCTTTATAAACCTTCATTCTCTCTCTCCTCCCTGCCGCATCGTCGCTTTCCAGCTTGAGTCGGCCAAAAGCGCGCACGTTATGTACTGAGACGAACGCCGCGCAACCGGCGAGTTAGCCGACAGGTAAGCGCTCGCGCAAGCGGCGTCACCCCATGGCTCGTATTGCGAAACGCCCGGCAATGGGCTTGGCGGCTCAGACCTGACGCCAATCCACCCGAAGCCGATCACGATGCCGCGCCAACCAGAGCAGCGACAGCGCCGCTGGGGCCGCCGTAAGCTCACCGCGCGCCAACGCCTCCATCGCCTTCCAGTAGGACAGTTTGACGACGCGAATATCTTCATGTTCGGCGGCGAGCCCATGCACGCCGTCAACCTCCGTGAGATCCGCCTCGGCGGCGTAGGCATGAATATATTCGTCCGTCGCGCCAGGAGAGGCGTAGAAGCGCCCGATCTCCTCCAACCGGCGCAGATGCGCGCCGGCCTCCTCGACCGCTTCACGGCGGGCAGTGGCCTCCGGGTTCTCGCCAGGCTCGATACGCCCAGCGATTATCTCCAGCGACCAGGGGCGCAGATCATTATTCACCCAAGGGCCTGCACGCCATTGCTCAATCAACACCACCTCGTCGCGACAAGGGTCGTAGGGCAGCACCGTGGTGACCGGACCGATGCGAAACGCGGCGCGCTCAACCGGCGCGCTGACGCCGCCCCGAAAGCCCCGATGAGAGACCTCCATCTCCGTGACCCGGAAAAACGCCTGATAGGGCTCCCTCCGCGCCAGTTCCTGGACGTCGTCGCGGGTCATCCCTGAGTTGACGGCCACCCCAGGCGAACCCAGTTCACGCTCGGCGGCTACCTTGATGTCCGGCCACCATGTCTCGACCAAGGGCTGCGCGACTTCGCCGAAATAGCGCAGCTGACGCCGCGCGCAGGCCAACGCCAGGGCTTTGTCATGTTTCACCCAGGCGTCGAGATCCCAAGGCTCGCCGGACTCCCGTAAACGCTGGGTGGGTTGAAACATCGCCGCCGCCACTTGGCGGGGGGGCGAATCCAACGTCTCAACCATCACCGGCGAAAGCGCATAATCGCCATCTTCAAAGAATGCGATGCGCTCGCGTTCTTCTGTATTCAAACCTGCGACCAAAAGTCCCACCGCCGCCGCCTCTGGCAAAGTATCCCCAAACGCCATGGGGAAGCTCTCACCGGCGACACGCTCAACCCGAAATCCGCGCGCCTTGGCTGGCGTTAACCTCACCCCGGCAAGCGACTCCCGGCCGGTCACCAGAGCGAGCAGGTCCAGGTCCCTTAAAGTTCCATAGAAAAACAGTGAGTTATCCAAGTCATCCGGCGCTAACGCCAGGGCGGAGGGGGCGAGCGTCGACATGCGAAGAATTCCTTGGAGCCTTCAGGCGAGGGAGTCGCGCTCCCCTTGCCCGACCCAAGCGTCAAGGTCCAGCGTGAGATGCTGTAAGCCGGCACTCTCCCAAGCAAAAACCCGCTGGCTGGATTGACCCCCTGCCAAAGCATAGTTTTCACCTACAACCAAAATTGATCCAGAGAGAGAATGCCCGCGTATCAATGTCGGGATCCAGTTGGAGTTGTTAACGACGATGACGTCGATCACGCAAGATGACCTCTTATCCGCCTACGCCGCCGGCACCACATCTCCGGGGCTGTCCCTGCTGTGCGCCACGCATTTGACGCTGTCGCCGCAAGCGCGCGGCCTCGTGGCGACGGCCGAGAGCATTGGTGGCGCGATGCTCGCGGAGGAGGCCACCACAGACGTTGCGCCGATGAATTTTGAAGCGCTTTTAGCGCGGCTGGACGAACCTGAGCCCTTGGCTCCGCGCCTGACGTCGCAGCCGCCTTGTGCGCGTGACGGTGACGACATCGCCTTGCCGCGTCCGATCCAGCGTGCGCTTGGCGACACACCAACGCCCCCCTGGCGTTTCCGGCTGCCGGGCATTCATGAGTATGTGTTTGATGGGTATCAACATGAGCGCGTCAGCCTTCTAAAAGCGCGCCCTGGGGCTAAAATTCCCAAGCATACCCATGAAGGTGACGAAGCCACCTTGCTGCTTTCCGGCGCGTTGCAAGACGGCGACACGGTGCTGCGTACTGGTGACCTATCGATCGCAGGCCCTGAGCATGATCACACCCCTGAAATAATGGGCGACGACATTTGTATATGCTTGGTGGTAAATAACGGCGCGCTCCGATTCACTGGTCGGTTTGGGCGCGCTTTGAACCTATTCGCTGAATAACGGACGATACATGCCCACATATCTATCTCGACGCACGGTTCTCGCCGGCGCGGCTAGCACTTTATTGATTCCCAACTCAGCATTCGCGGTTGGTCGCAAACGGCTGTTTAAAGTGTACAGGGGCGGATCGGAGGTGGGCCGTCACAGCGTGGAGGCCACCGCCGCCGGCGACCGTCTTACCGTCAAAGTCAAGGTGGATCTCGCGGTGAAGATTTTGGGCATCACCGCCTATCGCTACACTCACCGCAACAGTGAGGAATGGGTCGCCGGCGCGCTGCACACGCTGACCAGCGACACCGATGATGATGGCGATAAAGCCTATGTCCGGCTGACGCGGGGCGACAGCAGCTTCGAAATCGACGCCGCTGGCTACACAGGCGATCTCAGCCTGGAGGCAGCACCGACAAGCTACTGGAACCATCGCGCCCTGGAAGCGCCAGTCTGGTTCAGCACTCAGAGCGGCACGCCGCTTGACGTGAACATTCAAAAAGCCGGCGAAGAGGCGGGCCTGAGCCGCTGGAGCGTCACTGGCGAGGCGGCGATCGATCTGTTCTACGACGATCAGAACGAATGGCGCGGCTCGCGCTTCGACGGCAAAGGTGAGGAAATCACCTATGAAGAGGTTGAATCCGGGCCGAAATTTCTCGCCCTTCTGTAAACTCGGCCTTGAGCGCGGCTCTGGCGCGCCAACGGTGAACCAAGCTCGTCGCCAGCGCGTTTCCCTTCTAACAGCACAGATCGAAGGGGTGCGCTTTTGAGCGGTTTTCAGTATATTCCAGAGCCTGAGCATGGCGCCGCCTGGGTGACCGGAGCGAGCGCCGGCATTGGCCGCGCCGTCGCTCTGAAGTTGGCGGCGGAAGGCTGGACCGTCTACACCACCGCGCGCTCCGCCGAGAAGCTGGAGACGTTGGCGGCAGAGCACCCCAACATCCGCCCCGCCCCCGGCGACGTCACCGACCCCGGCGCGATGCGGCGGATCGTGGCTGAGATAACGGAACAACAGCCGCTGGCGCTCACCATTCTGAACGCTGGCATCTACATTCCGATGCGGGCGCAGGAATTCTCGGCGGAAGACGCCGCCAAAACCTTCGACGTCAACCTGACTGGAGTCGCCAACGGGCTCGACCCGGTGCTGAAGACGCTGTTCCGGCAACAACGCGGCTGTGTGGCGCTGGTGGCCTCGGTGGCCGGATATCGAGGCCTTCCCCGCGCCGCGCCCTATAGCGCCACCAAGGCGGCGCTGATCTCAATGGCGGAGTGCCTCGCTTACGATCTCGCGCCCAAGGGGCTGCGCATCTGTGTAATCAATCCAGGGTTTGTAGAGACGGAGGCGACGGCGGTGAACGACTTTGAGATGCCGTTCCTAATGAAGACCGACCAGGCCGCCGACCATATGGTCCGGGGTCTTAAGCGCCCCGGCTTCGAGATCGCGTTTCCTACTCCGTTCGTGATGATCCTGAAAACGCTGGGTCTGCTGCGCCACCGCAGTTACCTTTGGGTAATGCGCAAACTAACGGGGTGGGACAGCGTCGAGGCTTAGCCAGCAGCCTCGATCCTCCGCCGCAAAGCCTCTTGAACATCTCGCGTCAAGGGAAACCGCCAGACAATCGCCACCGCCGCGAGTTTCAATACGATAGGCGCGGCGGCGTAGAGCAGCGTGAGGGTCCAGAGCGCCTCCGTATTATTGTCGCCAGTTTCCTGGAATCCGGAAGCGCCCAGCGCCCACAGCGCCACCCCTGCAGCCAGCGCGGAGGAGACCTTGGTCGCCACCGACCAAATCGCGAAATACAGCCCCGTCCGCTGCTCGCCGCTCTCGGCGGTGTCGACATCGACCACATCAGCCTGCATCGCTGGCGGCAGCACGATGTCGGCGCCGAAAGCGAGACCGGTCAGCGCGCAAATGACGGCGAACGCCCACACATCCCCCGCGCCCAGGAACGGCACAAAGACAAACACCGCACAGTTGTAGAGCATCGACAGGCACCAAGGCCGGTGCTTGGAATAGCGCGCCGCCGCCCAGCTCCACAGCGGGGCTGACAGGACGGCGATCAGGAAATATAGCGCCAACAGCGCGCCCGCCTCAGCATTGCCCGCCTCCAGCACCCCAGTGGCGTAGAACAGAAACAACGAGGCCGGGAGCGCGTTCGCAGCACCGTTCAGCACATAGGCAGCCAGGAGCCGCCGAAACGGCGCATTGCCCCTCAGCGCCGCCAACCCCTCAGCAAACGAGACGCGTCGTCGGGAGCGGTTGCGCGGCTCCGGCGCACCAATCAGCGCAATCAGCACCAACACAGGCGTTGCGATCACCACCAAGCTCGCGATCGCCTCCAACCCCGCGCCACCGCCGCCCGCCTGTTGGTAGGCCGCCGCCGCGCCAAGGGTGCCGATCAGCATCGCGCTCTCTCGCCAGGCCGTCGCCCGAGCCCGGCCAGCATAGTCGGTGGCGATCTCACCGCCCCAAGCGAAATAGGGGGTGAGGGCGACGGTCCAACTGAGGGTCAAGGCGGTCAGCCATACCGCGACATAGGGCCAAGCTTCGGGGCCTCGCACCTCCTCCGGCGGGACCATCGCCATCCACACCGACAGGCACACCAACGGCGTCGCGGCGACCAACCAAATCTTGCGACGCCCAAACCGCGTCTCCCAACGATCCGAGAGCGCGCCCATCGCCGGATCAGTGAAGGCGTCCAACAGCCGGGCCGTCAGCAGAATCAGCCCCAGCGTCTCCAGCGGCACGCCCCGCTCCAGCGCGTAGAACGGCGCAAGATAGACGAACACCGGAAAATACAACGCCGCGAAGGCGAAATTGGGCGCGGCGTAGGCTGCAAGAGCGAGCGATCCAACGCGGCCTGATCGAGCTGCGCCCGTTGGCGAGGCGATGGTTTCTGAGGTCATGCGAGCGTTACGCACCGATTGGAACTGGCGGATCACTTTGCGGCGGCGCAATGGGGGCCACCAGCAGGGAACACCCCCATCCCCCAAATGCGCCAAAGGATGCAAGAAACGGCGCTATGATCAACTGCGTTAAAAGCGACATTATCGCCGCTTCGACCTTCCGTGACCCCAGGTTCTCATCTGAGCCTTCTAGGCGTGCACCCATTGGATTGAGAGTACCCGACGCCCAATCCAACAACAAATCTGCCACGAGCAGCATGCAAAGACCGGCTCCCAACGCTAACCAGGACGTGAAGGCGGCGCCAACACCACTCTAGACGGCACGTCGCGGGTCGAATGCAGCGCTTGTGATCGCCCGCGCCAAAAGCACCGTGCCGGTGAAGGCGGGGAAATTCAGGTCGAGGCCGCGACATCCCACTCATGCGGCGTCTCCTCCGGTTTAGATAACGCCCGGCAGATCAGCCCACCCACAGCCCCCATCGGCAGCGTGACATGTCCGCTAAACACCGGCCCAACAATGCTCGCCGCCGCCACCAAACCGGCGGCTTCAGCGAGCGGTTCGATAAATCCACGATGCCAGACTTCAACGTCGAACATGAACACTAGGCTGAGCGCCAAGCCGAACATCGGATAAGACAACAGCGCCGTCACTGCGCCGACGACCAAAGCCACGCCCCAGCCGAACTCTGTGCGCGCGATCGCCCAGCCCATCACCAACCATGCGCTCAGACCCGCGCCAAACGCGCCGCTGAGGCCGAATAGCATTAATTGCTCCAGATCATCGCGCCATCGAATCCCGCCAGTATCCAATGCGATCACCATCGCCGCCGCGACAGCGCCCATGAGGGCCATCAGTGGCGCCGCCACCCAGCGAGAAAGGCGGCGGCGGGGCGGCGGCTGAGATGTTGAGACCGCCTCGGCCATCAGCGCTTTATTCCTCAACTCGACTTGACAACGCGCGACAGATCAGCCCGCCCAACGCTCCAAGCGGCAGGACGATATGCCCAGTCCAGATGGGTCCCGCCACCATTGAAAAGAAGGCGAAGATCACGCCGAAGCGGAGGGCGCCCGACTCAATGCGTCCATCCCACGCCTCCAGAATCGCCATGAGCGCCCCAAATAAAACACCGAAGGGCACGTAGGATAGCAACGCCGTCAAGACGCCAAAGATCATGGCCACGCCCCAGCCGAAGCGGGTGTTTTCGATCGCCCAGCCCATCAGCCCCCAGGCGATCACCCCGGCAGCGAAGGCGCCGCAAGGGGCCAAAATCGCCAGCGCTTCCGCGTCTGGCCATGACAGCCTTCCGCCGTTGGTGGCGTTCACCAGCCCCGCCGCGACGCCGCCCAGCAGCGCCATCACCAAGGTGGCGGTTGAGCGCGACAAAGCCCGGCGTACTGGCGGCGGCGCTTGACTGGCGGCGATTATCTCAACCATCCGTCCGCACTCCCTCCCTCACTGACTTCGACAGCGCCCCCAATGAAAGCGTTCACTGGAAACGATCTAAAACAGGTGATTGCCCCAGAAATCGCAGCCTGAGACCAAGTGAAATTGGTGTTTTGTAAGAACCACTTGACCACGAGCGCAGCGATTAGCGCCGCCGCTAGCGCTGCGCAACCAACAGCGATAACAAGCGTCACTATCGCGTGGTCAAAGATGAACGCGACGACGCAAGCAGCGGGTACACCGCACGCGCCCATCATGACGGGGGCCACGCTAGGCTCAGGCCGCCGCCGGGCTGTCTCGGGTTGGGTGGTCGAGGTCAGTTCCATCGCCCCTCACACTCTCGCGTCACCTGTCACTTAGGTCCGGCGCAGCGTGAGTGCGAGGGGCGGGGCCTGCGTCAGTTTCGCCGCAGCGCCACTTGCGTCACATCCGTGGTGCCGGCCCGGAAGCAGGCGGCGCAGATCGCAAGGTAAAAATTCCACATCCGGCGGAAACGATCGTCGAAGCCGAGAGGCTCGATTTCGCTCCAAGCGGCGTTGAAGCTGGCGTGCCAGCGGCGCAAGGTGGTTGAGTAATCAGGGCCAAACTCCATCGACCCGGCCCATTCCAGCCCCGCCAGATCAGCCTGCTCGCGCAGCTTAGACGGTGAAGGCAGCATTCCGCCGGGGAAGATGTATTTTTGGATGAAGTCCATCCCCCGCCGATAATCCTCAAACAGATGATCGGCGACGGTGATCACCTGTAGGCTTGCGACCCCGCCGGGCTTGAGCCGGTCCCGCACCGCGCCGAAATAGGTCGGCCACCACTGCTCCCCAACCGCCTCGAACATCTCAATCGAGGCCACGCCGTCATACTCGCCGCGTTCGTCGCGATAGTCGCGCAGCTCCAGATCCACACGTTCAGCCAGTCCCGCATGTATCAATCGAGTTTGAGCGAACTCAAGCTGGGAGGGTGACAAGGTTAAGCCAGTGACGCGCAATCCACGCTCTCCGGCGGCGTATTCCGCGAAGCCGCCCCACCCGCAACCAATCTCCAACACATGATCGCCAGGCTTCAGAGCAAGCTTGTCGCAAATCGCAGCGTATTTGCGCCGCTGCGCCCACTCCATCGGCTCGCACGCGGCTCTGGCGCGATCGCCAAAGAGCGCCGATGAGTAGGTCATGGTGTCGTCGAGCCAAAGCTGGTAAAATTCATTGCCCAGATCGTAATGCGCCTCGATGTTCTTGCGCGCCTGCTCCCGGGTGTTGCGGTTCAACCAGTGGCGAAAGCGATTGAGCAGCCTTAACGCCAGAGAGCCGTCGAAACCGCGTGCGACGTTCTCGTTATTCAGCATCGCAACGTCGAGAAACGCCAAGAGGTCCGGCGAAGTCCACCAGCCGTCAATATACCCCTCGGCGAACCCCATCTCGCCATGACGCAGCACCCGGCCGAACAGGCGCGGGTTATGCACCACGCAGCGGCCAACCGGGCCGGGCTTGGCCCCCTGGGCGCGGAACACCCGTCCGTCGGGAAGTTGGAACTCGACCGCGCCGATCTCAAAATTCTTCAGCATTGAGAACATCAGCGAGAACCAACGCGGCAGCCGACGCGCGCCGTCAACGCTCGTGAAAACAACCTCGCCATCGCTGGAAGACATCACTTCGCCGTCAGCCAAGTCATCGGCAAAATCAAACGGGGCGCCTTCCCCGCTATCCCTCAACACGCTTGGCGCTTTCACTACTTCCGTCACTTGCAGTTCCTTATCGCCCAAACCGTCGCATCCTGAAGGCTCGCTTTCGCGCTAAGCTGGACGTCATCGCCAGCGATTACGACGTGCGAGCGGCTTGATACGCTCCGTTTTCCGTTTCAGACGGGTGGCTCCCGCTTTACTTATCTAGATTGATTTTACCGCTCGCCGAGAGCAGCTCCCCCCTGTCGGGTTTCACCACGATATTTTCGTCGCCGGGATGACCCAGAAACCGAACGCCCTTCAGCGCCAACCGCACGGCCTCCCAATGGATGCCGGCCATCACCTTCAGAGTGACCAACGGATGCGACAAAAAACGCCGCCATAACATCGCATCGCTTAAAGGCTCGGCGGCGCCATTCCAGCAAGCGATCAGATATTCACCCTCGGCGTCGGCCTCCTTGATCCGGATTGAGAGCCGGTCTCCGGGCGGGGCGATGGTGAAACGATAGGTTTTCTCCATGTCGATAAACGGCGACACAAAAAACTCCTTGGCTTGGTCATGGCGAGACAAGCCGTCAGGGTCGGTTTCAATAGCCAGGGGATAGGGGTGTTGGTCGCCGAAGGTGTTTTTCACTTCATAGATCAGCCAGCGCAGGGCCCCATCAGCATCATAGCAATAATAAACCGACAGTGGGTTGAACACATAGCCGAGCACGCGTGGAAAGCTCAGCAGCATGATCCGCGCCGGCGGCGCATCCGTTGGCCCCAACGTCCCCTCTGAGCGAAGCCGCGCCTCCACCCAGGGGCGCAGGCCGGAGCCGTCTCTTGGGCCATGGTCGCGTAAGCGAAAGCCGAACAGGTTGAAACGCTCACGCCCAAACCAGCGAAGCGGGTCTAGGGTCTCCGCCAAGCGGTCGACATCAAGCCAAATCGCAAACACGCCGTAACGGAACTGATGCCGCTTGGGGCGCAGCCGCAGATGCATCACCGAACCGGTGAAGATCCTGGGGGCAAACGCCGCCATGGGGGGAGAGGCGCTCATCCGCCGATCACTCAGCCGCAATCGCCATTGGCGCGGTTAAGGGCTGGCCGATATCAACAGCCCATGTCGGCCGCGCCCCCAGCGCAGCGGCCACCCTTAAGCCAGCCTTCAACGCATCCTCATGGAATCCCCAACCCAACCAAGCCCCGGCATGCCAAATACCGCCACGCCCTTGCACCTGATCCATCCCAGCCTGAGCATCGAAAGCGGCTTGGTCGAAGAGCGGATGCGCGTAATTAAAGCGGGCGAAGGTTAACTCAGGCTCTGGATCACGCGGCGGATTAAGGCTCACGAACAACGGCCGCGCTGGGTCGAGATTCTGCAACCGGTTCATCCAATAGGTCAGCGTGCTTGGCCGCGCATCCGCGCCACTTTCCGCCAACACGCTCCAGCTTGACCAAACCTTACGCCGGCGCGGCATCAGACCAGGGTCGCGGTGCAGAACAGCAACATTGTCAGCATAACGGATCGCGCCGAGCAGGGCGCGCTCCTCTGCATCAGCGTCAGCCATCAGAGCCAGCGACTGATCTGGATGCGTCGCCAGCACCACGTGATCATAATGCTCCTCCGATCCATCTTCGAAAGTCACCACAACGCGGCCGTCAAGCCGCCGCGCCACTGACACCGCGCCAGCGCCTGCTCGCGCCCGCTCTCCGAGCTGATCGATCGCACGGCGCACATATTCGCGTGACCCGCCTGAGACTGTTCGCCATTGGATCGCCGGGCCAAGGCCATTCAGCAACTCGTGATTTACGAAGAATTGCACGAAAGACCGGGCCGGGAACTGCGCCATCCGATGGGCCGGGGTCGACCAAATCGCCGCCCCCATCGCCAGCACGAAATTCTCCCGCATCATTTTGCAGAAACGGCGGCTCTCCAACCACTCCGCCAGCGACAGACCATCCAGCTCCCCCGCCGCCAAGGCGCGCGGCGCCTCGCGGTTAAAGCGCATGATGTCCATGAAACAGCGCCAATAGCTCGGGTCGAACGCGCGCCAACGCTGGGCGAACACCTTGTCGAGATTGTCGCACGCGTATTCCAACCGTCCGTCATCGAGGGACACGCCAAAGGACATGTCCGACTCTTCGCTGGCGACGCCGAGCGCCTCGAACATTGCGGTCAGGTTCGGATAATTCTTCTCGTTAAAGACGATAAAGCCGGTGTCGACCGGAAGGCGCACGCCATCATACTCCACCTCGACGGTGTTGGCGTGACCGCCGAAACGGGCGTCCTTCTCAAACAAGCGGACGTCATGACGTTCCGACAACGCCAAGGCCGCCCCTAATCCGGCGGCTCCAGAACCGATCACCGCAACTTTCATATGGTGTAAATCCTTTCTGGGCCGGCCCTTAGGCTACCGGCGCATTTGCTTTCGGCAGCGACGCATAGGCGTCGAGGGCCCGCGCCCGCCCCTCCGCTAGACCATGTGCGGGTTCAGGATACGGATCATCCGGCGACAGGTCCCAAATGCGGGGGCATGCGTCGAAAAAGTCTAGACCCCTGGGCGGATTCGCCGCGTCCGCTTGGCCGAGCAACGACCCCGCGCCGCGCGCCTCCGGTAACCAACAGCGGACATAACTGCCATCGGGATCGAATTTCGCCGCCTGGGTCTCAGGATTAAATATCCGGAAATAGGGCGCGGCGTCGGGTCCAGAGCCAGCGGCCCATTGCCAGCCCATGGCGTTGGAGGCGGGGTCCCAATCGACAAGGCAATCGCGAAACCACGCCTCGCCGACGCGCCAATGGGTGAGCAGATTCTTCGTGAGATAGCTCGCCACCAACATCCGGGCGCGGTTGTGCATGGTCCCGGTGACGTACAGCTCCCGCATCGCGGCGTCGATCACCGGCACGCCGGTCCGCCCGCGCCGCCACGCTTCGGCATCGGCGTTGTCGTCACGCCAGGGAAAGGCGTCCCATTGAGGGCGCCAATTATCCGTCAACAAACGCGGGGTGTGATAGCTGAGATGGGCGGCGAATTCACGCCACACGATTTCCTTCAAAAACACCTCGGCCCCAGCCTCGGCCTCTGGCGTTGCGGCGGTTTTTGCTTCGGCGGCATGCCAGATCTGGCGGGGGGAGATCTCCCCAACCGCAAGATGCGCCGACAATCGAGACGTTCCGTCCCGGTCCAGCCGATCCCGTTCACCACCATAGTCGGCGACACCCTGATCCAAAAACGCGTCCAACCTCACTCGCGCCGCCTCCTCACCGATAGCGACATGGCGTGTGAGCGTCCCGGCGCCCCGGTTCATCGGGGTTTCCAAGGCGAGATCCGCTAACGACAAGCTATCTGGCTGTTGCACGGGCGGGGGAAGCCGACCCGGCGTCGGCAGCGGCGCGGGCGGGGACTCTAGCGCCCGGCAGGCGCGCCAAAACGGGGTGTAGACCTTGTAAAAATCACCGGTCTTGGTCCGAACCCGAAACGGCTCGAACAATAGCGCCCCCTCAAAGCTCTCCGCCGTGACGCCGTCGGTGCGCAGGGACGCCTTAACCACCTTATCCCGCTCAATCGACGGCGCGTCATAGAGCCGGGACCAAAATACCGCATCGGCCCCGCTCTCTGCGATCACCGCTCGCAACGTCTCTAGCGCCGGGCCACTCCGCAAGATCAACCGGGCGCCCATCTGAGCCATCTCATGCGTCAGGGAGGCCAAGCTTCGTGAAAGCCGCCATTGTGGGGCGGCGCCGTAGCCGGCGGCCATCGTCTCATCCCAGACGAACAGCGGAATCACCGGGCCGCCGCGCGCCGCTGCGGCGCTAAGGGCGGGATGATCGGCCAAGCGCAAATCACGCCGCAGCCACACCACTGTTGCCCCGATTTGCGCCATCGCAGTCGCCCTTCCACCTGCCCCAGCTCTCTCTGGAACCGCCACTCGCGCCTGCGAACACCATTTATGCGCGTTGAGTTGGTTACGTCTTTGTTTCCGATATGGATCACTAAATCACGCAACCGGGAAGATTTGACGCGCGGCCGCGTCAAATATCGCAGTGTAGATATCTAGCGCTTCTCAAACCTCTGATATCATGAAATCTTTTAAGAACCGTGACAGCTTGTGTCACCGACCAGACGAAAGGCGCCAGCCCGCGCATACCCTGATCCGCGCCCCGTGAAGAGCGCGACTCGGAGCGCCAAATGACCCAAAACGACGAGACCCGCTCCAGGGCTAAAGCCGCTGGGGGCCGCAACATCGACCCCGATTTCCAGGCGCAACTGCTGGGATTCCGCCTGGCCGCCGCCGAGATCATCTACCATTTGCCGAAGGCGCACCGACTGCTGAAAAGCTTCAACTAGCGAGAGTATGATCTAGCGCCGCGCTTTCCAAAATTGGATGAATACCTTGTCTTTTGGGAGCAGGAGTTGGATCGGCCGATCTACTTGGTGCGGGTCGCCCACGCCCAATTGCTGCGCCCGCTGGAGATCCGCACAGCGCAGGAGTTGCCGTTGCACTAGGCCATTGTGTGGGGCCCATGGCCATCGCTCTGTGGTAAGCTACAGGCCATCACACCGCATGTCGGCGCTTGTTCCGCGTCAAATGCCTCGCTACCTGTTGACGAAGCCCCAGCCATGACACGGACGAGCGATGGTCGACGCGTCTTCACGCCCCACTTTCACCGCCAGCGAGGCCGCATCAGCGTTTGAACCGCATGACCATCACGCCTGCGCCGCCGACGCGATGCGGGCCGCGGAAGCGGTGTGCGCCGCCCAAGGCGCACGGTTAACGCCGGTACGGCGGCGGGTGTTGGAGCTGCTGTGGGAGAGCCACCGCGCCGTCGGCGCCTATGAGCTGTTGGATCGGTTAAAGGCGGAGAAGCTCGGCTCTCAGCCGCCAAGCGTGTACCGCGCGCTGGAATTCCTGATTGAGCTGGGCTTTGTGCATAAATTGTCGACCCAGAACGCCTATCTGGGCTGCGCCCACCCGCAAGAGGCGCATTCGCCCCTATTCCTGATTTGCTCGGATTGCGGCGCGGTCGGCGAGTTGCGCGATCCCTCGCTCACCCAAGCCCTCGCCGAGGCGGCGTCTCAGGTGAATTTCGGCCTAAAGGACACCGCGATCGAGATTGAAGGGCAATGTCGAAAATGCGCCGAGCCTGAATCCGGCGGCAAGGCGGGCTCAGCCCCATAATCCCGATGACGGCGGGAACATACGGGCGCCGACAAATTTCATCGGCGGCTCACGGTCCTGCTTCAGCCAGAGAGGGCCGTCCAAATCCACCGCCAATGCGCTTTCGGTTAAAAGATAAGCCGGCGCCATCGCCAGAGATCCGGCGAGCATGCAACCCACCATAACGTCAAAACCCTCGGACAGGGCGGCGGTGCGGAGAGCGATCGCCCCAGACAAACCGCCGGTTTTGTCGAGTTTAACATTCACCACCTGATAGCGCCCTTTGAGGCGCGGCAGATCCTCAACGGTGTGGCAGCTTTCATCGGCGCAGAGCGGGGTTTGCAAGGACAGATCGCTCAGCGCCGCATCCTGATCAGAAGGAAGCGGCTGTTCAATAAACAACGCCCCAACCTCAACGCAAACAGGGTCCAAGGCAGTGAGACTCTCCGCCGACCATCCTTCATTAGCGTCAATGATCAGCTTTGATTCTGGCGCGGCGGCGCGGATGGCGTGAAGGCGAGCGGTTTCGTCGGCGACCTGACCGGCCCCGAGCTTCACCTTCAACAACGGTGCGGCGGCTGTCTTGGCGGCGGCGGCCATGGCTTTCGGGCTGTCGATGCCCAATGTGACGGCGGTGATTATCTCCGGCGGCGGGTTCAGCCCCGTCAACTCTGCAGCCGATCGGCCAGTTTGCTTGGCCTCCAGATCCCACAACGCGCAATCGACCGCATTGCGGGCGGCGCCCGCGGGCAAAACGGCGGCGATTTTACTGCGCAGCGCCGCTGGACTCTCGGCGGTCATCTCTTCGCGACCAAACATCGGATTCAGGTTCCACAGCGCCTCGCGCACCTGCTCTGGCGTCTCACCATAGCGGGCGTAAGGCGTGCATTCTCCCAAGCCGACATTCTTGCCGTCCGACACTCGGACGACCACGGTCACAGCCTCGGTCTTGACCCCGCGTGCAATGGCGAACGGCGTCGCCAACGGCCATTTTTCGATTCCAACACTCAGCGGCATGATTAGCCAAACCGTCCCGAGGAGCGCCCTAACAACATATAGGCGCGGCCGCTACGACTGTCGGCGAGTTGAACCACCAACTCCGCCTCTTGGCCCTCATTGAACATACGCCCCACAATATCCTCGTAGCGCTTCAGGAATTTATCGCTGGTGCTGGCGAAATCGGCCTTGTCGTTCAAGGCCGCGATCACGTCCTCAATCGCATGTGCGTCACGTACGCCGCCCAGCTCCATCGCCTCGGCCGCGTCGTTGTCGACAATATATCGCCGCCACACCTCAGCCGGGGCATGGTGGGGAACCATGTCCTCCATGAACAAACCAATATCGGCGAGGCCTGAGAGTGTGTCTTCCGCCGCTTGCAACAAACCGGCGGCGTCGCGATCGGAGAGCACGGCGTAGAGCGCATCCAAAGTCTCTCGATCGTCCTCGCTGTCCGGAAAATTCGCCGCCTTGACGAATTTTCCCCAATCGACGCCATCGGAATCACCCTCAGCGCCCGGCGCGTGAGAGATGCCGCCTGTGCTGTCGCCGCGCGCGCCAGGCTCAGAGGCGCCCTCATCCCGCGCCCCACCACCGCGTTGGCTCAGCTCTTCGATCGCCTTCTTCGCTGCGGGAACGGCATCCAAGCCAGCGGCGGCTTCACTCGGAGCCTCGGGTATTGGAGGCGGCGAACCGCCCAGATCCTTCAATGTCTGCTCCGCCTCCTGGAAGCCGCGCTCGATCCCGGCCCGGCCGGAGGGCTCACGCGGAGCCTCCTCCCGCCCGCCAAAGGGCGGCGGTGGAGGGGCTGACGGAGGGGCTGACGGAGGGGCTGACCTGGGGGCAGACGGCGTCACAACGGACACCCCCGGCGGCGGCGTTGGGGCGGCTGCAACGCCAGAAGCCGCCAACGCGTTGGCGACCATCGCCGCCAGCTCCGCCAACTGTGCTTCGCGATTCGCGCCGCCTGGAGCCTGTTCCCCATCTTGCAAGAGCTGCTTGACTGCGTAGCTGTCCACCTCAGCCGCTTCGCGGGCCGACCGGGCGCGCCCTTGGGCCGAGATGAAACTCTCCTCAACCGCCTTCAAGGCAGAAACGGCCTCTTCAGCCTCGCGCTTCAACGCTTGGGCGTCCTGCCCACTGGTGAAGGCGATGCCCCCTTGGTCCTGCCCCGGCGCTGGTGTGGAGGACATCCGCTCAGACAACCGATCGACCGCTTCCTGAAGAAACAGCGTCTCTCGCCGCAGCGCCATCGCTTGGCGGGTGACGATCGCCGCCATCCCAATCAGCGCAAGCGGGCCGAACGCGACTCCCGCCGCCATCACCCAAACATACTGATCTATGCTGGCCAGATCATTGGAGAGCGGCCCGCCGCCGATCAGGGACACCCGATAGGCGCCCAGATAAAACGCGATCACCGCCGAAACCCACAAGAAGCTGGCCAGCAGCGCCCACCGCCAAATCGAGCCGAAGCTGGAGGCGCCCTCGCGCGCGCCAGCCTCGCCCTTTTCGTTCGCGTCAGCTTCGAAGAATGCTTCTTCGTCTTCCACTAAACTGTCGTCCCCACTCGCCACATCGGCCGCCTCATCCCGCGCCTTGCCGCGCCGTCCTGGCTTCTTATCCAGTTCGAGGGAGGGTTCATTCATGAAATCCTGGGCGTCGAACGGATTCGCCGCCGTGCTGTCGCTCCGGCGCCGCGCGCCGCGTTCAGGAAATCCGGGGGGGTCGTCAAAAGGGCCTGGCATAGCGCTGCGCGCGGCTCCGGCGCTGGAGATCTGGCTCATATTGCGGACCCCATAATCTTGGCCGGCCCGACGGCGACCGTTGAAAATCTCTCTCTTTGCGACGCCGCCAGTCCGAAACGCAAATTTTCCGCGATGCGATTGTAAAATTCGCTCCAGACGAGCCGCCACCACTCAGGGATCAGGCTTTTGCTACGCCAAAGCAGCTTTAACAAGTTAAAACGCCAAGCTCTAGGTCAGAACAGCGTGAGCTTTCAGCCCAGCTTGGGCCGTGGGGAAGCAGGCACGCTCAGAGGCTGAGAGATTGTGAAAACCACAAAAACTTAGAGCACGCCCGCCAAAACGCCGATGTTTCATCGAAACGAGCTCAAACCAGGGGCGGCCAGCGCCCCTGATGACACGTCAGACGAACTTCACCGACATCACTTCGTAGGAACGGCCGCCTCCAGGAGTCATCACCTCGACGCTGTCGCCCTCCTCCTTGCCAATCAAAGCGCGCGCCAGCGGTGAATTGACGTTGAGGCGACCGGCTTCGATGTCAGCTTCGACTTCGCCCACGATTTGGAAGGTCTTCTCTTCCTCAGTGTCTTCGTCCATCAACTGCACCGTGGCGCCGAACTTGATCTTCTCGCCGTTCAGCTTCAGGGGATCAATCACGTCAGCGCGCGAAATCATCCCCTCCAGCTCCATGATTCGACCCTCAATGAAGCTCTGTTTCTCGCGCGCGGAATGATACTCCGCGTTTTCCGAGAGGTCGCCGTGTTCCCGCGCCTCGGCGATCGCCTTGATCACCGCAGGACGCTCCTCCGACTTCAGCTGCTTCAACTCCACCTCCAGCTTCGCATAGCCCTGGGCGGTCATTGGGATCTTATCCATAAAGCGCTCCTCCGCGCCCGCCTAACTTGGCCTAGGCGCAAGCCTCGACTTCAGCTTCGACGTCGACGCGAGTTGATCAACCTGTCGCGTGAAAAACGAACGCAATTGGGCCCGAAGATCGGGCCCGGATCACGCCACACGAGAACAGCTAGTTAAGCGCTCGTTAAGTAGGATTGCAATGGGGCGGCCGCCAGCCTTCCCGAGTGTAAATTTTCGATCGCCCGCACCGCCGCCAAAGCGCCTGCGGCCGTGGTGTAGTACGGGATCTTCATTGACAGCGCGGTCATCCGAATATCGAAGCTGTCCTTCAGGGACTGCGCGCCCTCAGTAGTGTTGAACACCAACGCGATATCGCCGTTTTTCATATGATCGACGATATGCGGCCGCCCCTCGAACACCTTCGCCGCATGGCGGGTGGTGACGCCCGCCGCCTCCAGCACCCGAGCGGTGCCGCGCGTGGCGACGATTTCGAAGCCTAAAGCCGCCAACCGGCGCGCGGGCTCGACCATCAGCTCCTTGTCAGGCGAACGTACGGACATAAACACCGCGCCTTTGCTGGGCAACTCCACCCCGGCCCCGATCTGACTCTTGAGGAAGGCGCGGTTAAAGCCGCGATCAATCCCCATCACCTCGCCGGTGGAGCGCATCTCCGGGCCCAAAACGGTGTCCACGCCGGGGAAGCGTGCGAACGGCAACACCGCCTCCTTGACGGCGACATGATCGGTCGGCGGCGGCGGAACATGAAAGGACGACAGCGGCTCCCCCGCCATCACCCGCGCCGCGATCTTGGCGATCGGCGCGCCCACCGCCTTGGCCACAAACGGCACCGTGCGAGAGGCGCGGGGGTTGGCCTCCAGCAAAAAGATCTCATCCGGCGCGCCGTCCCGACCGTTAATTACCGCGAACTGCACGTTCATCAGCCCCACGACCGACAATCCCTTGGCGAGGGCGGCGGTTTGGCGCTCAATCTCGGCGATGGTCTCCGGCTTCAAGGCGAACGGCGGCAACGAGCAGGCGCTGTCGCCGGAATGCACCCCGGCCTCCTCAATATGCTCCATCACCCCGGCGATTTTCACGATTTCGCCGTCGCAGAGCGCATCGACGTCGACTTCGGTGGCGTTGGCGAGATAGCCGTCCAGCAGCACCGGACTGTCGCCAGACACCGCCACGGCCTCGGAGATATAGCGGTCGAGATGGGCCCGATCGCGCACAATCTCCATACCGCGCCCGCCGAGCACATAGGAGGGGCGAATCACCAGCGGATAGCCGATGCGGTCGGCGATCCGGGTCGCGTCCTCGGTTGATTTCGCCGTGCCGTTCTTTGGCTGACGCAGCCCGAGCTGTTGTACAAGGTGTTGGAATCGTTCGCGATCTTCCGCCAGATCGATCTTATCCGGCGCGGTGCCCAAAATCGGCATCCCCGCCGCCGCCAGCGCGTCGGCCAGCTTCAGCGGAGTCTGGCCGCCGAACTGCACGATCACCCCCAGCAAGTCGCCCTGGCTCTGCTCGACCCGCAGGATCTCCAGTACGTCCTCGGTGGTCAGCGGTTCGAAATACAACCGATCAGACGTGTCGTAATCGGTCGACACCGTCTCCGGGTTGCAATTCACCATCACCGTCTCGAACCCAGCCTCGGACAGGGCGAAGCACGCGTGGCAGCAGCAATAATCGAACTCGATGCCCTGCCCGATCCGGTTCGGCCCACCGCCGAGGATCACGATCTTGCGCCGCTCGCTCGGCCGCGCCTCGCATTCCGCCGCGCCGAGGTGATCGGCTTCATAGGTGGAGTACATATACGGCGTCTGCGCCTCAAACTCGGCGGCGCAGGTGTCGATGCGCTTGAAACTGGGGACCACCCCCAACTCCCGCCGCTGGGCGCGCACCCCGGCCTCGCTCACGCCTGAGAGCGCGCTCAGCCGGGCGTCAGAAAAGCCCATCTGCTTCAACGCCCTGAAGCTCGGCGCATCATCCGGCAGCCCCTGCGCGCGCAGCTCCGCCTCAGCGCCGATGATCTCGTCGATCCGCTCCAGGAACCACGGGTCGTATTTGGTGATGGCGTGGATTTCGTCGACGCTGAAGCCCTCGCGCAGCGCCTGGGCCACCACCCGCAGCCGGTCCGGCGTCTGCTTCGCCAAGGCCGCCACCATCGCCGCCCGCCGCGCCTTCGGCGTCGGGTCCGGGTCGTCGATCGGGATATCGATCTCATCCAGGCCGTTCAGCCCGGTCTCCATCGAGCGCAGCGCCTTTTGCAGGCTCTCATGGAAATTCCGCCCGATCGCCATCGCCTCGCCAACCGACTTCATCGCCGTGGTCAACTCCGGGGCGGCGCCGGGGAATTTCTCGAAGGCGAAACGGGGGATTTTGGTGACGACATAGTCGATCGTCGGCTCGAAGCTGGCCGGCGTGACCCCGGTGATGTCGTTGTCCAGCTCGTCGAGGGTGTAGCCCACCGCCAGCTTGGCGGCGATCTTGGCGATCGGGAAGCCCGTGGCCTTCGAGGCCAACGCCGAGGAGCGCGACACCCTCGGGTTCATCTCGATCACCACCATCCGCCCCGTCTCGGGGCTGAGCGCGAATTGCACGTTGGAGCCGCCGGTCTCAACCCCGATCTTGCGCAGCACATCGATCGAGGCGCGCCGCATCCGCTGATATTCTTTATCCGTCAGGGTCAGGGCCGGGGCGACGGTGATCGAATCGCCGGTATGCACCCCCATCGGATCGACGTTCTCGATCGAGCAAACGATGATGCAGTTATCGTTCTTATCCCGCACCACCTCCATCTCGAACTCTTTCCAGCCGAGCAGGCTTTCGTCGATCAAGATTTGGTTGGCGGGGGAGGCGTCGAGGCCGGATTTACACACCCGCTCGAAGTCCTCGCGGTTATAGGCCACCCCGCCGCCAGCGCCGCCTAATGTGAAGGCCGGGCGGATGATTGCGGGCAGCCCGATCTCGGCAAGCACCTGTTGCGCCTCCTCCCAGGAGGTGGCGATGCCTGCGCGGGGGGATTCCAGCCCGATCTCTGACATCGCCACCCGGAATTTCTGCCGGTCCTCGGCGCATTCAATCGCGGCGCGGTCGGCGCCGATCAGCTCGACATTATATTTTTCCAGCACCCCGGCGTCATCGAGGGCGATGGCGGTGTTGAGGCCGGTCTGCCCGCCCATGGTCGGCAACAACGCGAACACACCCTTGTCGCCCGCCGCGTCGAGGCGCGTGCGCTCCTGGGCGATGATGGTCTCGACCATCTCCGGGGTGATCGGCTCGATATAGGTGGCGTCGGCCAGATCCGGGTCGGTCATGATCGTGGCGGGGTTGGAGTTCACCAGGATGACCCGATACCCCTCCTCCTTCAGCGCCTTGACCGCCTGGGTGCCGGAATAATCGAACTCGCAGGCTTGACCGATGACGATCGGCCCGGCGCCGATGATGAGGATGGTGCTGAGATCGTCGCGCTTCGGCATGGCCGCATCCTCTGTATGAACGGGGGTCGTCGGCGCGCGCCAAAGGGCGCGCAGAGGCGACGGCGCGCATGCGAGCGCCCGTCCGCGACGACCATCGTGTCGGCAAATTGGCGAGGGTTATACGGGTTTAAGACGGCGGCGCAAGGCGCAGGGCGCCCGAAAAATGGGCGGATTCTTTGGGGGAGAGGTGCGGCGGGCGGGGTTAACCGTCTTCGGCGGCTCGCTTTCGCAGATCATCAACCATCCAAGCGTCCGCCGGGGCCAAACGCCCCTCAGCGGCGAGGCGTTTGCCGATCTTGAGCCCTTTGGCCCACCATCCCTCCCCCGGAAAAGTTCCGCCAAGCTTCGCAAAAGACACAATCAAATCCCGCTGCGCCTCAGCGCTCCCCGGGTTCAACGCCGCCAGACGCTCCGAAACCGCCAACCCCGCCTCATACCGCTCCCGCGCCGGTGACAGCTCCCGCTCCCCCTTCGCAACGAGCTGCGCCGACCGCGCCACTTCCATCGCCTCGCGAAGACGCCCCGCCTCATCACACAGACGGGCGAGTTCGACGCAGGTCCAGAAATCCTCCGGCTGCAGGCGATGCGCCTCTTCATAGGCGGCCGCCTCCGCCGTATCCGCCCCGCGCGCGCCGAGGCCGATGGCGCGGTATTGTTCGGCAAGTTGGGCGTTGACCTCCGCCTCCCGCCCCGCAAGCTGTTGTTTCATCAGCGCGACGGCGTGGGGGCGGTCATTCCCGGCGATCGCCTGCTCCACCCGCGCCGCCGCCTCAGGGTCCGGCGCGAAGAAGGCGGCCAAAGCACCCGCGTCCGACCGCTGCTCCGCCTCGGATTTCGGCGCCAGCCCGGCCTCGCGGTTCTGCGCCTCTAGTATCGCCTGGATATGATCAAGCCGCGCACCCAGGCCGGAAACATCCTGCTTCGACGCCGTCTCCGCCACCACCCGGTCCACCGCCTGGGCGACATCGCGCTGGGTGGCGTCCTGATCGAACAGTTTGCGCCCGGCCTCCGCCGGATCGGCAACGGGCGTGATGGCATCCCGCCCCGCGCCCCGCAACATCGGCTGCAGCCATTCCGGCGCCGCTTGCCAAATCAGCCAGCGGATCTCCTGCCCGAGCATGTCCAGCCAGCTTGGCCCGCCCACCGGCCCCAACGGGATGCTATCGGCCATGCGCGTTCCTCCCTCGCGTCGCCGGAAAGATGGTAAACCGCTACGCGGTCGCCAACAACAGCATCGCCACACCCAATATCATCAGCCCCACCCCAATCACTTCCCGCCGCGCGGGCCGCTCGCCAAACACGAAAATCGAGGCCGCGAAGGTAAAGATAATCTCCACCTGCCCTAGCGCCCGCACATGCGCGACCGGCTCCAGCGTCATCGCGGTGAACCAGCAGGCCGAGGCGAACGCCCCCGCCGCGCCGGCCCCCGCCCCCGGCGCCCAGGCGGCGAGGGTGCGGCGCAGCTCGTCCGGCGTCCGCCACGCCATCCAAGCGCCCATCAATACGGCTTGTAGCAGAGTCGCCGCCGATAGGGTGGTCGCGGCCCTGATCCAGACTCCGCCATCGTCGAGCCCCAATGAAGCGGCGCGGAACGACACCGCCGAGATCCCGAACAGCGCCGCCGACCCTAGGCCCCAGGCCGCCGCCTTGGCGTTGAGCCGCCCCTCCGGCTGCAACGTCGCCACCAACACCCCCAGCACCCCAACCGCGATCGCGGCGACCACCATCAGCGTCGGCACCTCGCCGAGCAGCAGCGCCCCGAGCAGCGCCGCCTGAACAGGTTCGGTTTTGGAAAAGGCGGTGCCAACGGCGAAATTGGCGTAGTTGAAGCTGGCCAGCAGTGCGACGGTGGCCGCGATCTGCGAGAGCGCGCCGAGAACGGTGTAAAACCCAAAAGTCCAGGTGACGCCCCATATCGGACCCGGCGGCGGCTCGACAGCAAATGACACCACCGTCAGCCAGATCAGCGCGAAGGGCAGCCCGAAGCCGAAGCGCGAGAACACCGCTCCGATCGGCCCCACCCGCCCCTTCAACGCCTTCTGAAACGACGAGCGCGCATTCTGGAGGAACGCCGCGCACAGTGTGATCACAACCCAAAGCTCCACGGAGACTACCCGGATCGCGAGGGCAGCGGCGCGGTCTCTGGCGCGCGGATCGGGTCAGGCAAAGGCGCGGCCTCGTCCTCTGACGGCGGCGCCATCGCCTCGGACGGCGCCGCACGGTACAGCGGCTCGCCCGCCGCCGGTCCCTCGATCGAGGCTGACGCCCGCGACTCATTGCGCGCCACCTCGCGCGCAATCATCGCCACCACCACAACGACCACCAGCGTGAACAGCCCATGCGCCAACCGGCCGCGCCATCCGCTCACTGGCAGCGCCGCCGACACCGCCGCCAACACCAGCGCGAACACCGCCGCGATGCCTTCATATTCCCCAATCACACCGACCTCGCCGCTAGGATGACCAAATGTCGTAACGTCAATCGCTGTTTGCGCGATACGTCGCTGGATTTTCGCCCCAGCTTTCCCCGAAACTACGACGAGCATGGTGATAGGAGGAAGTGTGAATGGCGGGCATGGGCGAGAACGAGTTTCTGCAGGCGGCGGCGATCTATCTCGGGGCCGGGGTGGTCGCCGTACCGCTGTTTAAGCGGATGAAGCTCGGGTCCGTGCTGGGCTACTTGGCCGCCGGGGCGTTGATCGGGCCGCATGCGCTTGGGTTTATTCCGGAAGCGGAAACCGCCTTGCACGCGTCGGAGTTCGGCGTGGTGCTGCTGCTGTTCGTGATCGGGCTCGAACTGAAACCCGAACGATTGTGGCGATTACGGATGGAGATTTTCGGTCTCGGCCTGTGCCAAGTGGCCGTTACGGGTATTGTGATCTTCGCCGCCGCTTGGATGCTCGGCTTCGATTGGCGTGCGTCGATCGCGGCGGGGGCTGGCCTCGCGCTGTCCTCAACCGCCTTCGCGATCCAGATCCTGCGCGAACGCGGCGATCTCGCCACCCCATACGGCGACCGCGCCTTTGCGATCCTGCTGTTCCAAGATCTCGCGATCGTGCCGATCCTGGCCTTGATCGCCTTCATCGCCCCCGCCGCCGGTGAATCCCATGATCCCACCTGGTTGGCGATGCTCAAGGCGGTCGGAGCCATCGGGGCGGTGGTGCTGGCGGGGCGCTACGGGCTGAAGCCGCTCTTTCACATGATCGCCCTCACCAAAGCCGATGAGGTGTTCACCGCCGCCGCGCTGTTGGTGGTGATCGCTTCAGCGTTGGCGATGGACGCCGCCGGGCTCTCAATGGCGATGGGCGCGTTTATCGCCGGTGTGCTGCTGGCGGACACCGAGTTCCGCCATCAATTGGAGACCGATATCGAACCGTTCCGCGGGCTGCTGATGGGGTTGTTCTTTATCGCCGTCGGCATGAGCGTCGACATCGGCTTGGTGATCGACAACGCCATCGCCGTGTTGGCGGCCGTGCTGTGCTTGATTGCGGCGAAGACGGCGATTCTGTTCGCCCTGGCGCGCGGCGCGGGCTCGAAGGAGCGTGACGCGATGCGAATCGCGGCGGTGCTCAGCCAGGGCGGCGAATTCGGCTTCGTGATCTTCACTGTCGCCAGCGCCAGCGCCGTGATGGACCCCGGCAGCGCCTCGCTGC
Source organism: Paracoccaceae bacterium (assembly GCA_019634215.1). Taxonomy (GTDB): domain Bacteria; phylum Pseudomonadota; class Alphaproteobacteria; order Rhodobacterales; family Rhodobacteraceae; genus JAHQVS01. The sequence continues at coordinate 16,390 of JAHQVS010000214.1, read as the reverse complement.
TGGCGGCGATCGTCACGCTCTCAATGGCGGCGACGCCAGTGATGATGCTCGCCGCCACCCGCTGGATCGCCACCCGCACCGAGGAGAATGAGGAAGCCCAGCCGCTGCGCAACGTCAAGGAAGCGCCGAAATCGCCGATCCTCATCGCCGGTTTCGGCCGGTTCGGGCAGGTGATCGGCCGTATCCTGCGCCTCAGGGGCTATGACGTCACCCTGATCGACAACAACCCCCGCCGCATCCAGGTCGCGGACAGTTTCGGCTCGGAGGTGTTCTTCGGCGACGCCCGCCGCCTCGACACCCTGGCAAACGCCGGCGCCGCCGACGCGAAGGCGATCTTCCTGTGCATTGACGATCGCGACGGCGCGCGGCAGGCGGTTGAGCGTATCCGCAGCCGCTTCCCAGGCGTCAAAATCTACGCCTCGACCTATGACCGCTTCACCATGCTAGAGCTGGAGAAGGCCGGCGCCGACATCGTCGAGCGCGAAAGTTTTGAATCAGCGATCGCCCTGGCCAAGAAAGCGTTGGAGGAGTTTGGCGACGGCGCGGTGATAGAAGATCTGGTCGCGGAATTCCGCCGTCGAGACCAACAATTGCTGCGCCTACAAGCGGAATACGGCGCTCGCGAAGGGTTGCGGCGGCTGCGCGAAGGGTTCTCTTTGGAGAAAGAGAGGTAATCAAAGATCCTTGGCTACTGAGCGTCACCCGCACCAGCCAGTGTTGACGGCGTGTTCTCCTCCGTCGCCAGCGCTGCAGACGCACCGAGAGCGGCGAGACCAACCGCCGCCGCGCCGTCCGGCTCCTCCACCCCAGGGGAAACCACCTCGACCTTACGCCGGGCGAAGCGGATGTCATTCTCGGCGAAGGCGGCGCGCAGGCGGTGATACACCTCCCGGCGCAGGATAAACTGGGTGCGCGGCTTGGCCTTGAACTTCACCCGGATCACCAGGGCGCTGTCCTCATCGATCATAAACACGCCCTGGCTTTTCAACGGCTCAAAGAACTTGTGCCCATGTTCCGGGTCCTCCATCAGCTCCGTGCCGATGCGTTTGACGACTTTCTTGATCATCGCCGGGTCAGTTTCAGGCTCCAGGCGAAAACTCATCTTGTAGATGACCCAATCTCGGCTGTGGTTGGTGACGTTCTTCAACTCTCCGAAGGGGATGGTGAGGATCGCGCCGCGATGGTGGCGAAGCTGCAGCGAGCGGATCGAGATCGCCTCAACCTCACCGCGTAAATCCCCTTCCAATTCAATATATTCGCCCACACGAAACGCGTCGTCGATCAGGAAGAACATCCCGGAGAAAATGTCCCGCACCAGAGTCTGGGCGCCAAAGCCGATGGCGATGCCGATGATCCCGGCGGAGGCAAGCAACGGCCCGATGTCGACCCCCAGCGAGGATAGCACGATCATCACCACCACCACGGACAGCACCATCAGCATCAGATTGCGCAACAGCGGCAGCAAGGTCTTCAACCGGTTTGCGGTGGCGGCCTCCTCGGTCAGTTCCTCGATATCCTCCCCACCGGCCACATGTTTTTCCTGGTACAGCGCCGCCTGAATCAAGCGCCAAATCAACTGGCCAATCAGCAGCGTGATCGCGATGTCGAAGGCGGCGCCAATCCACGCCGGGGCGTCCTCGCCCTTCACAAACTCATGCAACGGCACGCCCCAGAGACGGGCGATGAATATTGCTGAGGCGAACAACAACAGCACACGCCATGCGCCGGCCAATACTGGACGGAAGCGTTGCGCGGTTTCAGATCGCGCCGACATCGCTTCGGCGATAGTCTCATCACCAAGTCGGACGGCGACCGGCGCCAATAGCCACACCAGCAAGGTGCCCAACGGGCCAATGATGTAGAGCTGTCCGGTCTCGACCCAGCGTTCCAGCCAATAGAGATAGGCCAGTGTTAAATACCCCACCATCGCCCAGGGTGCGGCGTTGGTGAACATCGCCCCAAGAGTGGAAGGTTCCTCCACCTGCTCTCTGCCGGTATGAAAACTCGCCAAACCTTCGCGCATGGCGCGGAGGTTGCGCAGCAAGCCGATTAGCACAATCGCCACCAGCAAAGTGCCCGCCAGCGCCACCAACAACATCGCCGGGGCGAAGCCGTAACCAAGGGCGGGAAACAGCCCCGCGATCAACCAACCGCCGACGCCCACCAGCGTGCCGTAACAAGACATTTGATGTATGTCGGCGATGTCTTCATCGCGCGCATCCGCTAGGCGCAGTTGCGGGGCGCCGGGCGCATTCACACGCCGCGAGAGAATGATCATCATCCAGCCGTAAGCGACGCCTGTCTGGAAGATCCAAACATAACTGACCCCGCCGCCGTGCAGCGGCCCCAACAATCCGCCGAGCAACGGCGTCACCAGCCAAATTGCGATGCTGAAGGCGATAACAGGAATAAGCTCCACAAACGTCATCGCCACAGCCCGCAAGACCCGGTCCCAATAACTGCGGCCGTCGGTGTCCAGCAACCATCGTCGCCAAGCGTCCGTGAGTCGGTGTGACACCGCCGCAGCCAGCGCTGCGGCCAAAAGCAGCGCAACAGCGGACAACAACACCCCCTCCGGGCCGCCGCTGCCCATGGCCAATCGCGCCGCCACCTGTTCCTCTCGGTCGCCAATGTTGGCGATCGCCTTGATCCAGCGCTTCACCCGGCTGCTGATGAGTTCAAGCGTCTCACCGACGCGGTCCCGCAGCGAGAGCGGCTCTTCCGTCGCCGCCTCCTCCGCCTGCGCCTCAGCCCGGCGGGCCAACTCGTCGCGCAGCAACGCCCGGATGTCCGCATCGGTCAAACGCGCCAACAGGGCGTCGACATCCTCAGGCTTCAAGTCCTCGGGCAAAGCCGCTGGCGCAACCTCAGTGGCCTGCGCCTCTGCGGAAGATGCCCCAGGCACAAACTGCGCCCAAGCAGTAGGCGTGGCGAGAAGGGTGAAAAGGAGGGCGGCGAGAGCAAGCGTCAGCAGGCGCACGTGGTCCCAATGAGGCGCCTCAGCGCTCTTGTTTGGGGATGAAATTGGCGACGACGCGCAGAAAACCATGCCTGTCATGCGTCTCACCTTGCCACATCGCTCGCCTGCTCGGCGGCGAGATAATCCCTGAATTGAGATACCCCGGTCTAAACACAGGTCCTGATGACAGGACGCCGCTAAAAATTACGAAACATCAATGAAAAAGCTCACACAGGGCAGTGAAACGCCCAATTCAATAAAAGGGTGTCCGCCTTCGGTGCAGCAGTAACGAGAATAGTCCCAAACGACTGTACATCCGCCATGAATAGGAGCGATCAACTTGGCTACAGCTGATCGCTCAAGAACGCCTTATCGCCGTCTCGGTTTAGGCTTCGATCCAAGCCCGGCGGAAGTTGTCCATCAGTGGCTTAAGGAAATAGCTCGCCGCCGACCGCTCTCCGGTTTGGATGTGCGCCTCTGCCGGCATGCCCGGCGCCAACTCCGTGCCGATAGCTTCGCGCAATCGTTTCCATTCCGCTTCCGGAACGTCAATCTCAACGACGTAATACGGCATGCCTGTACGCTGATCCTCCAGCCTATCAGCGCCGACCTTGCCCACCTTGCCGATGAGTTCCGGCGTGGTGCGTTGGTTGAAGCCTGGGAAGAGCACCGTCGCGGGTTGATCAGAGTAGACCTCGTCGCGCGCGAAGGTCTCAATTCTGGCTTCAACCACCAGCGGCGCCTCGGTCGGCACCAGATAGAGCAACGGCTCGGCTGGAGAGACCACACCACCCACGGTGTTGACCGTCATGTCGAGCACGATGCCATTGTCCGGAGCGCGAATTTCCATACGAGACAAAGATTCAGCTAGGGAGGTGCGACGCTCACTGAGTTCCGCGATCTGAGCCGTCATGTCCCGGAGCTGGGTGATAGCCTCCTCGCGCCGTGTCGAGCGCAGCTCAAGCATTCGGATTTCCACCTCTGAAATCCGCCCCCTTGACTGAGCAATCTGGCTGACTAGAGCGCCCCGCTGACCATCTAAACGCGCTTCCTCGCGATCCAAAGCCGTGACGCGAGATTTCTCAATCAGACCGCGCTTCAACAATGAGCGGTTTAATGTCAGTTCCTCCCGGATCAGCTCCAACTGGCGATCCAAGGCCGAAATCTGCACTTCACCGCCGATAATCTCATCCTTAGTCTGACCAATCCGCCCCTCTAACTGTTGGAGCTGCTGCTTCAAGGTCTGGCGTCGTGCGTCGAACAGCGACATCTGGCCCTGAAGCATTCGGTCCGCCTGCGGGCGACGCGCGGCGCGCTCTTGCACATCTTCGCCCGGCTCCATCGAGCCCGTCTCCAGACTCTCGGCCTCCAGGCGCACACGGCGCGCCATCAGCTCGTCCAGCTGTGATTCGACGATTTCCAGATTGGAGGCGACCGAGGTGCTGTCAAGGCGCATCAGGATGTCGCCGGCGGTGACAAACTCGCCGTCGCGCACCATGATCTCTTTGACCACGCCGCCTTCCAGATGCTTCACGGTCTGCCGTTTGTTCTGTACCCTCAACTCGGCGCTGGCGATCACCGCTCCAGCGATCTGAGCGTAGGCTGACCAGACGCCGACCCCCAGAAACAATCCTAGGGTGATGGCCAGTCCAGGATAAAGATAGCGCCGCGCCGTCCAAGACTTTTTCTTCGGGCCGCCGCCCCCGCCAAGCTGCGCGGACGGCGCCTGCTGAGCGCCCTGCTTACCAAGTTGAAGAGACATCACGCCCTCCGTTTCTTATAAATTTGGAGTCATCACTAGCTGGCGCCGCCATCGCCGCCAGCCGAAATATTCCCACTCAACGACAGAGAGCGCGGGTCGTCCGCCTCGTTCTCACGACCGGGCTCCTTGCCACGCACCAACTGCGGATAATTACGAGTTGTTTGCTTCAAGACTTCGTCCTTCGGGCCAAAGGCGCGCTGTTGCCCTTGATCCAACATCAGAATCTTGTCGCATGCCGCGATCGCGCTGGGACGGTGCGCAATAATAATTATTGAACGGCCCCGATCCTTCAGATCCTTGATCGCGTTCAACAAGGCCTGCTCGCCTTCGGAGTCGAGGTTTGCGTTAGGTTCATCCAGAACAACCAAGGCGGGATCACCGAAGAGCGCCCGCGCGAGAGCGACGCGCTGCCTCTGGCCGCCGGACACCTGAGCGCCTCCGACACCGATGGGCGTATCATACCCTTTCGGCAAGCCCAGAACAATCTCATGCGCCCCGGCCCGCTGCGCCGCGTCAATCACCGCGCGCGGGTCTGCGTTCGGATTCAAACGCGCGATATTCTCTGCGACGGAGCCATCCAACAGGGCAACATCCTGCGGCAAATAGCCGATGGATTTGCCCAGGGCGTCAGAATCCCATTGGTCGAGAGTCGCGCCGTCCAACCTCAACTCGCCCGCCATGGCGGGCCAGATCCCAGCCACCACCCGCGCCAGTGTCGACTTGCCGGCGCCGCTCGGGCCGATGACGCCCAGCGCCTCGCCAGGCGAGACCATGAAGGAGAGATTGCGCAGTATCGGTGTGCGCTCGCCTGGAGGAGCCGCGCTGAGGCTGCGGGCGACCATCCGGCCTTGCGGCTTAGGCAGCGGCAGACGCTGGGGCGGCGCCGGGGTGCGCGCCAGCAGCTCAATCAACTGACGCCAGCCCTGAGCGGCCCGCTGCAGCGAAGACCATTGGCCAATCGCCTGCTCGATTGGCGCCAACGCACGGCCCAGCAGGATCGAGGCGGCGATCATCACGCCCGGTGTGACCTCGCCATATATCACCAGCGCCGCGCCGAGTGCGAGCATGGCCGACTGTAAGAAGAAGCGCAGCGTTTTCGAGCCGGCCGCGAAACCGCCGGTTCGGTCGCTGGCGAGCATCTGCGCATGCAAGGCGGCGTCACGGCGCTCGCGCCACTTGGCGGTGGCGGCGTCACGCATGCCGAGGCCGCGCACCGTCTCCGCTTCGCGCCGGGCGCTTTGCTCGAACGTCTCCGCCAAAGCTTGGGCTTCCACGGCTTTTTTCTGCGGCTCCCGCGACACCATCTCGTTGAGCATGGTCAAGGCGACCAACACCAAGGCGCCGGCGACCGAGAGATAGCCTAGCCATGGATGGAACAGGAATATCGCGCCGATATAAATCGGCACCCAAGGGGCGTCGAAAAAGGCGAATGGCGCCGGGCCGGACAACACGCGCTGGATAGACTCCAGATCACGTAAGCCCATCGCGGGCCGCGCGCGGTCGGCAGGAGAAATCGAGCGATGCAGGGTGGCGACGAACACCCGAGTGTCGAGCAAACTCTGAAAACGTGCGCCTGCGCGCGCCAGAACCCGAGCGCGAATATAGTCCAGCAAACCCATCGCCAAAAACAGGCCGGCGACCAGCAGAAACAGAGTCACCAAGGTCGGCAGGCTCCGCGAAGACAGCACCCGGTCATACACCTGAAGCATGAACAGCGGACCGGTCAGCATCAGCAGGTTGACGAAAAAGCTGAAGATAGCCACCGCCACAAACAAATATTTCGCGGATCGCAGCGCCTCTCGCAGCTCGGCGCGACCAGCTCGCAGCTGCTGTTTATCCATCTCCATCACGATCCCCACAACTTATCCGCTCGGATGGGTGCGTCCGCGCGGCCCCTCCACGCCACAAGCCATTGCTCGTCAAGCGTCCGACGACATTCTAAGTAGTCATTGCTCTTAAAACATTTGAGACAAGGAAGCGTTTAAATTTTAATCACGCAACCTTCAGACCGTCGCAATTGTAAGGAATGAGCGCAATATGCGACGAAGGCATGAGGTTTACGCCTTGATACGTGTCATGGGCGCCTCAGCGGGGCGGTCCTGATCACCGGATCTTCACCCCCGTTTGCTTTCATGCATATGGCCTCCTAGGGTCCCGGCAACCATGTGTGCATTTGTTTTGAAAGGGCCGTCGATGCAGATCTCGAACGCAGTTAAGGCGCTCGGCTCGGCGATTTTTTTAGTTTTGGCGGTTGGTTGCGCCTCAACGCCAACCTCTGGCGTAAACGACCCCTACGAAAACCTAAATCGCGACATTCACGAGTTCAATAAGGGCGTCGACCGCTACGCGATCCGCCCCGCCAGCGACGCCTACGACACCGTGACGCCGGAGTTGGTGCAGTTTCTAGTGGCGAACGCCCTTAACCACCTGGAGCTGCCGCGTGATTTCGCGAACAATCTGCTCTCGGGCAGGTGGGAGCCGGCGGCGCTGACATTCGCGCGCTTCGGCATCAACACTTTGGTCGGCGCAGGCGGCTTGCTTGATCCGGCGACAGATGTCGGCGTGAACAAACAAGACGCTGATTTCGGCCTCACGCTCGCGACCTATGGCGCGGCGGAGGGCATTTACTACGAGATTCCATTGCTCGGACCCACCACTGTACGCGACACCGTTGGCCGGGTCGTCGATATCGCGTTCGCACCGACCACATATGTCGGCGGGCCAATCGTTGGCGCCACCGAAACCGGATTGCGGATTGCGGACACGCGCCAAGCCAACAGAAGCGCAATCGACAATGCGCTTTATGAAAGCCCTGACAGTTATTTGACCGCGCGCACTTTTTATCTCCAAAGCCGCCGCGCACGGGCGCGACAGCTGCAAGGCCTGCCACCAGCAGATCTTAATGGCGAAGGTGATCTAGACATCGAGCCTGCACAATAACGTTTCATCACGTATTTGGCGGTTCCAACCTATTGATAAATTAGATGGAACCGCTTCCCAACAAGCAGAGCGATACTGCGGCGCAAAGCTTGTTCTCAACTGGCTTGTTGCTGGATGTCACCCAGGTAAGCGACGTGCTTAAGGCCACAAACAAGCCAATTTCCATGTGAGATTTGGTGGCTAGGCCGCAATGTTTTCCATCTTTTTACCTAAAGCTGACTCGATAGCGCCTATTCCAAACCGATTTAGAGCATTACCTGAGACCTGTTCATTAACGAGGAGTCTAACCGTGATCCTCTTCAGCAGACGCCGTTTCGTCGCCATTCTCGCCGCCGCTTCGCTTGCGGCCCCGCTCGCCACCGCACCGGTATTGGCCAATGACAATGAGCCCGCCCGTACGTTGGTGATGGACACGGCGGCGCGATTGGTCGCCCTGATCCAATCCGACGCGTCACGCGCCCAGAAGGAGAGTAAGTTCCTTAGCCTGATGGAGGAGACCAGCGAGATGTCGGCGATCGCCCGCACCGCGCTCGGTGCTCCCTGGCGGTCGATGTCGTCAGCCCAGCAAGAACGGTATGACATCGCGTTCCGCAACTATCTGGCTAAAAACTATGTCGCTCGCTTCCGTGACTACACCGGCGAGCAACTCTCCTATGTCCGCACCACGGAAACCCAAAAGGGCGTGTATGTCGAAACCCAGGTCGCTCGGCAGGGGGGAGACGCGTTCGAGGTAGTCTGGCGGTTGAAGGATTTTGGTGGCGCGCTTAAGATCGTCGACATCAAGGCCGCCAGCCTGTCGCTGCTGGCGACAGAGCGGGAGATTCTCACCAACCTGCTCGACAGCAAAGGTGGCGATTTCGACGCGTTTATCAGTACGCTTGAAGGCGCCTAGCACAGGCGGCCCTCAGTGGAACAACGGATCGGCCAATTTGAGGTGAGAACCGGGGGACCCGGCCTCACCCTAATCACCGACCCCATCGCGGCGTGGGTGGCCGAGAGCGCAAGCGGGGACGGGTTGTTGACGCTGCTGTGTCAGCACACGTCGGCCAGCCTAACAATCCAAGAGAATGTGAGCCCAGAGGTCTTAGACGATCTGGGTCACGCCTTCGACCGGCTGGCCCCGCGAGATATTGATTATGCGCACACGATGGAGGGGCCGGACGATATGCCGGCACATATCCGGACCGTGTTGTCGGGCGTGCACTTGACGATTCCGGTGCAAGCCGGGCGCTTGATGTTGGGCACTTGGCAAGGCGTCTATCTGTGGGAGCACCGAGACCGCCCACACCATCGGACCATCGCAGCGCATTTGTTCCACGAGCACCCCATCGACCTGTAACGCGGTCAACCTGTTTCCTGATAAAAATCAGTGGGGTGATAGGGGGCGGCGCTCTCTAAACGAGAGAGAATCTCCCGTAAGGTGACCGGTCGATAATCCCACACATCTACCCCGACGTCGCAGCGCTGGCGATTGGGCGCGATCCGCCCATGGGTGTGCCCATGCAAATGCACCGCGCCGCGAAAGGCGCCAGCCCACTCCAGAAGCGGATAATGGCAGAGCACCAGATCGGTTTTGTCCTGCCGAAGCTCGATCAAGTCGGCCGCCTGCGTCCAGCGCTCTAATTTCGCGGTGTTCTCGGTGTCGTGGTTGCCGCGCAGCAAGATGATCTCGCCGTTCAAGGGCGCGAGATATTTGGTCGCCGCCTTGGAGCCTTTGAAGGCGAAATCGCCAAGATGGTAGACCGTGTCCTCCGGCCCGACCACGGCGTTCCAATTCTCGGTCAACGTCTCATCCATCTCCTGAAGAGAGCGATAAGGGCGCTCGGCGAGCTTGATAATTGCAGAATGGCCGAAATGCGTGTCGGCGGTGAAGAAAATCGTCATGACGCAAGCTATATGCAACGCCAGCACCAAATTACGAGAACGCGAAGGGCCTTTGTCCAAGATGATGCATGAAAACAGCCCCCAACTCGCCCCGAGACTGTGCGCCGGGGTGGTCATGGCGCTGGCGGCGGCGGCGCCCGGGTGGTTTTTATGGAAGCATTTCCCGCCCCTGCTGATTGTGTTCCTGGGATGCGGACTACTGATCGGCGGCGCTTTGGTGGGCGGCGCTTTGGCAGGGCGGCGGGGAGCGACCCTCACCGCCGCGAGAGGCGCGGCGACGGCGCTGTTGTGCTTCCCGGTGATCGGTTTTTTCGTCGGCTTTGGCGAAGCCTGCGTCGGTGATGGGCTGAGCGTGGAATGCGTGTCGGTCGAGGCCGGGCTGGCGCGCATGATCTCGCTTATTGTCGAGGAGGCGGCGAAGTCGGTCGCGCCCGTGGCGTTGGTCGGGGCCGGAGCGGCGCTGTTGGCCCGATGGCTCTGGCGCGCCGGTTTTCAACGACAGGCGGCGCAGTGAACGGCACGCCCCACGCGCCGATTTGCCCGCTGTGCAACCGGCCGATCCCACCGGACGCAAAACAGAGCCTGCATCACCTAATTCCCAAGCTGAAAGGCGGCAGCTCCGGGCCGACAGTGCTGCTGCACTCGATCTGCCACAATGAGATCCACAGCGTATTGACCGAGGCGGAGTTGGCCCGGCGGTTCAACACTGTCGAGGCGCTGCGCGCACATCCGCAATTGGCCGCGTTCCTGGAATGGGTGGCCGGCAAAGACCCATATTTCCATAGCCGCAGCGTCGGCAATCACCGCAAGCGTAAAAAGCGGCGGTAAAAAAAACTAAGAAAAATCCTGAAGCTTCAGAGTCTTACATGGGTTCACGCAAGCATGAGCCCATGCATTTTAACGCCACACAGATTGACCGAACCTAAACTCGGGCGCGTGGTCGCTCTTGCCTATACTCGGTGAGTTTCACTCGCCGAACATCGGAATCACACGGCCACCGCAGCGAAAGCATTCCCGCCTGGGCCATCGTCGCTGTCGCTCACGCCGCGATAAACCCGTGTCGCCGGACGGCTGAAGATTGGCCGCGCCGCCAACCAGGCTTCACGCGGATCATATTCAAACCCGCGATAGCGCAAGGTCGTCGCCTCTCCGGCGGTCTCCGAGCCAAGATCTTCGCGGCTGTAGCGCACACCCCGATACACTAAAGTAGTCATGGCATCCTCCTAAGCCTGGCGGCGGGGCGATGATCCCTGTGCCGCCGTGTCTCTGATGAGTCTTATAATGTGTATTGTGTGTAAGTTTGGCAAGTGGCTAAATTTGCTAAAGTGCACAAACATCGACAGAGGTCGCCTGCGCAGGCTAGACCCTCTGAGCAGGATCAGACGGCATGGTTGGGAGCAGCGTGAGCGGGAATGGAAAAACTTGATCAACGAATCCAACTGGTCGCATCCAAGCAATTCAATGAGTTAGTTGACTCTTGGCGTCGAACTCAACCGGATCTGCCGTCGCGTTCGGAGGCGATCCGTCGGCTGGTTCAGATTGGCATGGAGCATGAGGAGGCGCATCCGATGCGACAAATCACCGCAATTATTCGTCCCAGCCGCTATGAGGCGGTGCGCGACGCTCTCTCAGAGATCGGCATCGCTGGCCTGACAGTGACCGAGGTGCGCGGATTTGGCCGCCAACGCGGCAAGACCGAGATCTATCGCGGCGCGGAATATGATGTGAAGGAGACCCCTAAACTGCGCATCGACGTGGTCGCCGCCGCCGCGATGGAGCAAGAGGTGGTGGACGCTATCATCGCCGAGGCCCGCACTGGCAAGGTCGGCGACGGAACGATCTTTGTCTCACCTGTCCGGGGGGTGACCCGCATCCGCACCGGCGAGAGTGATGAGGATGTCATGGGGTGAGCGGCAGTTAGCGCCGCCAGGACATGATCTGAACCTCGATCCGCTGTAACTCAGCCACCAGCGGCGCAAGCTCCGCGCCCTCCGCCGGCAGATATTCCCCGTTGAACGAAACGAACGCCACCAATCGGGCCATCGACGACAGCGGATGATAGATTTCGCAGGCGGATTCGCCTGGCTCCTCGCAGCGGATGAATATCGGCGGGCCGTCGTCACCGCCGACGGAGTCAAGCTGGCGGGTGATATAGAACAGCTGCTTCACGCCTTGCGAGGAGCGCTCTTGGCTGAGGCAGCTTCGTACGTCGCCATTGACGTCGCAGCTGGGATGGCTCTGCAGCCGTGTGACGTCGCGTTGAAGGCGCTCGGCGTGATCGGGCTGCGGCGCGACCTGAATGCGCACGCCCAACAGCGATTGCTCCCCCAGAGAGCCTTCTGTCAGCCAAGCTTGAGAGATTTTGGGAGCGTTTCCAGGACATCCCGAGCCTGAGTTCAGATCGTTGGCGATGACGCCAGCGACGGGCGCAGCGGAATTTCGGCTGAGGAAGGAGTCGGCTGAGAGCGGCCGCACGCCGGCCATCGTATCCATGGGGATAGCGAATCGCTCACCACCGATCATCGCCCAAAACGCGTTTTCGGTCGGTGCCGCACAATTCCCTGGCTGGAACAGGCCACCGTCATACCGCAGCTGCTCGTCCAGAATAATCTGCACCTGATCCGCCTGATTCTGGATCGGCTCCGGCTGTCCCTGTACTGGAGCAGGCGAAGGCGGTTGTGTCCTTCCAAGAGGGCGCGGGCGAGACGGCGACGCCCCTAATGACGCGGTGCGCAGCTCCGCCCCAGAGCGCGGATCGTTTGACGTCTGAGACAGCTCGGCGCTGGAAGCCTCGGACAGATCCGCACTCACAATATCGGGCTGCTCCACACTCACCACATCAACCCGCTCATCCCCCAAATCCTCGGATTGTTCTGGGCTCAAAGCTTCCGGCAGCTCAACAGCCGCGTCAGCTGGCTGCTCCTTCGTCGAAGGTGCTGCTGTCGCCTCACTCAAGATCTCTGGTGGCTGCGCTGCGTCCGCCGCTTCCGCCACTTTCACATCCTCGGGTGGCTCTGGGCTCAGGGTTTCGGACGGCTCCTCAATGGGCGCTGGATCAAGGGCGAGCTTTTCTCTGAAAAAATCGAAAAGCGAAATCTCCTCAAAAACATCCGCCTCTGAGTTTTCAGCTTCAGGCGGCCCCGCCACTGCAGAAACAGCCCGCTCCCTCTTCAAACCCTCGGGCTGTTCTGGGTTAGGGGCCGCAGACAGCTCCCCACCGGGCGCTAGATCAAGGGCGAGTTTTTCTTTGAGAAAGTCGAAAAGAGAAATGTTCTCAAACCCATCCGCCTCTGAATCTGCAGCATCAGATGGCTCCAAGGCCGCGATTTCAGGCGGTTCCGTTGGCGAAGGCTCGGGCGGCGCCGTGCTCGACGCCGGTTCAGGTGTTGGCTGCCTTTGAGCGGGATCGAGGAGCTGTAAGTCCTCAAATACAGTCGCGGTTTTGCCGCAAGAGGTGAGGTTTACCGCGGCTACGCCGACTATCGCCGCAACCGACAGACGCACGCCGACACTTCGCAACAGGGCCTTCCGCATGGCCTGTCTCCAATCACTAGAAAATGCTCGGTACATCAGGGCGCACGAAACATATCTAGACTTCAATTCTCCGCCAAAATCCCCAATTCGCGTTTTATCTCAGTGACATTGCGCTCCCAAGCGCCAGCGTTTGGCTTGGCGGCCCTCATCCGCAGTAGCACATGCGTCAACGAGTACAATAGAATCATCTTGGGCGAGGCTCAGGCCTCGCCCACACGCTGTGGAAGCCGAAAACAACGTCAAGGGACGGGTAGGGCGTCGCCTTTCGCCTTTTTCAGGCTCTGCTTAATTCGACCCAGCCTTTAGCAAAGTGCGCCAAGCCGACTCCTGTTGTGAGATCGCGGCCTGGGTGCAGAGGTTGACACGATAGCCTTTCGCCGCCGATCCGCTCAGCCAAACCACCACATCAGGGCCGCCGACCTCGCCCAACGGCGCGCCGCAAGCGGCTGAGGAGGCGCTGGTCATAACCTCAATCACCGGCGACAAATCGGCGTTGACCGCGTGCTTTACGGCGAACTCATAGACCACCAGATCAGCACGGCCCATTGAGACGCCCCGCACCTCGCCCAGCGCGATCACTTCCCCCTCGGCCACGATCTGCTCCGGAGTTTGGTTGGTGAACGCACAGCTACAGGCGATAGCGTCCGCCGCAGAAAACAAGGCTGCGGCCGCCATCGACAGGGCGAGCACGCCTGCAACGCCGGAGCGCTTTGTCTGATTGCTCATTTCTGATCCTCCTCACCTAAAACCCGCCCGACTCTCCCTAAGCACCTGAACTATAGGGAACAAATAATGGCTATTCTTATGGGCGCACCCAATATAGAGAACCAAGCGCAGCACGTCTTCCGTCAGAGGGCGGTAGGATCGGAGGCCGTGCTTAAATCCTAGCCCGCCACGGCGTCTATGCGCCCCTCATCCGGAACGCCCATGCCCTACAGCTCTCTGCGCGATTTTCTCGACCGGCTGGAAGCCGACGGCCAGTTGGTTCGGATTTCCGAGCCGGTCTCGATGGACAGAGAGATCACTGAAATCCACCGCCGCACGCTGGAGGCGGGCGGTCCGGCGCTGTTGTTTGAGAATGTGACCCATGAGGATGGGCGCAAGGCTGACATGCCGGTGCTGGTCAATCTGTTCGGCACGGTCGAACGGGTCGCGCGAGGGGTGACGCTCGACGGCAAGGAGCGCCGCACTGCGATGGACCTGCGCGAGGTCGGCAAGCTAATGGCGTTTCTGCGTCAGCCAGAGCCGCCGGAGGGGTTGAAGGAAGCACTGGGGCTGCTGCCGCTGGCGAAGACGGTGTTGCAGATGCGGCCGAAGACGGTCGGCGGGCTGCTTGGCGGTAAAGCGCCATGCCAGGAAGTGGTGTTGCGCGGGGACGAGGTGGATCTAGACCGACTGCCGATCCAGACTTGCTGGCCGAATGAGGCCGGGCCGCTGATCACCTGGCCGCTGATCGTGACCAAGGGGCCGTCTGGCAAGAAGGAGGACGGCTTCAATCTTGGCATTTACCGGATGCAGAAGCTTGGCAAGAACAAGCTGATCATGCGCTGGCTGAAGCATCGCGGCGGGGCGCAGCAGCATGCGCGTTGGAAGCGGGAGAAGACCGAACCGCTGCCAGCAGCGGCGGTGTTGGGGGCTGATCCAGGCACGATCCTAGCGGCGGTGACGCCGGTGCCGGATAATTTTTCCGAGTATCATTTTGCGGGAATCTTGCGGGGGCGGCCGGCGGAGCTGGTTGATTGCGTCAGCCAACCGCTGAAGGTGCCAGCGCAGGCGGAGATTGTGCTGGAAGGCGAGGTGTCGCTGGAGGAGTACGCCGATGAGGGGCCGTATGGCGACCATACCGGCTATTACAACTCGGTGGAGCCGTTCCCGGTGTTCACCGTCACCGCGATGACAATGCGGCCTGATCCGATTTATCTCTCCACCTATACCGGGCGCCCGCCGGATGAGCCGTCGATTCTCGGCGAGGCGCTGAATGAGGTGTTCATTCCACTGCTGCAGCAGCAATTCCCGGAGATCGTTGATTTTTGGCTGCCGCCGGAGGGCTGTTCCTACCGGATCGCGGTGATCTCGATGAAGAAAGCCTACGCCGGTCACGCCAAGCGGGTGATGATGGGGGCGTGGAGTTACCTGCGCCAGTTCATGTACACCAAATGGGTGATCGTGGTGGATGAGGGCGTCAACGCGCGGGATTGGAACGATGTCTGGTGGGCGATCACAACCAAGATGGACCCGGTGCGGGACATGCTGACGGTGGAGAACACCCCAATCGATTATCTCGACTTCGCCTCCCCGGTCTCCGGGCTCGGCTCGAAGATTGGCCTCGACGCCACTGACAAATGGCCAGGCGAGACGGATCGGGAATGGGGCGAGGTGCTGGACATGGACACCGAGACCAAGGCCGCCGTTGATGCGAAGTGGGATCGGCTGGGCATCAAGCTGGATTAGAACCGGCGCTCGATACGTGAAGCGCATCCACACGACAACACACCCGAGCTTATGCGAGGCGGCTTTGCGTGGCGTCTGAACGCATGGGTTATCGTCAAAGAGAACCCATTTACCAGAACTCCCTGGCGAAGATGACGGCGGCGCCGAAGAGCATGGCTGCGATCCGTAGGGGGAGCGGTGCTTTGGCGATCAGGGCGAAGGACACGGCGGCGAGGCCGATCGCCATTTGAGCGCCCGCCATCAGGGCGGCGCCTGGGGTGGTTTTAAGGGCGATCAGGTCCGGGTTGGCGATCATGCCAAGCGGGATGATGTAGAGGCCGACACCCAGCGCCATGGCGCTGACTGCGACCCGCAACCAATTCTCCCCGACCATCCCTGCAGCGATAAACACCGCGCCGCAGACCGGCGGGGTGATGGTGGAGAGCAGCGCGAACCAGAACACAAACAGATGGGCTTGCAACGGCTCAAGGCCGAGTTCGATCAGCGCTGGCCCCGCGACCGAGACGCAGATGACATAGGCGGCGGTGGTCGGCACCTCCATGCCGAGCAGCAGGCAAGCCAGCGCCGTCAGCAGCAGCGAGGGCCACAGCAAACCGCCCGCGCCGGAGACGATCAGTGAGGTTAGCTTGACGCCGAGGCCGGTGATGCCGAGCACGCCGATCACGATCGAGGCGCAGAGAATGATCGAGCCGATCATAGCGATCTGGCGTCCAGCGGTGAGGCAGGCGGCGGCGAGGCGGGAGACGCCTTGGCGAAGATCGACGCCGCGCTTGCCGTCGACGAACAGAGCGAGGACAGCGACCAGGATCGCCAGGCAGGCCGCGTATTGCGGGGTGAAGCCAAGCGCGAACATCGCAAGC
>JAHQVS010000213.1 GCA_019634215.1 Paracoccaceae bacterium | reverse complement strand
GGCGTGGTGGTGTGGTCTTGGTTTGACTGGAACGACAACCACTACGCGCGCCAGCAGGAGATTCCGCTGGCGCGCGTCGCCGAACTGGCAGGGGTTTCGGTAGGAGAGGCGGAATCCGCTAAGCTGCCCGGAGACACCGATGTTCGCCAAGCTTTTCGGGATTGGCTGGACAGCCGCGCCGATCGCCAAGCCTATATCGACGCTGGCAAGCCCTATCCGGTCTATATGGTGGCGGCGCAGGGCGGCGGGCTGTACGCGGCCTATCAATCGGCGCTTTTCCTGTCCCGGATTCAGGACGCCTGCCCGAATTTCGCGCCGCATATCTTTGGTTTGAGCGGCGTCTCTGGCGGGGCGGTCGGAACCACCGTGTTCACCAGTTTGGCGATGCGGTACGCCCTGAACCGCGAACCGCAAGATCTGGAGGCCAACCCCTGCGGCGCGACGTCCTTGGGGCAGGAGAACAGTCTGGAGAGCAAGGCCCGCGACATCCTCAGCCAGGATTTCCTGTCGCCTTTGGTGGCGGCGATGCTGTTTCCGGATTTCACCGCCCGCTTCTCACCGACGCCGATCCCGCCGTTCGACCGCGCGCGCGCGTTGGAGGGTGCCTTTGAGCATGCATGGCGGCGCACCGGCGACGCCCGTGTCAGCCCTTTGACCGAGGGCTTGATGACCTATTGGCGTCCGGGCGGCGCCGCTCCGGCCTTGTTCGTCAACACCACCGAGGCCGGCAACGGTTTGCGCATGATCCTGTCGCCAATCCACGATCTTGGCCCAGAGCTGCGGTCTTACGCCAAGGAGGCCGCGCGGCCAGGGGACGTGGAGGCGACTGATTACGGCCTGTTGAGCGTACCGCAATATCGGGAGGCGAATAACAACACGCCTTACGACATGCCTCTCTCCACCGCCATGATCCTGTCGGCGCGCTTCCCCTATATCACTCCCGCCGGCTCGCTGGATCTGATGCAGGAGATTGACCGCGACCAGCCCAAGCAACGGGTGAAGACTCGTTTGGTGGATGGCGGGTATTTTGAGAACTCCGGTATCGCCACCGCTGTGGATGTCATTCGGCAGTTGGAGGAGGATCTCGAAAACCTCAATGTCGACTTGCGGTTGATCGTGTTCGATCTGACGCAGGATCAATACCGCGAGCCAAATCATTCGCTGGGCGAACTGTTGTCGCCGATCCAGGCGATCCTCAGCGCCCGCAGCTCGCGTGCTGCCCTCGCCCAGGGGGCGGCGCGGCGGGACTTCACCAACGCGTTTTACCAATCGAATTGCCGCTATTTGCTCCAGGGCGGTTTGGTGCCTTGGGATGCCGATGAGGCGTGTCCTCCGTCTCAGTTGAAGCGCAGCCGGATCTGGAGCGTGTCGCTGAATGATTTCGAGTTCGATTTCCAGCTGGGATGGATTCTCTCGCAGGAGACACTGTCGAGAATCGACCGTCAGCTTGGCAGCCCGGACGAATGCCGCGTCTCCACGCGGGCCATCAACGGCGCGGAAATGATGAGCCCGGAAGAGGATATGGCGCGAGAGCAAGAACGCGCCGCCGCTGCGCAAACCCGCTACGGGGATGGCTCGGTTCTGCGGGAGGTTGCGGCGATCGAATTGACCCGCGACGAACGTGCGGTGGAGCGCCACAACAGTTGTGTGGCTCGCTTCATCACTGATCAGTTGATGCGGCGCTGATCGCGATCGTGACCTTCCCTCATTCTGTGGGGATGGTCACCCGGCGTCTGAGCACCTGCTGTGCATGACCGGTAATCTGACTAAACTTAAGGAACCCGCGTGACCGGTTTGTATACGGAGGCGTTTCTCTCCCGTTTGGGCGAGAGTGTGCAATCCAAGATTGGCGCTTGGGGCGCGTCGCCGAAGGCGCGGGTGTCGCTGCTCAACATCTCCGAAAACGCCACCTTCCGCGTCGATGATCCCGAAGCAGCCAACCCGTTCATCCTGCGGGCGCATCGGCCCGACTATCACACCCATGTCGAAATTGCCTCCGAGCTGGCCTGGATCGACGCCCTTCGCGCCGAGCAAGCCGCGCAGATTCCCGCGCCGCTCTCCATGATCAATGGCGAGCGCATCGCCGAGATCCAGATTGACGGCGAGGTCCGCTATTTAGCGGCGTTCGAGTTCATGTCTGGCGCGGAACCGGCCCCGACCGAAGATTTGCGCATTGATTTTACCCGCCTTGGCGCCGTCACCGCCCGTTTGCATCAACAGGCGTTACGATGGGAGCGGCCTGCCTCCTTCACTCGCAAGATCTGGAGCTTGGAGGCGGCGATTGGGCGACAAGCTTATTGGGGGGATTGGCGTGATGCGTTGGGTCTGCCTCCTGATGGGGCTGCTGTGCTGGAATGCTTGGTCACAGCTCTTCACCACCGCTTGGCGGCGTTTGGTCATGGGCCGGATCGTTTCGGTTTGATCCATGCTGACCTGCGTCTCGCCAACCTATTGATCGACGGTGACCGCATCGGCGTGATTGATTTCGACGATTGTGGTTTCGGCTGGCTCCCATTCGATTTCGCCGCCGCCATCAGCTTTTACGAAACCGACCCCGCCGTTCCGGCGCTGTTGGCGGCTTGGCTGCAAGGCTATCGCCAAACCGCGCCGTTCCCGCCGGAATGGGAGGCGGAGATCCCCACCTTCATCATGCTCCGCCGCCTGCAACTCACCGCGTGGGTCGCCAGTCACAGCGAGACCCCGACAGCCCAGGAGATGGGCGTCGGTTTCACTCATGACACAGTGGCTTTGGCTGAGCGGTTTATGGCGGGGCGCTTATTTGATTGACGCCCCGGGGGAAAACTCAAAGCGCATGATATAGCGCAACCCAACCTGAGAGCGCGGCGCCGCTGACCAGCAGATAGGTTCCATTCCACCGCAACCCGACCTCGCGGGCGCTGACTTTGCCGATTGCGCCGACCATTAAGGTAGTGGCGGTGAAGGGCGAGGTTGCGCCGCTGAGCGCCCAGCCGGCTGTGATTGCGACGATGAAGTCCGTGGGGTCAGCGCCGAGGGCGGCGGGGGAGGGCGTCAACGGTGCAATGAGGGAGACGATCAAGATCGGGTTCATGCCGATCTGTCCGGCGAGAGGGATCGTCCAGACCCAAGCCAACAAGATTGCCGTGGCAGAAAGTCGCCCCGGGTCGATATCGGCGGCCGCGATCACCGGTTGCAATGTGCCGGCGCCCAGCGCGCCGATAAAGCCGGCCATGCCCAACAGCAAGATCTCGCCGCGAAACTTCGGCGCCTCCTCTAGTATATAGTCGCGCCCCCCACCCAGGGCGTTGAAAAGGGGTGTGGTCTTTCCATACTGGAAGGCCATCCACGCCAAGCTGATCAAGGGAGCTGTCACCATCACGATGGCGACAATCCGGATGTCCAGCACACTTTGAACGGCGATGGCGCTCGCGCCCAAGCAGGCGAGCAGTGCGAGCAGCGGCCAGACCGTCAACCAAGACCCGGACGTTTGCGTTGGGCGCGCCGCTGGAGCCGCCCGCGGCTTCTCAAGGTAATCCATCGCCCAGCCGATGCTCACCAAAAGAGCGGCGCTCACCAGACAGGGACCGAGCGCCGCCGCCCAGCTCGCGCCGGGGATTAATGTGGTCGAGATCGCCACTGCGAAGGCCAATGGCGACCAGGGCAGAGTTGAGACGAAGCCGCGTTGTACCGCGAGCAACATTCGACGCACTCGCCGGGCGCGACGCTCGGGATTGGTCTCTTCGCGCGCGCCCATCTCGGCTAAGCTGCCAAGTAAGGACACCGCCGAATAACTGAGAAGCAGGCCGAACAGCTGTCCGCCGACCGTTAAGGCGACGTAGCGGCGTCCAGGCGGCTGATCCGCCAAAAAGCGCCCGGAGGCGGCGATCGAACGCGAGCGCAGCGCGGCGTGGCGCAGCGAGGTGAGCGCGGTGAAAAAGGCGGTGATGAAGGCGGCGCTGTCTAGCGCGCCCCTGAGATGCGTCAGCCAAGCCGCCTGCGTCACCGCCGCGATTGCGATCAGCGCTATGCCAATCACGACGAACAGCTGTCGGGAGGGCTCCACGAACAGGCTCAATTGTAACATCAGCAGCGCGGTGGCGATCTCCGCGATCAATCGCGGCGCAGCGCCCGCCCCCCATTCATCGGCGATGACGCAGACTGTGACGACAAACAGAGTCGCCCCTGTAAGACGGTCCGTCGCAGGGGTCGGCGTCATGGTGTCGGCCATTCTTTAGCTGGCGTGGCTGGGATCAACGCCGCCCGTCTCGCCCGCGCCGCGCCTGTTATCTTGCTGTTACATCGGGGGGTGAGCTTTGGCTAGATCGCCAAAGCATCGCGGATGCGATGTAAATGACCCGTCGCAATGGAGGGAAGCATATGGCTCGGGCCCGCGTTTTAGTGTGTGAATTCATTGACGAGGCGGCATTGGCGAACGCGCCTGAGGATGTCGTCATCGACTATCAGCCGAACTTGGCCGCCGACCGCGCAGCGTTGTTGGCCGCGCTGACAGACGTTGACGGCTTGGTGGTGCGCAACCTCACCAAGGTTGACGACGCGCTGTTGGCCGCCGCGCCATCGCTGGTTGCGATTGGTCGAATCGGCGTCGGGTTGGAGAATTTCGACCTCGCCGCTTGCGCCGCTCGGGGCGTCGCCGTGTTTCCGGCCACAGGGGCGAATGCGGTGTCGGTGGCTGAGTATGTGTTCGCGACTGCGCTCCGGTTGTTGCGCGGCGATCTGCGTGGCAATGACGCTTTGTGCGCCGGTGCTTGGCCGCGCGAGGCGATGATCATGGGGGAGATCGCCGGCCGCTCGATGGCGATCATCGGCCTTGGCCATTGCGGCGGCGCCGTCGCCCGCCGGGCCCGAGCCTTCGACATGCGGGTGTTGGCCGTCGACCCGTATTTGCCGGCGTCGGCGGCTGCTTGGACCGGAGTGGAGCGCGTTGAGTTGGATCAGGCGCTCGCCGAGGCGGACGTGCTGTCATTGCATGCGCCGCTTACCGACGAGACCCGCCATCTCATTAACCCCGCAGCATTGGCGCGGATGAAGCCTGGGTCGATTCTCATTAATTCGGCGCGAGGCCCAGTGATTGACCTGGCGGCGGTGGCGGCGGCGCTTCGCTGTGGGCGTCTCGGCGGCGCAGCCATCGACGTGTACCCTGAAGAGCCGTTAACCGCCGAGGCGGCGTCGGTGTTCGACGGCGCGCCAAATCTGCTGCTAACCCCCCACATCGCGGGAGTGACGCGTGAGAGCAACCGACGTGTGAGCATTTTAGCGGTCACGCAAACCCTGTCTGAACTACGCCGGCGTCGCGCATGAGCCCCTCGCGCCGACCTCTGAAAATGAGAGAATAATATAAAACGCGCGCAAAGCCGGGCAGTTTTCGCTTGAGATCTGTTCTCTGCGCATGTTGAGCTACAGGCTCAAAAGGACGATCGACGTCCTCAACAATAAATCACCTTGTTTGGGAGGACACCACTCTTGCGAAATCTCATGTTGACCGCGTTATCCGCCGGACTTCTGGCGATGGCGGCGCCTGCAACGGCTCAAGACTGCGAGAGCATCACCTTAGGCGCGGCTATTTCCCTTACCGGAAAATATTCAACCAACGGATATCACACCCAAAATGGCTATGAGTTCGCCATTCAAAAAATTAAAGACAATGGCGGCGTCACAGTCGGCGACAAATGCTATAATTTTGAAGTCATCTACTATGATGACGAGTCCAAGGGCGATCGCGGCGCAACCTTGGCTGAGCGCCTGATCAATCAGGACAAAGTCCAATACATGCTTGGCCCGTACTCCTCGGGCCTGACCAAAGCGATCGCCCCGGTCACCGAGAAGTATCAGATTCCAATGATCGAAGCTGAGGGCGCCTCGCGGTCGCTGTTCAACAAGGGCTATAAATATCTGTTCGCGGTGCTCTCCACTTCGGAGCAGTACCTCGCCTCGGCGGTGACACTGGCTGCGGAGATGGCGGAGAAAGAAGGCAAAAAGCCCTCTGACATCAAAGTGGCGATTGCGGTGGAGAATGATCCGTTCTCGCTCGACATTCGTGCTGGCGTGAATGAGGACGCTGAGAAATACGGCATGCAGGTGGTGATCGACGAGAAGCTGCCGCGCGACCTCGCCGATATGAGCGCGATCCTGACCAAGGTGAAGCTGCTCAAGCCTGATGTTCTGATCGTCTCCGGCCACTCCAAGGGCGCGGCGACCGCCGTCCGTCAGATCGGTGAACAAAAGATCGATGTGCCGATGATCGCGTTGACCCATTGCGAGGCGGCCGACGTCACCGGCAATTTCGGCGACTCCGCCAACGACATCCTGTGCTCGACGCAGTGGGCCGAGACATTGTCCTATGAAGATCCGATCTTCGGCAGCGCCGCGAACTACGAGACGGAGTTCAAGGCGGCTTACACCGATTACGCCGAGAAGGCCGTGCCGTATCAGGTCGCCCAGGCTTCGGCGGCGGTGTATGTGTTCAAGGACGCCTTCGAGCGCGCTGGCACCTTGGATAAGGACGCGCTTCGGGACGCGATCTCCGAAACCGATTTGATGACCTTCTATGGCGGTATCAAATTCTCGGAAGCTGGCAACAACATCGCCAAGCCGATGGTGCTGCGGCAGATTCAGGACGGCTCCTATAATGTGGTGGCGCCATCCGCCATCGCCTCGCATGAGCTGAATTGGCCGCGCGAGCCGAAATAAACGTTTCGGTGCAAACTTCATGTCGCCCGCGTCTCAATTGAGATGCGGGCGGTTTCTCCGCGTGTTGGCGTGTGCGAACCCTTGGCTTGCAGGGAAGGGTCTCGGCTGCCTGTGTG
>JAHQVS010000212.1 GCA_019634215.1 Paracoccaceae bacterium | reverse complement strand
GCCCGAGGGCGTCGAAGCAGTCAAAGAGATTGCGGCCACACCAGGGCTCGACGGTTTGTTCGTCGGCCCGGCGGATCTGGCGGTGTCCTACGGCGAAACCGATCTCAACCATCCAAAGGTGCGGGCGGCTATGGGCGTGGTCGGCGCGGCTGCGGCTGAGAACGGCAAGGCGGCCGTCACCTTTGCGCCGTCGGTGGAGAGCACAAAGGCGCTGCGCGAGCTTGGGATCACGATGTTTTTCTTCGCTTCCGAGCATGCTTGGATGTTGCAGGGCGCACGGGCGACGGCGTCGGCGTTTCGGGAGCAGGCGGGGTGAATCCCCCTGCGCCATATCGCCCGTTTACTCGGTTTCAACCGTGAAGCGTGTTCTTGAAACCGCCCTCCGCCTTGATCCGGCGTTGGCGGGCGTTTGGCGGACGCTCCCGCTTGACCTGGCCATACCTGCGTCTGCATCACCGCGACAGGTGTGACTCGTATCAGAGCAGGGCCTAAAGGGAGGTCGAACTGTTGGCTGACATCTTGAAAACGCTCGGTCTGGCGGGGGCGTTTCGGCCGATCCAGGATAGGGGCGCGCGGATCGGGGTGGTGGATGTGGGCTCCAACTCGGTGCGGATGGTGGTGTTCGATGGCGCGATCCGGTCACCGGCGATTTTTTACAATGAAAAGGTGCTGTGCGGGCTCGGTGAAGAGCTGTCGCGCACGGGGCGGTTGTCGGAGAGCGGCAAGCAACGCGCATTGCTGGCGCTGAAACGATTTAAGGCGCTGGCCGAGGGCATCGGCCAATTGCAGACGCTGGACATTGTCGGCACCGCTGCGCTGCGCGACGCCGAGGATGGGCCGGAATTCGTGGCTCAGGTCGAGCGTGATCTCAAAATTTCAATGCGGGTCGCTTCCGGGGCCGATGAGGCGCGTCTTTCGGCGCAAGGTGTGATGGTCGGCGAGCCGGACGCCAATGGCGTGGTCGCCGATATTGGCGGCGCCTCGATGGAGCTGATCGAGTTGCAGGGCGGGAAGGTTGGCGAGGGGGTGACTACCCCTCTTGGCCCGTTGCGGTTACGTGCCTTGAGTGGCGACGCGGATACGAGCATCGATTCGATTCTGGAGGAGGCGGCCACCTTGCCGGATGGGTCGCGGCGCTTTGCGCCGGATTGTTCGCTTTATATTGTCGGCGGCTCCTGGCGATCGCTGGTCAAGGCGCATATGGCCGAACAGAATTATCCGCTGCGTGTGCTGCATGGCTTCTCGCTGCCGAGCGGGGAAGCGCGGGAGATGGCGGATTGGGGCGCGCGGCTGACAGTGGAGAAACTGCGGGCGCTGACCAAGGCGTCCGAGCGCCGCGCGGCGGTGACGCCTGGCGCGTCACGTGTGCTGGGCCGGTTGATCCGCCGGTTGCGCCCGAGCCGGGTGACATTGTCGGCTTTTGGGCTGCGCGAGGGGGTGTTGTGGGAGCATCTGCCGGCCCCTCTGCGCGACGAGGACCCGCTCTTACAGCCTTGCGCCATGATTGAGCGCTCCCATTCCCGCCGTCCCGGTTTCGGTGAGGAGCTATGGCGCTGGCTATATCCGGTGCTGCCTGAGCTGGCGGACCCAGCCGATGCGCGGTTGGCGAAGGCGGCTTGTTTGTTGAGCGACGCCAGTTGGCGCACGCATCCCGACTATCGCGCTAGGACAAATTTCGAATTAGTCACAAGAAATAACTTTGGCGGCGTCGATCACCTCGGTCGCGTCTTTATTGGTGTTGCTCTCTTGCATCGGTATAAGAATGGCGGCGCTGCGATGGAGGCCGAGCCGGCGGCGGTGCTGTTGCCGCGTCCTCGACGAGATCTGGCGCGGGCGCTGGGCCGGGGCGTGCGTCTCGGGGCGATGCTAGGCGCCTCCTCAGCCGGGGTGCTGCCGGTCTGCCCATTGCAGCGCGATGAGGAGGGCTTAACTCTAGTGCTGACAGGGCGCGCCGTCGATTTGGCGGGGGAGGAGTTGGAGAAGCGACTGAAAGCGCTCGCCAATGCGTTAAGATTGGAGCGCGCCAAGGTGCGGATTGGCTGAGCGAGCGGCGCACCAGCCCAGACCAGGCGTTGCGCAGCCATCTCCCCTCGCCTAATAGCCGAACGGAGAGTCCACACCGAATCAACTCGCGCGCCGTTGCCGCTGAGGCGCGCGCGCCGACGCCTGAAGGGGCCCGAAAACATGCGCCTGAGCCGGTATTTGCTGCCGATCCTGAAAGAAACGCCTTCTGAGGCCAGCATCGTCTCGCACCAGCTGATGCTGCGCGCCGGCATGATTAAGCAGGAGGCGGCTGGCCTCTATGCGTGGTTGCCGTTTGGCTACAAGGTGTTGCGGCGAATTGAGCAGATTGTGCACGAAGAACAGCAGCGTGCAGGCGCTTTACCAATGTTGATGCCGACAATTCAGCCGGCGGAGCTGTGGCGCGAGTCGGGGCGCTATGACGCTTATGGCCCGGAAATGCTCCGTGTTCGTGATCGTCACGAGCGAGATATGCTCTACGGACCCACTAATGAGGAAATGATCACAGATATTTTTCGGAAAACTGTCACTTCATATCGTGATTTGCCGAAAATCCTGTACCATATCCAGTGGAAGTTCAGAGATGAAATTCGCCCTCGGTTTGGCGTCATGCGCGCGAGAGAGTTTTTGATGAAGGACGCCTATTCGTTCGACTTGACGAAAGAGGACGCAATTCATTCCTACAATAGGATGTTGGTTTCTTATATTCGCACGTTCGAGCGCATGGGACTGACGGCGGTGCCGATGCGGGCGGATACTGGCCCGATTGGCGGAGACCACAGCCACGAATTCCTGGTGCTGGCGGAGACGGGCGAGTCGGAGGTGTTTTTGGATCGTGCGGTGACCGAGCTGAATTTGGGAGACGCCGACATTGATTTCGACGACCAGGCTCATGTCGCCGGAATCGTTGAGAAATGGACGTCTCCCTATGCCCGCACCGACGAGACACACGACCAATCCGTGTTCGAGGCGGAGACGCCTGAGGAACGCCGGCTCACCGCGCGCGGCATCGAGGTTGGCCATATTTTCTATTTCGGCACAAAATATTCCGAGCCGCTCAAGGCCATGGTGACGGGCCCGGATGGCGGGTCGACGCCTGTGGAGATGGGGTCATATGGGATTGGCCCCTCGCGATTGGTGGGCGCGATTATCGAGGCTTGTCATGATGAAGCCGGAATTATCTGGCCTGAGGCGGTGACGCCGTTCCACGCGGGGATTGTCAATTTAAAACAAGGCGACTCGAAAGCAGATGCTGCGTGTGAGACAATCTACACAGCGCTGCGCAAAGCGGGTCTTGATCCGCTTTACGATGATCGCGAGGAGCGGGCGGGCGCCAAGTTCGCGTCCATGGATTTGATTGGTTTGCCGTGGCGGGTGACAGTTGGTCCGCGCGGTCTGAAAAACGGCGTCGTCGAGTTGACGGAGCGCCGGGGCGGCGCCTCCGAAGAAATGACGCCGGAGGAGGCTGTCGCGCGGCTGTCCTCGGTTTATCTAAACTGATTGTGGCGGCGGCGGTCGTCGGCGCCATGGCGCTGTGATGCGGAGAGAAAGCGTTGGATCATCCCGATGACCCGCCGGGCGGGCGCAGACGGCCGGTTGACGACGCCGGCGGCGGATTGTCTCCAATGGAGAGGCGGCGGCAACTTCTAGGCGGACCGGCGCGTGAGCGCCGCAGCGAGGTCGAGACGGTGGAAGACGACGAAGACGCTCGGCTGATGCGCGATCTCGGCGCTGATTTCGACATGGATCAACCTCCGGTTCGGCGGGGGGGGCGGCGGCCGGCGTCTGAACGCGGCGTCGATCCATTGGCGGCGCCCGCGAAGCGGCCGACGTTCTCACCAGCAGAGGAGACGGTCCCGACTGCGTTTGACGCCCCACATGGACGCCAACAGGCGCCTCGGGATCGCTCATTGCTGCGGCCGGGGCCTGGATCGGAGCCAGCTGAGCCGCCTCGTCGTGCTCCGCCCCCACCGCCGCCACCGCAACGGGCTCAACAGCCACCGCAGCGGGCTCAACCGCCGCAACAGCGCGCTCAGCCGCAACCCGCCACGCCGCCAAAGGGGCGCCGAGGCGGCGCCGGAGGCCGGGGTGATCCGGTGGAGCGCACCGCCTCAATGGATTCTTTCGACGAAGATCCGCCAGCGCCGCGCGAGAAGGCGAAATGGCGCGCGGGCACTGGCCCCCGCGCTGTCGCCGAACGCCGCATGCGCGAGAGCCAGGGCAAAGACCCCGGGCGTCAAGAAGAGCTGCAACGCCGTGAGGCCGAGCAGCGCGAAGTCGAGCGCCAACAGTCTGAACGACATCGGTTGGAGCAAGAGAGGCAAGAGGCTGAGCGGCTGGAGGCTGAGCGTGCTGAGGTCGCACGGCTTGAAGCTGAGCGCCAGCAGGTGGAGCGTCGCCGGAAGGAAGCGGAAAGACAGGAAGCAAAGCGTGCTGAGGCTGAGCGCCGCCGCCAGGAGGCTGAGCAGCTTGAGGCCGAGCGTCAAGAGGCTGAGCGCCGCCGCAAGGAAGCAGAGCGCCTGGAGGCCGAGCGTCGCCAGAAGGAGGCTGAACGTCTAGAGGCTGAGCGTCGCCAGAAGGAAGCTGAGCGTTTAGAGGCTGAGCGTCGCCAACAGGAGGCCAAACGCCAGGAGGCTGAGCGCCGCCGGCAAGAGGCCGAGCGCTTGGAGGCTGATCGTCGTCGCCATGAGGCCCAACGGCAAGAGGCTGAGCGCCTTCGGCAAGAGGCTGAACGGCAGGAGGCTGAGCGCCGCCGCCAGGAGGCCGAGAGGCAAGAAGCTGCGCGTCTTGAAGCTGAGCGCCACAAGCAAGAGGCTGAGCGCCAGGAAGCGGATCGTCAGGAGGCTGAGCGCCGTCGCCGGGAGGCTGAGCGTCAGGAAGCTGGACGTCTTGAGGCGGAACGCCGTCGTCAGGAAGAGGATTGGCGTCGTCAGGAAGCTGAACGGCTGGAGGCTGAACGTCTCGCCGTTGAGCGCGCCGAGGCTGACCGTCAACGCAAAGAGGAGCAGCGGCGCCGCGAGGCCGAACGGTCCACCGCCAAGGCCCGCCGAAACAGCGGCTCCGCCTTCGCGGCCACGGCGGCTGCTGCGCCTGACGACAGAGCGGCTCCCGCAGGCTTCGACGGCGCAGAGGGGGCAGACGCTCGCGATGGCGGGTTTAACCAACCGGGCGGCGGCAATGTTTGGGACGAGGACGACGAAGAGCCGTCTCCGCGACCACAGCCTCGTCGGCCACGCCCGAACGCGAAGACTGAAGTTGACGCCTCCTGGGACGATGCGCCGGACGAAGAGCGTGCGCGCGCCTTCGCCGACACCGCTCGGCAAGTGCAGGAGCGCCGGGCGCTCAAAAGCGTCGCCACCGTGCCGTTCTCCATCGAAGAGCGCATGCTGGCCAGCCGTTATCTGCGCGCCCGCCGCAAGGAGGGCTTTATTTCGGTGATTGCCGCGCTCTCGCTGCTTGGCATCGCCTTGGGCGTCGCAATCTTGATTATCGTGATGTCGGTTATGAACGGCTTCCGGGCCGAGTTGGTCAGCAAGATCGTCGGGGTCAACGGTCACCTGATGGTGATGTCGCGCCTGAACGACTTCCAGGATTATCGAGAGATCGCCGACCGCATCCGCGCCGTGCCTGGAGTCACGCGCGCCGCGCCGTTGGTGGAGAGCCAGGCTTTCGCCTCCGCTCCACGCAATAGCGCCGGTGTGGTGGTGCGCGGCGTCACCAAAGAAGATATCTTAACCTTGGAAAAGGTGTCGGTGAATCCAGAGTTCAGCATGGGCTCGCTTAGCGACTTCGAAGGGGATCGCGGCGTCGCCATCGGGCAGAGACTGGCCTTCAAGCTGGGCTTGTCGGTCGGCGACAGCCTCACACTGATCACCGCCAGAGGCAAAACCACGCCATTCGGGGTGTTGCCAAGCAAGAAATCATACACGATCTTGTATATCTTCAAGGTCGGGATGTCACATTATGACGAGGGCGTGGTGTTCATGCCCTTGTTCGAGGCGCAACGCTTCTTCAACAAGAACGGTGGGGTAGACGCGGTCGAAGTGATGGTGGCGACCCCGGAACGGCTCGCTGGCTATCGCGAGGACATCCAGGTCGCGGCTGGACGCGAGGTGTTGATCGGCGATTGGCAGGAGAGCAATCGAAGTCTGATCGGCGCATTGAAGACCGAGCGAACGGTGATGTTCCTGATCCTGTCCTTCCTGATCCTGATCGCCTCGCTGATCATTATCGCCGGTATGATCATGTTGGTGAAGGAGAAGGGCAAGGACATCGCCATTCTGCGCACCATGGGCATGAGCAAGGGCGGCGTGCTGAGGGTGTTCTTTATGTGCGGCGCCAGCATCGGATTGGTCGGCACCGGCGCCGGCGTGATGATCGGACTGTTGTTCTGCGGCTATATCGACCCGATCGCCAATTTCGTCTCGTTCTTGGCTAATGGCGACGTGTTCCCGGAAGACATCTACATCCTCAGTAAGCTGCCAGCCCAGGTTCATGCGGAAGACGTGTTTATGACCGTCGGCATCTCGCTCGGCCTGTCGTTCTTGGCGACGCTCTATCCGGCTTGGCGCGCCGCGCGGCTCGATCCGGTGGAGGCGCTGCGATATGAGTGAGGCGGCGTTTGAGGATGACGACGTCGAATATGACGACGTCCCGGAAGCGGCGTTGCAGCTCGCCAGCGTGGTGCGGCGCTACCCGCAGGCGAGCGGCTTTCTGAGCGTGTTGCGCGGTGTCGACTTTGTATTGATGCCGGGCGAAGTGGTGGCGCTGGTCGGCCCGTCAGGGTCCGGCAAATCCACCCTGCTGCATATTTGCGGCCTGCTTGACCGCCCGGATAAAGGGGCGGTGGTGCTCGGTGGGAATGACGTTAGCGGCCTCGACGACCGCACCCGCACAGCGCTGCGGCGTATCGAGGTCGGGTTCGTGTATCAGTTTCACCATCTGCTGCCGGAATTCACAGCGCTGGAGAATGTGGTCATGCCACAACTGATCTCCGGACGGCGCAAGCATTTGGCCGAGGCCGAAGCCTCCGAGCTGCTGGTGCGTTTGGGCTTGGCCGAGCGGCTCAATCACCGCCCCGCCGAGCTTTCGGGCGGGGAGCAGCAGCGGGTGGCGATTTGCCGGGCTTTGGCCAACAATCCGCGCCTGCTTCTCGCGGACGAACCGACTGGCAACCTCGATCCAGAGACATCGGAGGTGGTGTTCCGGGAGCTATTGGATCTGGCGCGCAATCAAGGCGTGGCGGCATTGATCGCCACACACAATATCGAATTGGCGAAGCGAATGGACCGCATGGTCGAGATGCGCATGGGCCGTGTCATTGAGTTATGAACAGCAGTCATGCTGAAACGGACGGCGTCTGCCTAATATCCGGCCGCACATTGCTTCCAGAATCCACTGATTTCGGTTGTTTTGTCCGCGTGCCGCACGATGTAGGCAAAATGAAAAACGGTCCGCAGCTTCATGAGCTAAGTATACAAAAGAAAAGAGCGCCGGGTCCAAGGACCCGGCGCTTCCCCACCCCTATCCGGTGCTGTGTTAATTACAACTCTTCCAAAGAAGTGAAGCAATTCAGCGCCGCGTCGGCCCCCTAGCTCCGATGACATTTGTGTACGTAGATTCACCGTGTTTGACGACTAAAATTCGACTGTAGTCTCTTGGCGATCGTATTCTTGGGGCGAGGTGAGGCATGAGCGCATCGGTGAATAGCGGGCAAAGCTCGGAGGCGGCGATGGAGACCAGCGGCTTTATTCATTTGCGCGTGCACAGCGCTTACTCGCTTCTGGAAGGGGCGATCACCGTCAAGGCGCTGCCAAAACTGTGCGTTGGGCATGGGATGCCCGCCGTAGCCTTGGCGGATATCGGTAATCTGTTCGGCGCATTGGAATTCTCGGAAATCGCGGTCGGCTCTGGAGTTCAGCCAATTATCGGCTGTCAGCTCGATCTCGATTACGCTGGCCCTGGCGCGCCCGCTGCGGCGCAACTCGCTCCGGAGGCCGCAGGGGCGTCGCGCAGCAAGGAGATCCCCCCGGCCCCGATCGTGCTCTACGCTCAGAATGAGGCTGGATATCTCAATCTGATGAGCCTCGTCAGCCGCGCCTTCTTGGATAGCGGCGAGGCGGAGCCGAAAGTGTCCTGGGGGTTGTTGGAGACCCATCTAGAGGGTCTGATCTGCCTGACTGGCGGCCCAAACGGCCCGGCGGGGCGGTTGTTGCAGGCGGGCAATCGCGTCGGCGCGGAGGCGGTGATCGAGCGCCTCGCTGAGCTGTTCCCCCGCCGGCTGTATGTTGAGCTGCACCGCCATGGCCAAGTGGTGATTGATGACGACGGCGAGGAAAGCGGGGCAATCTGGACCGACCCTGAAGCCGCCACCGAGGATAGCTTCCTGGAGATCGCCTACGCCCGTGACTTGCCGATCGTCGCCGTCAACGAGGTGTACTTCGCCACGCCCGATCTGTTTGAGGCCCATGACGCTATGCTGTGCATCGCTGACAGCCGCTATGTCGCTGAAAGCGACCGCCGTCAGCTCACACCTGAACATTATTTCAAATCGCCTAACGAGATGCGCGAACGGTTCGCCGATTTGCCGGAGGCGATAGACAACACAGTCGAAGTCGCCTTGCGCTGCGCCTACCGCCCGCGCACCCGACCGCCGATCTTACCGAAATTCGCCGATGACGAGGTCGCCGAATTGCGCCGACAGTCGCATGAGGGGCTGGAGTGGCGGTTAACCCAGATCGAGCCGTCCGCTCCACGTGAAACCTATGTAGAGCGGTTGGATTTTGAGCTGGGCGTGATCGAGCGGATGGGGTTCCCCGGCTATTTCCTGATCGTCGCAGATTTTATCAAATGGGCCAAGGATCAGGACATCCCGGTTGGTCCTGGGCGGGGCTCCGGCGCGGGATCGCTGGTGGCCTACGCCCTTACCATCACCAACCTCGACCCGCTGCGCTATCAACTGCTGTTCGAGCGCTTCTTGAACCCGGAACGGGTGTCGATGCCGGACTTCGACATCGATTTCTGCCAGGACCGCCGCGAGGAGGTCATCCGCTACGTTCAAGAGCGGTACGGGCATGAGAAAGTCGCCCAGATCATCACCTTCGGCGCGTTACTATCGAAGGCGGCGGTGCGGGATGTCGGGCGGGTGCTGCAACTGCCCTATGGGCAGGTGGACCGGCTGTCGAAGCTGATCCCGGTCGAGGGGGTGAAGCCGGTCTCAGTCTCAAAGGCGCGCAAGGACGAGCCGCGCTTCGCCGAGATTGAAAAAGATGAGCCGATCGTCACCGAGTTGCTGAACATTGCCGAGCAGATCGAAGGGCTGTATCGCAACGCCTCCACCCACGCCGCCGGGGTGGTGATTGGCGATCGGCCACTAGAGCAGCTTGTTCCGCTCTATCGCGACCCGCGCTCGGACATGCCGGTCACCCAGTTCAACATGAAATGGGTCGAGCCCGCCGGGCTGGTGAAGTTCGACTTTCTCGGCCTGAAAACCCTGACCGTGATCCAGAACGCGTTGGATTTCCTGAAGGTGCGGGGCGTTGACATTGATATCGACGCCATCCCGATCGACGACAAGAAAACTTACGACCTCTACTCCCGCGCCGACACCGTGGCCGTGTTCCAGGTGGAAAGCTCGGGCATGCGCGACGCCCTGCGTCAGCTGCAACCCACTTGCATCGAAGACATCATCGCACTGGTGGCGCTGTACCGCCCTGGGCCGATGGAGAACATCCCAAAATATTGCAACGTCAAGCATGCGCGCGAGCCGCTTGAGTCACTGCATCCGATGATCGACGGCATCCTGGCCGAGACGCAGGGCATCATCGTCTATCAGGAGCAGGTGATGCAGATCGCCCAGGTGATGGCGAACTACAGCCTCGGCGGCGCCGACCTGTTGCGCCGGGCTATGGGCAAAAAGATCAAGGAGGCCATGGACGCCGAGCGCCCGAAATTCGTCAAGGGCTCGAAGGAAAACGGCGTTGATGAGAAGAAGGCGATCGAAGTCTTTGATCTGCTAGAGAAATTCGCCAACTACGGCTTTAACAAATCCCACGCCGCCGCCTACGGCTATGTCAGCTATCAGACCGGTTATCTGAAGGCGAACTATCCGGTCGAGTTCATGGCGGCAGTTATGAATCTCGATATGCATCTCACCGAGAAGCTGAGCGCCTATGCGCAAGAGCTGGGGCGGATGGGGGTCGAGCTGCTGCCGCCCGACGTCAACGCCTCCGGCGACGCCTTCACCGTGGAGTATCGCGAGATTGAAACGGCAGACGCTGAGAACAAGGATGCGGAGGAGGGCGACAAGCCCCAGCACGATGGCCAAATCCGCTACGCCCTTGGCGCGCTGAAGAATGTCGGTCGTGAGGCGATGAAGCTGATCGTTGACGAGCGGGAGGCCAATGGGCCGTTCAAGAGCTTGTTAGACTTCGCCGAGCGGGTCGAGCTCAAGGCGGTGGGCAAGCGCGCGATGGAGATGCTGGCCCGATCCGGCGGCTTCGATCAATTGGAGGGCAATCGTCAGCGGGTGTTTCAGTCGGTGGAGACGCTGGTGGCTTACTCGGCGACGACCCGAGCCGAGCGGGCCTCTAATCAAGTGTCGCTGTTCGGCGGCGAGGGCGTCGCTGCGCCGCCGCCGCGCCTGTCGAGTTCGATTGATTGGGCTCCAACCGAGAAGCTCTCCGAGGAGGCGGCGGCGGTGGGGTTCTACCTCTCTGGCCACCCGCTCGACGATTACGCCGGCGCGCTCAAGCGCAAGCGGGTGCTGAGCTTTAACGATATCGCCGCGATGGCCGGTTCAAAATTCACCGGACGAGTCGCTGGAATGGTGCTGAGCCGGCAGGAGCGCAAGAGCCAGAAGGGCACCAAGTTCGCCTTCGTCCAGCTTTCCGACCCGACCGCCATGTTCGAGGCGGTGGTGTTCTCCGACACGCTGCTTGCGTCAAGAGATCTGCTGGAGCCGGGCTGTGGCGTGGTGCTGAGCGTCGACGCAGAGAAAGAGGGCGATCAGGTCAAGCTGCGCATCCAAGGCGTGGAACCACTGGACGAAGCGGTCGCCGGGGCCGCGACCAGCGGGCTTCGGGTGTTCCTGGAGGGTGCTGACGGCGTGCAGTTGGTGCGATCCGGACTGGAAACTGCCGCCGAGGGCCGCCCCAGCTTCGAGATCCCCCGCGACAGCCGCCCGCCGCGTGGCTTTGGCCCTGTGAGCGTGATTATCTGCCCGCAGGACGAAGGCTGGGAGGCGGAGATGGCGTTGCCAGGGTTTCATCCGGTCAGCCCACAGGTGAAAGGCGCGCTGAAAGCGCTGCCGGGTGTCCGGCACGTTGAGGAGTTTTAATAGGCGAGGGGGTGATCGCAGTCAGGCAGGTCCGCCCGCCAGCCTTGAAGGAGGCTGGTCTGGTTGCGATTGTTTTCGAGGGGGCCTTTAAAGTTAAGGCGTTTAGAGCTATTCTCTTAAGTATAGATATCCGGCGTAAGGCCTGCAGAACTATCCGTGAACACAAGCACGCTTAATCTTCAAACGGCACTTTGGTGTTCGGTGACTAAATCTGTCAAAACTCCTCGCTCCGGATTATGGCTTTACTGAAAAATTTGACGGACCTTGGTTCCGGGGCGGCAGAAATACGCCTTAAACGTCACCTAATTGTAATGCCAAGGGGAGGGTATGAGAGTGGCGGGATATGATGTGTTTCTATCATATGGCTCGGAAGATCGATATTTTGCTCGATTGATCAGGCGGTATTTTCATAGCCACAACTTAAGCGCCTGGATTGATGAAGAGCATATGCGGGCGACGGAAAGGCAGAACAACGAGCACTTACTGTCTAAGATTTTTCCTGAAATACAGAAGTCTCGATTTCTTATCGCGCTGTTATCAAAACGATCATTTGATAAAGAATGGCCACGCCGAGAGGTTGAAGAGGCTCGGAGGTTGCAAGGTGAGGGACATCCTATCGAGATCGTCTTTCTGTTCATTGATGATATTGATGTGAACCAGGCGCAAGACCTGACCAAAGATGATCCATATTATTTCCTTGATTATGAGCGCCAAACAGAAGACCCGCTGGTTAAAATTCGACGGTCCATTGGCGCTGAGGTTCCGACTTACATTCATGACCTGGACGATGGTGCTGGCTTTATTAAACAGATCGAGTTTGGGGAAATCGGCAAACACCTGCGAAAATCGAAGAGTAATAGTATAAAAATATGGCTGCTGAATGGAGGGCATTCATTCAGGTCATTTTTAAAAGATACTTTGGAGAAAATGTGCGAACGCGCTGTGCCTGAGAACGTATCGTGCAGTGTCGTGTTTATGTCTTCCACTGAGTTTAAGTCTTCGTGGCCGGAGCGTGTTTCTGCGCGCGGTTTCCAACGCAAGCTTGAGGAGACGATCGAACGCTCTAACATCCCTGTTGTGGCTGGCGATCAGAAACAACTGATTGAACGCTCGGTTGAGGATCTGAGGCAGGTTCAGGCGTATTGCCGTCGACAGGAGGGGTTCAATTTCTCATACGAAGTGCGGTTGATTGACCGGATTCCAGCCGGTCGGCTCTTCCTGGCCGAAGATGTTGGTTTCTTTGGACCGTTCGTGCGGAGCACCAATGTCGACGCGCCCGTATTCGCTTTCGACGCAGACTCGGAATTCTATAAAAAAGCCCTCCGGTTTTTCGATGATGTCTTTGAGGTGGCTGAGCTTTTTGAAAAGTCAGAGTAGGGCTGTGCGCAGGGGATACGTGGATTGCATGGAGACGTAGCGGCCGTCCTTGAGCTTGTATAAGGGTATTTCACAAGCTTTGAGCTTATCCTGCCCGCGCGCCAAGTTTGTCCAACGGCGCTGCTTGAGCCTGCGTCGTTTGGAGAAATTGCTATGATCGGCCGCCTAAATCATGTCGCCATCGCCGTGCCGGATCTCGCCGCTGGGGCGGCGTTGTATCGGGAGACCTTGGGGGCCAAGGTCTCCGAGCCGCAGGCGGAGCCGGATCATGGAGTGACGGTGGTGTTTATCGAACTGCCGAACACCAAGATCGAGCTGTTGGCGCCCCTGGGGGAGGGCTCGCCGATCGCTGGGTTTTTAGAGAAGAACCCGTCCGGCGGCATTCATCACATTTGCTATGAGGTCGACGACATCCGCGCCGCCCGCGATAAGCTCAAGGACAGCGGCGCCCGGGTGCTGGGCGATGGCGAGCCGAAGATCGGCGCCCATGGCAAGCCGGTGCTATTCTTGCACCCGAAGGATTTTAACGGCGCCTTGGTCGAGCTGGAGCAAGCCTGATGAGTGTAACCGGCGGAATTGTCGCCTTCGCGGTGATCTGGTTCGTGTGCCTGTTGGTGATCCTGCCGCGCGGCCTGACAACCCAGGCTGAGGCCGGGGATGTCGAGCCCGGCACCCCGGAGGGCGCCCCCTCCTCATTCAATTTCGGTCGCAAGGCGTTGTGGACTACTCTTCTCACCGTGGTGCTCTGGGCCGCCTTCTTTACGGTCTTGGAGTTCGAGCTGCTGACCATGGATGATTTTGACTTCATGATGCCGCCGACATTACGCAGCGACGCAAAGTTGTAGATCGCTCCACTGCTTAGAACCGGGTTCCTAACGTCAACGTGCCGCTGAACTGCCCCTGTTCTGCGGCGCCGAAGGCCAGCATTGCTGGGCCTAAGCTGGTCTCGAAACCGGTGAACACCGTTGCGGAGAAATATCCGCCGTCGGGGTCGACGACGTCGCTCCAATCGCTATAAGCGCCGCCATAGGCGACGCCGCCGCCGATGAAGGCCTCGCTGCCGAACAACGGAATCAGGTCGGTGCGGCGATAATATCTCACCCCCAGCACGCTGACGACGTCGCCGACGAGTTCGTTATCGTCAAAGCCCGGCAAGAGCGGGAAGCCGCCGATGAAGTGCGGGCTGAAGGTGTCGGGTTCTAATTCGCCCTCCAGGAAAATGTAGGGCGAGATGGTGTGGGGCCCGAAAGACTGGGCGGCCAGGGCGTCGAGCTGAAATTCGCCGATGGTGTCAGAGCCGAGCAGGTCGTAGCTGATCTGGGCGCCGACCTGAACGCCGCTGGTGGGCAGATCGGTATCGTCCAGAGTGTCATAGTCGATGGCGAAGCTGAGCAGCAGCTCATCCTCGGTGATCTGGTCCAAGTTGGTGCCGGGGATATTGCCGAGTTCAAGCTTGGAGGTTTGATGCTGATATCCCAAACCGGTCGTGATCGAACTCCAATTTCCGGGCGTCCAACCGAAGAGCACGGTAGTGTTGGCTTCATCGACGGTGATGTCCGCCAGCGGGTCGTCAATGTCCTGGTACAGCGTGCCGCGTCGCCGGATAAAGCTGGCTTGAGCACCGACGTAGAACTCCAGATTGAGATCCAACGGCTGCTCAAATCTGAGGATGCCGCCCTCGGTTTCGCCGATGGCCAAGTCGATGTCGAGGCGGCCGCCGCGCCGGTTGATCTCCGGTAGGGTGGCGCCGGCGGCAATGGTGAAGTCGCTGTCGCCGCCAAACACATTCGAGAGCGCCAAGCCTAAACGCGGCTTCAACAGCCCCTGGTTGCGCGGGATGGCGGTGAACGCCAGCACCCGTTCGCCGTTCTCGCGCTCCAGACGATAGGTGACGTTTTCGAACAGCTCCATGCCGTAGACGCGGCGCGCGGCGCGTTCGATTTGTTTCGGAGTTACGGCGCCGGCGGCGGGCAGATCCAAACGCCGACGGATGATTTCCGGGTCGAGCCTGCCGTCATATCGAACCACGATGCGGTCGTAGCTGATTTCGGCGTTGGCGGTGTTTCCCACCTCTGGACGGGGCGACAGTGGCAGGCGCGACGAAGCCAAGCGCTTCAGCGCCGCCGACTGCGCCTGCACCGCTGCGGCCCCGGCGACCAGGGTGTCGGGCGCTTCCTCGAAAGCCAACATGCCGACGTCCTCGACGCCAGGGCGCAACAGCACGTCGTCGGCGCCGAGTGTGGAGATCAGGAACCGAGAGCGGGCGTGGATGAAGATCGCCATCGATTGGCCAAGCGCGCCCGTGAGCGATTGCACATCCTCCTCGGTGGCGAGGGAGGGCGGGATGAACGAGGCTATGACGATATCGGCCCCCATGTCGCGGGCGATGTCGATCGGCAGGTTGTTGGTGACGCCGCCATCCACCAATACCCGGCCGTCGATCTTCACCGGCGGGAAGAAGCCGGGGATCGACATTGAGGCGCGCATGGCGCTGCCAAGGTCGCCGCGACCCAGCACCACGGGCTCGGCGTTCAGCAGGTCAGTGGCGACGGCGCGGAAGGGGATTGGAAGCTCATCAAAATCGTCAATTCCGTCGGCATGGAATGTCAGCTCACGCAAAATCAGGGTGAGTTTGACGCCGTCGACCAGCCCGGCGGAGATCTGAGGCCCGTCGGCGCCGAGGCCCACTGGCAAATCGGCGAGAACGGAGAGATCGTCAAGCCGACTGTCGCGCCGGCTCGGTTGGACTAAGTCCCGCTCCGACGCGTCGTCGAGGATGCGGGTCCAATCCACTTCCGTCACAGCGCGCTCTAGATCGTCAGGGGTGAAGCCGGAGGCATAGAGGCCGCCGACCACCGCGCCCATGCTGGTGCCCGCAATAAAGTCGGGGCGGATGCCCATGCGCTCCAGCTCCCGGATGACGCCGACATGGGCGATGCCGGCGGCGCCGCCGCCGCTGAGCACCAGAGCGATTTTGGGGCGGTCGGTGTTGGCGCGGGCGGTTTGGGGTGGGAGCTGCAGCCATCCGGTGATGATGGCCGTCAGGGTGAGGAATGTGAGAAGATGTCTATGCATAAACCTTCACCCGTGTGTAACGGCTGTGATTAAGACAACAAGAAAGCGAGAAGCCCCCGTTGGAATGTTAATTTCAGCGGGGGTTGTTGTCGATTGTTATCACTGTCTAGTTTTTGGGCGTGACATGTGCGTAAAAGCGCAATTCTGCTTAGATCCGGTCGATCATCAGAGCCGCTCATAGATCGTGGCGCACCTTTTCATTCAGGACACGCAGCAAGGCCTGCACCCGCTTGGTGCGGTGCAAGTCCACATGCGTCACCAAGTTGAGGCGCACCAAGTGATGCACGCCCTCCAGGGGAATATGCGTCACCTCCCTGGGCTGAGGCATAGACAGAGCTAAAAAGCCAATCCCAACGCCTTCGAAAATCGCTTCGTGCAGGCAGGTTATGTCGGTGCTGCGAAACACGATATTGTCCGCCGGGACCAGCTCCCGCAGCCATTTCAAATAGAGGGCTGCTGAATTGGAGTTGTCGATGGCGTCAGGGGCGACAAAGTCATGATGTTTCAGGTCCGCCAAGGTTTCAGGCATGCCGCGCCGGTCGAGATAGTCAGGGCTGGCGAATAAGCCGAATTGAAAGCTTCGGAATTCTTGAACGATGTTATCCGGGGCCTCAGGGGAGTTAGTGGCGGTGCGCACTGCGATGTGCGCTTCGCCCCGCTCCAGCTTTAAGGTGCGGGCGCTGGCGATATGGCGGAGGTTGACCGCAGGGTGCTGTAACCGGAACGCCTGTAACGCCGGCATGATCAATCGCGCGGCCACCGGCAGAGAGGTGACCACAAGCTCACCGGCCTGTACTTGGGCTTGCGCCTTGATGCGGGCGGAAAGTTGCTGAAACCGATCCTCGGTGTCCTGTGCGACCCGCATCATCTCATAGCCAGCGTCGGTCG
This sequence comes from Paracoccaceae bacterium, assembly GCA_019634215.1. GTDB lineage: Bacteria > Pseudomonadota > Alphaproteobacteria > Rhodobacterales > Rhodobacteraceae > JAHQVS01. Next base: position 2,823 of record JAHQVS010000212.1, on the reverse strand, counting down.
GGGTGTAGCCCTTGATGTGGCGCAGAAACAACTTTTCGCTGAGCGACGCCTCTAGAACATCGATATGGCGCATCACCGTGACGCGGTGCAGCCCAAGCGCTTCTGCGGCGCCGCTGACCGTCCCCAGTCGCGCCACTTGGTAGGCGGTTCGAACTTCGTTCCAGTTTTCCATGTCGTCCTTTGTCGCAAAAATGAGCATCGCATGTATATTTAATGCCATTTTCTATTCAGTGCCAAAATTTGGGCGATAAATTAAGCGTTGGGAAGGCAAAAAACCGGCTGATATTTTTGTTTTATCGGTTTATTGCGGATCACTAGAGGTGAATATTTCAAGTCCACAGTGGGGAAGACAGTGCGCCCTGAGATTCTCGGTTTAATTCACGTTCGAGCGCAGCGCGCCCGGTTCTGGGGACGCGCCTTTTCGGGGGCGGTTGTGGTCGGTTTTGCGGCAGTGCTTGCTGGGTGTGGTCCCGCCGATCCCAGCGCCGGAGTGGAGGAGCCGCCGATCCGGGGCTTGCTGACCACAACTGTGAACGCGACCGAGGAGACCGTGGCGCGGCGCTATCCAGGCGTGTTGGAGCCGATTGAGATCACCTCGCTGTCGTTTGAGGTGGCGGGCAGGTTGGGCAACTTGGATTTGTCGGTGGGCCAGCGCGTCAAGGAAGGCCAAACCCTGGCGCGCCTGGGCAGCGAGCAGTTCCAGATCGAAATCGAAAACCGCGCCGCCGCCGTGGATGAAGCGGAGGCGACGCTGGCGCAGGATCAGGAGGATTTCCAGCGCGCCGCCGAGCTGCTCAAGCGCGGCGCCGGCACTCGGGTGCAGCGTGACGACGCGGATGCCGATTTGAAGCGGAGCCGGGCGCAGTTGCGGCAGGCTGAGAAGTCCTTGGCCTCGGCGCAAGAGGATTTGTCCGATTCCGTGCTGGAGTCCCCATTCGATGGCATCCTGAACACCGTCGATGTCGATCCTTTCGCCACCGTCTCCGCCGGGCAAACCATCACTTCGCTCTACGCTTCTGATGCTTACGAGGTGTCGTTCTCAGTGAATTTCGACACCGTGAAGGATCTGGTGGTGGGCTCCACCGCCAAGGTGCGTCTCGCCGACGACCCCGACATCGTGCTTCAGGCGGTGGTCAGCGAACTGGGCGAACGCGCTGATACGGTGTCCTCCTTTCCGGTGGTCGTGGAGTTGCAGGAGGTTCATTCGATCTTGAAGGCGGGCATGGCGGTCGAGGTTGCGTTCGAGTTTCAACTACCGACGGCGGAGGGCTATCTGATCCCAATCACGGCGGCGGTTATGGAAAATGACATTCCTGAGGGCTCCGGGCCGCGCCAAGCCTCGCCGATCGAGATGTACATCTATGATCCTGACGCTGGCGTGGTGCGGCGGCGCACGGTGGTGATGGCCGGCATCCGCGGAAATAGCTTCCTGGTGATCGAAGGGTTGGAGCCTGGCGAAAAAGTCGCGATTGCGGGCGTTGCGTTCTTGCGTGACGGCATGGAGGTCAACCCGATCGACGCCGCCAGCGCCGGTTGGGAGTAGGCTGCATGGACGCCATCACCCGCTTCGGTCTGGAAAAAGATCGCTTCACCTATTTAGTAATGATCACGATTCTGGCGGTGGGGCTGCTGTCCTACCTCAGCCTGCCAAAGCGTGAGGACCCGGTGGTGACCATCCGCACCGCCACGGTCGTCGCCACCTTCGATGGCATGGAGCCCGAGCGGATCGAGAATCTGATCGCCGACCCGATTGAGCGCAAGGTGCGTGAGATCGGCTCCGTCGAGGATATCGAGACCGTCATCACCCCGGGCCAAGCACTGTTCTATGTCTATCTCTACGATCAGGTGAACGGCGCTGGTATCGAGAGCGCCTGGGAGGACTTGCGCAACAAGATGCAAGATGTCGTTCCCGAGCTGCCCGACGGAACCAGCGGGCCGTTCGTGAACAGCAATTTCGGCGACGTCTCAGTCGCCACCGTCGCCATCACGGGCGATGGGTTCAATCTGGCCCAGTTGGAGATGGTGGCCGAGGATCTGCAACGCGAGCTTTATCAGCTCGAAGGAGTGACCGAGGTCGACATATTGGGTGAGCAAGATCAGCGGATCTGGCTCGACCTCAATAACCGCAAGCTGGCCTCGGTCGGGGTTCAGCTCAGCCAACTGCTGTCAGATTTACAGGCGCAGAATGTCATTTTGCCGGCGGGGGAGATCGACGCGGGCGGCGCCCGGATTCTGTTGGAGGCCAACGGCGATCTCAAGAGCGAGGAAGAGATCCGCAACGTGCTGACCAAGGTCAGCGGTCTTTCAGGTTATGTGCGGCTGGAAGATCTGCTGACGGTGCGGCGCGGTTATGTCGACCCTAAGAATGAGCCGATCTTTTATGATAACGAGGAGGCGCTGGTTGTCAGCGTCGAGATGTCCGACGGCGCCGATGTTCAGCGATTGGGCCGGGTGCTGAAGCAGAAGATCATCGACCTGGAACAACGCCAGCTGATTGGCATCTCATTCAACATCTCCACCTTTCAAGAGACGGCGATCACCGAGTCGGTCAATGGCGCGCTGTCAAATGTCGGGCAGACATTCCTGGTGGTGTTGGTGGTGATGTTGGCTTTCCTCGGGTTCCGGGCCGCGTTCGTGATCGCCTGTATCGTGCCATTTGCGGTTATGTTCTCGCTGGCGGGGATGTTGATGATCGGCATCGACATCGAGAAGGTGTCGATCGCGGCGGTGATCATCTCCTTGGGTCTGCTGGTGGACAACGGTCTGGTGGTGGTCGAAGACATGGAGGGGCGGATTAACGCCGGAACGCCCCCGAACGAGGCG
>JAHQVS010000211.1 GCA_019634215.1 Paracoccaceae bacterium | reverse complement strand
GCCGCCGCCGAGTTGGCCCCGCCGCCCTTGGCCGCCCTGTTCGCGCAAATCGACTACGCCGCCCGTCTGTTGCCGGTGGCCGACGCCCGCAAATTGGCGATCTTAAATTCAGACAGCCTGTTGGCGGAGAGCTTTCGCAATGACCTGCGCTGGCATCACGAGGCCGAGCAAGCCCTCTCTCGCGCCCAGGAGAAGACCACCCTGTGGCGGGACAAGCTCTCACCAGTAGAGACCGAAGCCGCCCTTGGCCTCGCCCTGCGCTACGAAGGCGGGTTTTTCTCCTTTATCTCAAGCGCTTGGCGGCAGGTTAAAGCAGAAGTGACGGCCCGCGCCGGGCTGGAAGAACTCACCATCAAGCCGCGCATCGTCGACATGCTCAGTGACCTCTCCGCCGAGCATGAAGCCGCCGCCGAACTCGCCCGCGCCCACCGCGCGCTCGGAGCCTGCATCGGCCTGCGCGACGGCGACGAGGCGATGGAGTTGGTGGCGGAACGCGACGCCGGCCGCCCGCGCGAAGGCGTCCACGCCGCACCACTGATGGAGCTGGTCGCAGTCGACGGCGACGCCGCCGCCGAGCGTCTGCGCGGCCTCTCCCGGCTCAAAACCGCCGCCGAGGAAGCCCGGGCCACCATCAACACCTGCTTTGAGAGCATCGAGGGCATGCCGGTGGCCGAGGCGTTGCAAGCGCTCTCGAACCTATTGAACTCAAAAGAGACTCTCCCCGCCTTCGCCCCGGCGCTGCGGGAACTTTCGGCGGCCCCCAACTCGGTGCGCGCGGCGCTCCGCCATCTCGATCTAGACATCCCCGGCCTCGACGCCGTGATCGCAGAAGCGACCGTGGAGCGTGCCCTGGCGTCGCGCCCGGCGCTGCGCGAGGCCCAAGGCGCCACCCTCGACGATGCCGGCAAGATGGTCGCAGACGCGCTGGCTGACATGCGGGACACAACAGCCGACCTGCTGGTCGACCGCGCCCGCGCCCGTTTCGCGCAGCATATGGCGCTGACCACCAACCTGGACCTCGAAATCGACGGCCAACAGCGCGCCGAGCGCAACGCCTTCATCCGCGCTCGCCAAGATCTCGACCGCGAACTGGGCAAATCCACCCGCTTCCGCTCTGTCCGCGAACTGATGACAAGCGACGCCGGACGGCTGATCCGCGATCTCAAGCCAGTATGGTTGATGAGCCCGCTGTCGGTCGCCGACGTGCTACCGCTGGCGCCAGACCTATTCGATGTGGTGATCTTCGATGAGGCCAGTCAGGTGCCGATCGAGGACGCTGCGCCCAGCCTGTTTCGCGCTCCGCAAGTTGTGGTGGTCGGCGATGACAAACAGCTGCCGCCCACCAATTTCTTCTCCAGCGGCGGCGGTGATCTCGACGATTCCGACGATCTGGATTTTGGCGAGGAGGAGACCGACAGCCTGGACCTGGACGCCGACAGCCTGCTGAACCAAGCCGCCAAGCGCCTGCCCTCCACTCTGCTCGGTTGGCACTATCGCTCCCGCTCAGAGGAGCTTATCGCCTTCTCCAACGCGGTGTTCTACGGCGGCAAACTGATCTCGATCCCCTCGCCCCGCCGCGCCGCCTCGGAAGCGCCGATCGTGGCCGAAAGCCCGATCGACGGCGCAAAATACTGGCGTGAGGCGCTGGCGCGGTCGGTCAGCTTCCACCACACCCCTTTCGCCACCTATGATAAGCGCCGCAACCGGGGCGAAGCCCAATATGTGGCCGAAATGGTGCGCGGGTTGTTGAAAAAGCAAACCGGTAAATCCATCGGCGTCATCGCCTTCTCCGAAGCGCAGCAGACCGAAATCGAACGCGCACTGGAGCGTTTGGCCCGTGACGACGCCAAATTCGCCGAAGCCTATGAGGCCGAACTGGAGCGTGAGGAAGATAATCAGTTCGCCGGACTGTTCGTCAAAAACTTGGAAAACGTGCAGGGCGACGAGCGCGACGTGATCATCGTCTCGGTCTGCTACGCGCCGGACCCACGCGGGGTGATGCGGATGAATTTCGGCCCGATTAACCGCGCTGGGGGCGAGCGGCGGCTGAACGTGATCTTCAGCCGCGCCAAAGAGCATGTGGCGCTGGTCTCCACGATTAAGGCCGACGCGATTACCAACGACTACAACACAGGCGCGCTCTGCCTGAAAACTTACCTGCGCTACGCCGAGGCGGTGAGCTGCGGCGACGCTGAGGGCATGCGTCGCGCCCTGGCCACCGCCGCCCCTCACGCCGCCGCTGAACGCGAAGCCCACACCAGCGCCTTGGCGGCGCAAATCGCCGCCGGTTTACGGGATCGAGGCTTGATGGCGGATTTAGGTGTGGGCGAGTCGGATTTCGTCTGCGACGTCGCCGTACGCAGCAAAGCTGGCGACCCGCATCATCTGGCCGTTATGATAGACGGCCCGCGCCATTACGCTACCCGCGACCTCATCGAACGCCATGTGGTCAAACCCGGCGCACTACGCGCCTTTGGCTGGAAAACCATGACCGTGCTCGGGCTGGATTGGCGACGCGACCCGGAAAGGGTGCTGGCCCGGATCGAGCGCGCGGTGAAGGGCGCCTCGAAATCCGGTGGCAAAGGCGGCGCGGCGCGGCGGGCCGCTAAATCCGCAGCACCCAAAAGCGAGGACGCCTCGGGTTAACTGTTTCCATGGAGTGCGTCGCGGATGACCGATTTTCCACTCACCGGCGGCTGCCAATGCGGCGCGCTACGCTATGAGGTCGCCAGCGAACCGCTCGGCTTCGCCGCCTGCCACTGCACGGAATGTCAGAGGCAATCCATGTCGGCGCATGGCCTGTCGCTCTATGTTGATGCGGCGGTTTTCACCTTAATTAAGGGAACGCCGCAGATTTGGAGCCGTGTGGCGGCCCTTTCCGGCAAGATGGACTGCGCCTTCTGCTCAACCTGTGGAGCGCGGGTGTTCCATCGCATTCCAGGAGACTCGGTGATCAGCGTGAAGGCTGGCGGAATCGACAACCTCCAGGAGCTGCAGCCCGTGGCGCATATCTGGCTCCACAGCGCCCGCGCCTTTACGGCGCTGCCGCCCGACGTGCTGCGATATGACGAGGAGCCGGAGGATTTCACCGAAATTTTTGAGGCTTGGCGAACGCGGCGGGGCGGCGCGACCCGACAGTGATCAAGTTTTCTCACCCCAATCACTGTCGGGCTGAGGTCTCCATACCGTCACGGCCCCGTCCCTAGAATGATCGGCGAGCCATCGTTGAAGCGGGTCAGCCGCATTGAGGCGACGCCTGCTTCGGACGCGTCACCGACGGCGATTCTGGCGGCGAGCCCGCCCGCAGCCGGGCCGATCCCGAAACCATGACCGGAAAAACCTGTCGCTAACGTCACCCCCGGCGTGGACGGCAGCTGTCCGATATAGGGGATAGCATCCGGCGCAACGTCGATGAGGCCAGCCCAGGCTTGCGTGATTTGAGCCGCCTCGAATTGCGGATAGATTTTGGCCATCGTCCGCAAGCTGCGGTTGAGCAATGCCATATCTGGCCTGGGGTCGAGGGTGCGCACCTGTTCGAATATGGAGGGCCGGTCAGGCGCTGGCGATCTTTGGAAAAACGCGCCAAGGCCATCCCAACTCAGATAAGGCTTCGCGCCTCGCCATTCCTGGCGCAACATCGGTGTGAATTGACGGAGAAATTTGAAGCTCTCGGGACCAATAGGGGTGGGGAAGGTCGCACCGTCGGCGATCGTATAGCCGCCGTCGTGGCGCTTGCGGAAACCGAGCTGGCCGATCCAGGTGCAGCTCTCAGGGCCGTTTTCGACCCGCGACGTTCGAAGAACCGAACCACGCACCGTCATTTGCGGCAGGGAAAACCCCAGGGAGCTGCAAATCAAGCTCGACCACGCCCCCGCCGCGACGATCACCGCGTTGCATCGGATGCGGCCGCGCTCGGTGACCACGCCGCTGACCTGCCCGGCCGACTGCTCGATAACGCGCACGGCGCAAGGGCTGAGGATGGTCGCACCGGCCTTAATGGCGGCCCGCGCAATGGCAGGGGCGGCTTTCTGCGGCTCGGCGCGGCCATCCGTCGGCACGTGTAATGCGAAGCGTCCCTGCGGCGGCGCCTTCATTAACCGCTCAAATTCATCTCCCGAAACCATGCGCGCGCCTGTTTCATAGGGCTGGGCCATGGCGAGCCAGTTTTCGAAATCAGCGCGGTCCTTCTCACCGTCGCCGACATAGGTCGTGCCACACTGCGCAAAGCCAACATCCGCATCAACGAACGCTTCCATGTTGCGCCATAGGCGCAAGCTCTCGGTGATGAGCGGCATTTCGCGCTCGTCGCGTCCGGCTTGGCGGCACCAACCCCAATTGCGACTCGACTGCTCCCCGGCGACATACCCCTTTTCACACAAGGTGACGGATATGCCCCTGCGGGCAAGCTCCAACGCTGCTGATACGCCGATAATCCCGCCGCCGATAATGACGACGTCGCTGTGTGACGGCAGATCATGATCATACCCGACAGAATCTACATAGGGCCCCATCTAAACGCATGTTCCTTCAGACCTTTATCGGCCCGCCAACATGGAAGGCCCCTGCTGAGGTCGTTCGCATTTTCGCCCTCACAGATCCAGCCGGATCACGCCCGCCGCTCGGTGGCAACGCCCTCAAATCTGCTCCGCCAAGAAGGCGGTTAGGCGGATACCATCGAGATTTTCAGGGCTTAATGGGCACGGCGATGAACAAGAGCCGTCTCACTGCGCCACCACAATCCCAATTTTTCCAACATGGGTCTTGGCCGCAAACGCCTCCTGAGCCGCATGCAGCTCGCGCAAGGGATAGGTCGCCGCCATCATAGGGCTCACTTCACCAGCTTCGATATAGCCGACCAGATCAGTGAAGACGTTAGCGGGCTGATGCGTGCAGCCGAAAAATGACAAGTCGCGTAAGTAGAGTGTGCGCAGATCCAACTCCACGATCGGGCCAGCGATCGCCCCCGCAACCGCATAACGTCCGCCCAAGCGTAAGCTCTCGATTAGTCCTGGCCAACGTGCGCCCCCGACAAGGTCAATCACCACATCAAAACTTTGCGCCGGAAACGCCGCGTCACGATCCATCGTTTCGTCGGCGCCAAAAGCGCGCAAAGCCCCGGCTTTGTCTCCACTGGTGACGGCCACGACCTCGGCTCCGCGCCGCTTAGCCAACTGTATCGCCGCCGCGCCAACACCGCCTGAAGCGCCGGTAATCAGCACACGCTCCGCCCCAAGGCCGCTCCGCTGAATCATCCCCTCTGCAGTGGAATAAGCGCAAGGGAACGACGCCAACTCCAGATCAGATAGGGAAGAGCTCACTTTAATCGCATCCACCGAGGCAGCAGTGGCGTACTCGGCGAAAGCCCCGTCACGCTCCGAGCCAAAGGTGGCTGTCGCCATCCTTGCATCGCTATTTGCCGGCGAATGAATCGATCGCACCATCACCCGCTCGTCGATCCGCGCCGGGTTGACACCCTCTCCCACGGCAATGATCTCGCCGCAGCAATCCGCGCCTTGGATGCGCGGAAAGCGGATCGCCGCGCCGGACCATGCGCTGTCGCCGCCCTGAGCTTCGGCGAAGCCGCCCAAAGCGCCAGCGCCGGTGTCGCCGCGCACAGCTTTGGAATACCAACCGATCCGGGTGTTGATATCGGTGTTGTTCACCGCCGCCGCCGACACCCGAATAAGGACTTCGCCCGCCCCCGGCGTCGGGACCGGCAGGTCCTCACGCCAAACCAAACAGTCGAGCCCACCATGGCCGGTCAGAATCATCCCGCGCATTGTCGTTGGCGCCGCCGTCATAACTTTCTCCAGGTAGAACGATCTCTCTACTTGCGTAGGTAAAACGATCACTCTACCTCGTCAAGCATGTTGGAGATGAGAGAGAAAATCGCCGCAGGCCTGGAGCGAAGCTTCGCTCGCAATGGTTTCGCAAAGCCAAGCGTCGATGATCTGCGGGTGGAGAGCGGCGTTAGCTTACGGACGCTCTACAAATATTGCCCGTCCCGTGAGGACATGATCCTCGCCGCACTAGAACACCGTCATCAGCGGTATTTGGATCTGCTCTTCACCGACCTGCCGCAGGACCCGGAACAGGCGCTCATGACCGTAATCGACAGGGTCGGCGCTTGGATGGCGGCTGAAGCGTCGCACGGGTGCCTGTTTCATGCGGCGGTCGCGGCGGCGCCGGACGCAGCGGCGCTGCGTGAGCTGCTGTCACGCCACAAGCAGGAGGTGGCGAAGCAGCTCACACAAGTCTCTGATTTAGCAGAGCGCGACGGGGAGGCGATGGTGAGATTGGAGGG
>JAHQVS010000210.1 GCA_019634215.1 Paracoccaceae bacterium | reverse complement strand
CTAATCAGCTTGATCGAAATCGTCGTGGTGTTCGGCGTAATCATGGGATTCTGCTGGTGGCAGATCCGCCTGATGCGCCGCGACATCGACGATTCCGAAGGCTCGGCCCTGGCGCGTCCGGAGCCCAGCGAGGAGGCGGCGGAGTAGCGCGATCCGCCGAACGGTTGACAGGGGGCGGCGCTCAAAGCGCCTCATGGGAAGTGCTTCATAGGATCGCTTCATGGGGCGCTATTCCCAGGGCCTTGATACGTACGAGTATGACAGCAGGGAGCGTTCTCCTGTGTCGATATGTATCCTCACGGACAAGCCGCGAAACGTCCTCAGTTTCTGCAGGCTTGATTCTAACCCCGGCGTTTCTGCAAGCTCAACCTGAAGCGGCCAAAACCGCGCGTCGGAGTGCTCATCCTGCTTGGCGTCAACAGAAATGCGCGCCACCGCCCCCGGCAACCTCGTCGCCTCTGGAAGATCAGGCGCGCTGAACAGCACTTCGGCGGGCATCCCATGTTGAAGCCGATCCGCCTCTCTCAGCGTAAGCCTGCCAGATACGATCGCGCCCCGTTCCGTAATCTGTTCAAGCTGGCCATCTATGGTGAGCGACGTCGGGAACGGCGTGGTTAGCGCTGTATATCCGGCGACGTAGAGCGCCACGGCCGCAACCACCCAATACAGCAACCGCCGCCAAAGCGGGCGCCGGGTCTCGTCACCATCGCCTTTTCCTGTGCGTGGCTGCGTGTTGGGCACCGGTATTCCCCTAACCGGGAAGTTTGACGCAAGATAATATACGCGGCGACGCTTTTCCACCGTTCGGAATTCTTTGTTTGAGGGGGGCGGCGGCGGTAAATCCTACAGTTCCCGGGACATTGCCTGCAGAGCCGCGCCCTGTGGTATGCGCCGCGTGGGATGCTCATGTGTTAAGCTTGTGGTGCGGCGCTCTGGATGAGCGTCGCCGGCAAAATATCCACGGAAACCACGTGGTCATGGAAAGTAGACGCATCAGACAGTGCAAACCCCGATCGACCATAAGGCCTTTCTCGCCTCACTCACCCCTGAAGAGCGCCGCGCGCTGACGGAGAAGTCCGACGCCGCCGGCCTCGCCCATCTCGCCGCGCATTGGGGCGTGATCCTGTTGGTCGGCGGGCTCATCCTCTGGCGCGTTCCCGGCTGGCAGGCGCTGATCATCGTTCAGGGTGTTTTGCTCGTGTTCCTGTTCACGCTGCTGCACGAGACCTGCCATGACACGCCGTTCAAATCGATCTGGCTCAACCGCGTGGTCGGCCATGTCTGCGGCTTCGCGCTGTTCCTGCCGGCGGCATGGTTTCGGTTCTTCCACTTTGCCCATCACCGCTACACCCAAGACCCGGAGCGGGACCCCGAACTCGCCGGGCCGCCGCCGGAGACGCTGCGCGACTATCTCATCCATGTCTCGGGCTTACCGGTCTGGCGGTTTCACCTCGCGACGGTGATCGGCAACGCCTTCGGCCGCTGCCGCGACGTGTTTCTGCCCGAGGCGAAACGCCCCGCCATCCAGCGGGAGGCGATCTTGATGGCCCTCGGATATGGCGTGATTGGCGGCGCCACCGTCGTCTTCTCAACCATCGACCTGCTCTATGTCTGGTTGTTGCCGTTGCTGGCCGGGCAGCCGTTTTTGCGGCTCTATCTCCTCGCCGAACATGGGCGCTGCGCCTATGTGGCGAACATGTTCGAGAACACCCGCACGACGTTCACCAGCGGGTTGGTGCGTAAGCTGGCCTGGAACATGCCCTACCACGCCGAACATCACGCCTTGCCGACGGTTCCGTTCCACAAGCTGCCGGCGCTGCATCGGCGCGCCCGCCCGCATCTTCAGGTCACCGAGAACGGCTATCGGGCGTTCCACCGGAAATATCTGTGGGGTTTCTTCCAGCCCTGACGCCCGCGCTCATCCCCTGAGACACCCTGAACTTTGCTCAAAGACCATGCTGCGGCAGTCGGTCAAAGGCGCAAGCCGGCCCGCTTCGAGATTTTAGAGGAATAAATTTTTCCCCTAAAAACCTTATTAAAATCAGCATTCTAAGTGTTGCACCTAACGTCCTCAGCCGCGCCCCTGAAAATATTTTGCAACCTTTCCGCCCGTCAACCCGACGAAGAAGCGAGACCGGCTGAAACGCCGATTTGGAAAGATAAGCATCAATTTCAGGACAATGACGATGGCGACGTGGATACAGAGCAAGATTGACGGGATGTTCGGTGGTGTCGGCGCCATGCTGACGGTCTTGGTTCTCGGCGCGGCGATGCACGCCGCGACGCCAGCGAATGCGGAGACCGCTTGGCGCGTTTCCCCTACGGAAAGCTCGATCGCCTTTCGTTATGCCGTTGGCGGAGAAGATCAGTTCGGAAAATTCGCCAAGTTCACCGGTGAAGGGTCGTTCGAAGCGAAGCAGCCCGCCCAAGCCAAGCTTTCGCTCAGCATCGGCGTCGACAGCATCGATTTGGACGACATGTTCCGCACCCAGATGGTCAAGACGGACGCTTGGTTCTCGACCAGCAAGCATCCTGAAGCGACGTTCGAGCTGAAGCAGCTCACGAAAGTCTCCGGCGATCAATACGACGCGGTTGGCCTGCTCTCGATCAAGAACATCGCCCTGCCGATCACGACCTCAGTGACCCTGCGCATCGAACAAGACAAAGCCCGTGCAATCGGCGAATTCTCTTTCGCCCGGGGCGACTTTAGCATCGGCGATGATTTCGGCGCGATGCTGCTGGATGTTGAAGACGAAGTCGCGGTTGTGTTCGATCTCGCGGCGGTCCGCTGTGACGCCGGAGGCGGCGATTGCCCCACGAACTAGAGCGGGGCTGAGCCGGCTGCATCCGCTCTTCACTCCAGCATTTTCTCGAACTGCTATCCCGGCGATCAGCTTTGACCAAAGCTGATCGCCGCTGATTTTCCGCCCCTGGGTGAGGAGGGGGGGCTGCATTTGACTGGACACGATCACCTTGCTGACTGGTGCCGCTAACTGCTGATGGTGGAAAAGCGGTCCCTCACGCTTGGAGTATTCATCTGAGCTTGGCCTGGAAGACAGCGGGAGCTTTAGAGCGCTCATGATCACGGTTATTGCAAAGGGCTCCGACCCGCATGACGCGGATGGTTTGACGAGGCGCGCCGTGCGGTCCGGTAGTGGGTCGGCGACAAGCCGGTCCAACGCCGAAATGCACGGGAGAAATGAGCGCCGTCGCTATAGCCTAATTGAAGCGCAATATCGGTGATGTCACGGTCCGTCATCTGAAGCAGTGTGGTCGCCCGGTCCTTTAGAATCCCGTCCAGCACGCCCGAGAAGCTGCAGCCCGCTGTGGCGAGTGACCTCTGCAACGAACGGCGAGACATCGCGAGCTTTGACGCGACCCAGTCGATCTTCGGATGCCCCTCAAGCAATGCGACCGACGCGAGGGCGGCGACCTGCTCTTGATGAGCAGAGATAGGCGGTATCGGCGGTTCAGTTCTGAAATTTGAATCGCACCGGCGACAACTTGTTACCGACAAAAGAGCGGCGTCGAATTCAATCGCCGATACCGACGCACCGTGCATAACAGGCGCTTTGAAAATCTTCTCAAGCGCTTGCGCCTTCGCGGCGCCGACGCAAGTCGACAAAATAACGGTTGGCGACCACGAGCGACCAGCAAAGACCCGCACGCCGTCTATCAAATAGCTGACACCCAACAATTCATTCTGAAATCTCCCGTCCCGGCCGGAATCGAGAAACTCGATAGACCAACGCACCCTATCTCCAAGCACCTGAAGCTTAAGGTTGGTCGCAGTTTGGAGGAAACGATTCAGGCCGCGTTGGGAGCGATCAATCGCGCTCGCGAGTGTCGAGGCGCTAGCGACCCATGCTCCAAAGGCGCTTAGCTTATCCATCCGAACGTGACGTCCGAGGCTCGCGCCCAAGAAGGGATCGCCAAGCTCCCGCCCAGCTTCGCTCAGCACGTTGAACTGTTCTCTCAATGGCAACGGCAGATCGGGATTGTCCAAAAGGGACATAGGCAGATCCACCCGATGAAAAATCCGCTCAATCGATCCGCCTCTTGTCTCCACGAAGTCGGATATTGGGCCTAGGGCGCTGGCGCGTGTGTAGCCTTTCATCGCATCTCCTTACGGGGCGAAGAATGGCGCCAAATGGCAAGAATCAAAAGATGCACTGTGCGAGCCGGGAGGTCGAGAGACAGCACAAGTCTGAGTTTGAAGGGAGAATTCGATGGGAAAGACGACGATCACACGTCGCGAAGGGATGGTTGGCGTTGGGTCAGCCATGGCGGCGGTCGCCGTTGGGGCCAGCTCCACGAAAGCGGCGCCGACGGTGGCTGGTTTCGATCAGTCCAACATCAAGTGGAACATGCTCGAAGGGATTGATCATGTTTGGTATCATGTCTTGAAGGTCGACCCGGAAGCAAAGATCGTCGACCTCCTTCTAAAATTTGCGGCGAACCAGCGCATCGTACTGCACAAGCACCACGCGGACTACAGCACGTTCATCATCCAAGGCGAGCTACGTCTCTATGATGACGCTGGCGCTCTCACCGAAATCCGTCCGTCAGGGAGCTACGTGGAGAAGCCTGCCGGCGGTGCGCCGCACACGGAAGGCGGCGGCGATGTGGATTGCATCGCTTGGTTCAGCAATCGCGGCGCCGATGGAATGATCTATGAAATCTTGGGCCCAGATAGGGAGACAGTCGCGACGCTGAGCTTACAGGACTTCAACAACCTGTGGGCCGCTCAGGAACCTCCGGTCCAGCCCTATATCCCGGGTTAAATTGGAGAGCGTGTCGGCAAGAGAAAGCTCGACGCTCGCGACTGAAGCCAACCATTGAATCCGCTAGAGGGAGGTTCGCCTTCACCCAGCGGATTCAACGAGTCAATCAGCTACAATCGGTCACTACCGCCTGAGTATCTTTGCGAAGCAAACAGCGGCTTTGCGCCCGTTTGCGGATCTAAGCCACATTGTGCTTTCTGGCAGAGTTGGGCCAGATTCGATCATGAATCGATCCCGCAATGTTAGGCCGCTTCGAGCCCCAGTACTGTCATTTGCGTGGTATGTAGAAGGTCCGCAACGGAGCCAAGTCATGCGCGAACTTCCCGAACTATCGGTACATCATGCGGACCCCAGCACTTTCCCTCCGGGTATCGCTTACATGGATGGGCAATACTTGCCGATAGGCGAGGCCAAAATCTCGGTATTGGACTATGGATTCCTTCACTCCGACGCGACTTACGACGTGGCGCACGTCTGGAAAGGCGCGTTCTTCCGGCTAGAAGATCACCTCGAACGATTCTTTAGCGGATTGGAGAAGTTGCATATGACGATCCCGTACGACAGAGCACAGGTCGCGGAAATTCTGCACAATTGCGTCGCTCTGTCAGGGCTTCAGAACTCATATGTTGAATTCATCTGCACGCGCGGCATGTCCCCCACATTCAGTCGGGACCCACGCGAAGCAATCAATCGATTCATCGCATTTGCCATTCCGTTTGGATCGGTTGCCAATTCCGAACAGATGGAGCAGGGCTTACATGCTGCTGTAACTCCTATTGTGCGCATTCCGCCTGAGTCAGTTGATCCAACGGTGAAGAATTATCATTGGCTGGATTTGGTCAGCGGGCTTTACGTGGCATACGATCAGGGCGCCGATACGGCCATTCTTGTTGATACGAGCGGGAACATTTCCGAAGGGCCAGGTTTCAATATCTTTTGCGTTACGGATGGGAAAATCTCGACACCTAAACTAGGCGTACTCAAGGGAATTACCCGCCAGACAGTTTTCGACATCTGCCGAGAGATGCAAATCGAATGCGTTGCGGAGGATGTGCCTCCGACTAAGCTCAAGCGGGCGGACGAGGTCTTTGTTACCTCAACAGCCGGCGGAGTCATGCCTGTTACCAAGATTGACGCAGCGCCGGTCGGATCGGGATCACCGGGGTCGATCACAAGACGGATCACCGAGAGCTACTGGCGAATGCATGAGGATACACAGAACCGAATGGTCGTCGAATATCCGGCAATGGCCTGATGTAAATATCACGCCGACACTGTAACCTTGAATGTCCGTTTCTATCCGCCAAGCAGGCGTTTGCGGGGAGCGCCGCGAATTACAGCACTGGGTCACGAGCTGAGATCACTCGCACAAGCTCGAACGTCAGCTACCACCCTGCAACGAGAAGTAATCGCTGCAAAAGCTGACATGATGCCTCGCATGTCGGCTATCCTGTCGTAAGCTGTCAGGCGTTTCAGTGCGTCGGTCGGCTGGAACGGGCCACGAACAGACATCGGTCCGGAACGGCATAATGCCCGTGATGCGGACGGAGCCGCCTTTAGATCGGGCCGCTTAAACGGCCGCTATCCACGCCTTGTGTCAAAGCTCTTTGAAATACCGAGCTACTGGCCATCGCTCGAAACCAAAAGCCTCATAGGCACGACGCGCCGGTTCATGCCCGCTGTCTCCGATGGTCTCGACCATGATCATCTTCGCGCCAGCCGCACGGATTTTATCTTCCGCGTATTGCATGAGCGCTGTTGAAATCCCTTTTCGCTGATGATCCGGCGAAACTGCGATGATGTAGATTTCGCCCATCTGATCGTCTGGATGGAGCCTCAACCCAACAAAGCCAACAAGAGTATCCTCCAGAACTGCAAGCCAAATGTTCTCAGGCTCGTTCTGTAAAAGGTCGTCAACTTCTGAGGTCTGCCGGGTCTGCCAACCGTTCGGGTAGAAGGCCTCAAGGACGAAACGTGGCACATCGTTCTGGGTCTTCGAAAACACCGGGGTCCATGCATCGACCGTCAATGCTAGCATGGCATCTTTGTGCGCTGCCGAATACGGGAGGATTTCAATTTCAGTCATAACGCTAGTATAGTGCTGCCTCCAATGAATGCCAGCTTTGCCTCAGTTCCGCCTATTGGTAGCGTCTGCAGCATCCGTGTCTCTGGGCTCGAAGCTTTTCGCTGTGAATATCCTCAATGGTGTCAGCGTCTTTGTGCGCGGGGCATGATCCTCGCGGTGCTGAGGTGCCCGGAGAAAGAACTTGAGTGGACCGTGAAATATATGTGAGTAGTCATCCGCTAAGCGCGCCAACGAACAATTTTACGGATAAATGCCAGAGAGGTCCACGCGGATGAATATGCTCGAGATGCTCAAGAGCGCCCAGGGCGGCGACGGCTTCGGCGCGCTGTCGCGCCGCTTTGGCGTCACGCCCGAGCAGGCGGAGACGATCGCCCGTGAGTTCCTTCCGGCGATGGCGTCCGGCGTGAAGCGGCAGGCGCAGACGCCCGACGGGCTCGGCAAGCTCGCCGGCATGATTCGCTCCAACGACGCCGCCGATGTGTTCGACGCCCCAGACGCCCATGAAGAGACCGCCCGCGCGCAGGGCGACGGCTTTCTCGGCGCGTTGTTCGGCGGCGCGGCGCCCCAACTCAACCAAGCGGTTTCAGAGAACGCGGCGGCGAAATCAGGCGTCGACGGTTCCTTGGTCCAGTCGATGTTGCCGATGATCGCTTCGATGGTGCTCGGCGGCATGCAGAAACGCGAAACCAATGATCCTGGCCTCAGCGGCGTGATAGGCGGTTTGCTCGCAGGCGGGGGGCAACAGCCGGCCAGCGACGCCCAGCCGAGCGGTGGTTTAGGCGGCTTGGGTGGTCTGGGCGGATTGGTCGGTGGCCTCCTGGGCGGCGGCGCGTCAGCCTCTGGCGGTGGCGACACCAATATTCTGACCCAGATGTTTGACGCCGACGGCGACGGCTCCGCCGCCGATGATCTGCTCGAAAAACTCATGGGGCGGGGCTAACCCTCGGCCCCGGCGCGGCCGATGCAATCGGTCGCGCTGAAAATGCGAAACATCAGAACTAGGCCGCCTCTTACCCATCGAACATAGGCGTCCACCGCTGTGACTGTTGAAACGGGTCGACAAGGCGCCCCCTAAAACTTGCCCGAGTTTCCCCAGGTTTCGCGTGGGCCAATCGTTTCAGCATTGTTCCAATGCTCAACAATCCGATTGTCTGCGACGCGGTAGACATCAAACACCGCGACGTCTTGGCCGTGTGCGTGGCGCTTGCCGTAGGTCACAACGAAATCACCCTGGCCAATAAGGTGAAAGAGCATTTCGTAGGACCCCGCCGCCTCAGAGGCGAGCCACGCGGCGAGGCCGGCGCGCCCCGCGCCAATTTCAGGACTGTGCTGGGTTATATCTTCGGATACAAACTGGTCGAGCTTGTCTCTGCCGCCCTCCTGCAGGACTTGCTTCGTGTACTCAAGAACCAATGCCTTGCTGGCCGCAGTGTCGCTGTGGAGGTCAATTTCACTTGTACCGCGAACCATGTCCTCGCCTGATTGCGTTGAAGCAGTATAGGGGGCAATCGTATCCCAGTGCTCCAGGATCAAGCCGTCCGGGTCCGTATAGAACATGTCCATCGTCACCCACTCGGCGGCGCCGTTGTTCAGCGACTGATAGGCGTTGCAGAACACCCAGGGTCCGTCCTCCAGGATGCGAACGATCTCGATGACGCGCTTTGGGTTGCGTTCGACGAATGGTTCGAAGAAGGCCAGAAAACCTTCGCGGCCATCGCCGACCCCGGTTGAGTGCTGCGTATAGCGATGTCCAGTATATCTGTAGACCGCATCGCGGGCGTTCCCACCAGCGATGCCTTCCAGATATAGTCGGCGGACGTTCTGTAAACCCGGCCCCATCTATTCATGCTCCATCGTGTATGTTGGCGTGGTCTGCGTGCTGACTGATGCGTCGACTACCAGCAGAATTTTTCATCGGCGCTGTTTGGGCTAAGCATTCTTTCCTCGGCTCATAGCGAGGAGCGAAAAGGCCGCCGCGATCACCCATAGGAGGGGGCCCAGAGCTCCCGGCATGATCGGCGCATGTCTTGGAACAAGGATGGTGACGATGAAGCCAATATCACCGGCGCTTACTACAACCAGATTTAACCCGTGACCAAGGTGAACGTTTCGCCAAACATAGATGATGCCGACAGCGGCGCCAAACAGAGCAAAGAACACGAGATTCCATGCATCTTGAAAGATGCGGCCCTGAACCAGTCCAGGGTCCAGGCTTTGTCCAAGGGTATAAACTTCATAGGCGGCATAAAGATGCAAAGCGCCCCACAATACGTAGAAGACCGCCGCTAAGCGCGCAAAAATCATTTGGCTCTCCATGTCGCCAAGCTTTGGCGGCTCTCGCGCCTGGCCGCCAGCATCTGATCAGTCAACTTCCTGGGCGGCTGGCTCAGCAGGCGCCCAGGACGAATACTTATCCGTGATAGGCTTGACTGACCGCAAAACTGTCTTCAAACCAATTCCAAAGCACCACCTTCCCATCCCGCACCTTGGCCCGCAGTGCGAACGTGAACGGGCCAGTTTCCTTGCCGGATTTTGTCAGAGTGGCCGCCATTTTGCCGAAAACTGCGACGGTGTCGCCCGAGGCAAACGCATCTGAGTTTTCCCAAAGCGTTGTCTGGAAATTCTCCGAGAAGACGCCCAAGAAGCCAAAAATAGCTTCTTTGCCTTCCCAAACGCCGATCCATGGAAGGCTCTTATCACCTTCATTTTGCCAGACCATCTCGTCAGCCATAAGGGCCGACATGGCGTCCTGGTCGCCTTTGCCCATGGCGCCCATATAGGCCATGACAGTATCGAAGGAGGCTTTGCTCGTTTCATCCATCGTTTGTGCTCCAGCTTGTTTTCCCAATGCCAACGCCAAAGCGGCGCCGAGCGATGTGGCGAGTACGGTTCTACGGTTCATGTCGTTCTCCGGAGGAGAGCTTAGGGCTAAACCCCGAAGCTCGGTTGAGAGTTGGGTCTTACTTCGTCGTGAGCGGACTGCGGTCTAGAGTCCCCTTCAGCCATTCCCAGCAGTCAAGTTGAGGGTTGCGGGTTGAGTCGCCCAAACCAGTGCCAGACGCGATAGGTCTCAAGCAGTGCAAGCGGGCCGAAATGAACAAGTGCTGGGACGACGCCGCCCCAGTCATGCAGTGCGGCCCAGTGTAGGAGGGTCAGCACCGCAGCTCCGTAGGTTGCGCGTTGCAAGTTTTTCCAATGCCGTCCGAGTTTGCGCACGGCGTAATCCATCGACGTCGCCGCCAGCGGGATAAAGATGAAGAACGCGATCCAACCCGTCCAAATGTAGAGCAACGGCAAGTCCGCCAGCACCTTCGTGAAGGCGCCCTTGTCAATCAGGTAAAGCACTGTATGCGCCAATGCGTAGCCGAACGCCGCTACGCCAAAGTAACGCCTGTTCTTGAGCAGCCAGCGTGGCCCTCGCCACCCCCGCAAGGCCAGGGCGAGCGGAGACGCGAGCATGGCGATAATCATAAACCTGGCCGAGAACTCGCCCGTTGGATGCAGGAGTTCATGGTGGATCAGTGGATCTGAGGAAGACAGAAGCTGTGCCAGCAGGGCCAACCCCGGTGCTGCTAGCAATAGCCACAGAAAGTAGGGGGCGACACGAGGCATACTGCTTCTCCTGAGAAACACGGCGCTTAGGGCGGAGGCGGTGATAACATTCTCTTGCGAGCCTTCGGGGTGTGCGCCTGCCGCGCTGAGTAAGGCGGGCCCAGCGACAGCGGCACTTCATGATTGACTGGCGATCGGCCCTTCATCGTGACTTAGCCGCCGCGCCGCCAACTCAACGCCGGCTGTTCACGAAATGCGAAGCGTTCGAGGTGATCGCTGATCACCTTTTCAAGCCTGCCGATCTGATCTGGCTCAGCCGATCCTTCGATAACCAAAGTCTCGTCGCTGGCTTTCAGGCTGCACCGACCGAAAGGCAGATCAATCACGCCCTCATCAGGGGTGTATTCGACGGGAACCTTGTGTCCGAAGTGCTTGCAGAGCTGCTGCAAATATTTGCTTGCATGGCTCGTAGATAGGTCTGTGTGCGTAAGCGCCATAACATTCTCCAATTACCGTTTGGAGGACGTAGACGCGCTATCACCTTTCGATTAGATGAGGTTTTTAGGAATGACCTTTCTATAGATTGAAAGAATGATAGACGATTTTCGCGCGCTAGCCGTTTTTGTCGCCGTAGCTGACGCGGGCGGGTTTTCTCAGGCCGGGCGAGAGCTGGGCTTGTCCACCTCAGTGATCAGCCATCATGTTGGGCGGTTGGAGACGAAGCTGGGCGTCTCGCTTTTCTTTCGATCGACGCGATCAATGTCCCTCACGGCTGAGGGCCAGAAGATGCTGCACCCCGCCCGCCGTATGGTCGGCGCCGGGAGGGAGGCGTTAGATGTTCTGGCGGAAACGAGTGAGCAGCCCGTTGGCGCGCTCCGCATCGCGCTACCGGCCTTTAGAGTCGAGAGCGACATCCACCAACGGATTTGGGCCTTTATCCGAGAGCACCAGATGGTCGCTGTCACGCTTCATGAAAGTGATGAGCAGATCGATCTAATTAAAGCAGGATTCGACCTCGCGATCCGACTAGGAACACTAGCCGATAGCTCACTCAAGAGCCGAAAAGTCGGAGAGTTCCACCGCATTCTTGTCGCATCGCCAGCATATCTGAAAAATATTGGACCGATGCGGTCGTTAGACGACCTGCGCCGAGCCGAATTTATCTCCTATTCGATGCTTTCGGACAGAGTGACGCTTGCTCGCGGCACACAGAAGGTTGAATTTGTTCCAGAACTCACTCGGATCGAAGTGAATTCAGTCGCAGCGATGAAGTCGGCGATAGTCGCTGGTCTCGGCATCCAGCGTATGCCTCTATCAGAGGTTGAACAAGAACTCGCCAGCGGCGACTTAGTCCGCGTCGCGCCTGATTGGGCGTTGCCAGTACTGGGAGTATATGTGGTCTGGCCTGAGCAGGGACCACAGAGGAAACTAACGCGGCGCTTTATCGATTATATTGCTTAGAAAAGGTCGCTTACACCGCCCGATCTTCGAAGATGTCGGTAAGCCGGTCGCCGAGGCGATCGAGATGAACGTGGCCATCTCTTCCGGCGCACGTTTAATGGCGAGCGGCCCTCAGCAAATCCTAGCGGCGATGCACAATGGAATGTCTGCCGGTGGTGGCGGCGGGTATTGACCAACGAAGGAACGCAGCGCCTATGAGCAAGCTCTCTTTGCGCGGGAGCGGTTCATCATATGCTTGGCGCTTAGCGGCGCAGCTTAGGGTCATTCGGACATGGCGCACGGGCTGATGACCATGGCGAACCAAGAGATCGTTTGGTAAGAGAACCCAGACCAAGTCCCTCGGCCGGGCTGCGGCCCCGCCGTCGAGCCGATGATTGGGCCACAGTCAATTTCGTGGGGCGCCACGACAACCTTGAGAACGACGACATGCCGCCGCCAGCCCGTCTTATCCGCATCGATCCCTCGGACAATGTCGCCGTCGTGGCCAATGACGGCGGCCTGTATCAGGGCGCGGAAGTAGATGGCGTCACACTCCAGAGCCACGTCCCGCAAGCCCACAAAGTCGCGCTGACGGCGCTGGCTGCGGGCGATACGGTGCGACGATACGGCGTTGTCATCGGCCAGACCACTGAAGGCGTCCCGGCCGGCGGTTGGGTAAATGAGGCCAACCTCAAGATGCCGGCTCCGCCGTTGCTTCAAGGCTTGCCGATAGCAACACGCCTCTTCGAGGAGGCCGTGCCGCTTGAGGGCTATACCTTCCAGGGCTATCGCAACGCCGATGGAGGTGTCGGGACGCGCAACATCTTCGCCGTCACGAATACTGTGCAATGCGTCTCGGGCGTTGTCGGACACGCTGTCGAACGGGTCCGGCGGGAGATGCTGCCGAGCTTCCCGAATGTCGATGGCGTCGTGGCGCTCGATCATACCTACGGTTGCGGCGTCGCGATTGATGCGCCAGGCGCCGTTGTCCCGATCCGCACCGTGCGCAACATCGCCAGGAACCCGAACTTCGCGGACTCGACGATGGTCGTCAGCCTCGGTTGCGAGAAGATGCAGCCGTCGCGCCTGTTCCCAGAGTTGTTTGACGACGGCGCAGAAGACCAGTCGCCCAGGGCAAATGGCCACGCAAGCCTCGTCACATTGCAGGACGAGACGCATATCGGCTTCGAAGCCATGATCGCCTCGATCTTGGAGACCGCCGAGCGGCACCTCGAACAGTTGAACCGGCGACAGCGCGAAACATGCCCGGCCTCGGATCTTGTCGTCGGTCTGCAATGCGGCGGCAGCGACGCGCTCTCCGGCGTCACGGCCAACCCTGCGCTTGGGTTTGCCGCCGATCTCGTCGTACGCGCCGGTGGCACCGTAATGTTCTCCGAGGTCACTGAGGTGCGAGACGGGATCGACCAGCTTACGGCGCGCGCCGCATCGCCTGAGATAGCGAATGAACTGATCCGCGAGATGGACTGGTATGATCGCTACCTCGCCTGCGGTGAGGCTGATCGGGCGGCGAACACGACGCCCGGCAACAAGAAGGGCGGTCTATCGAACATCGTCGAAAAGGCGATGGGGTCCATTATCAAGTCTGGATCGATGCCGATCAGCGGCGTGGTGCCGCCGGGCGAGCGGGCGCGGAGTAATGGGTTGTTGTTTACAGCGACGCCGGCCTCGGACTTTATCTGCGGCACGCTTCAACTCGCCGCTGGCATGAATGTACATGTCTTCACTACGGGGCGCGGCACCCCCTATGGTCTCGCCGAAGTCCCTGTGATCAAGGTGGCCACCCGTAGTGATTTGGCGCGGCGATGGCATGATCTGATGGATGTTGATGCGGGCCAGATCATTTCGGCGGGCGAGACGATCGAGACCATGGGCTGGTTGATGTTCGAGAAGTTCCTAAAGGTGGCGAGCGGCGAGAAAACCTGCGCGGAGCAGCTCGGTCTCGCCAATCAACTCGCCCTATTCAATCCGGGGCCGGTTACTTAACATTACTGGTTCCGCCTACTGGTTCGGAGCAATGGGGAAGCATGATGTCTGACGTGAACACTGAGGGGGGTGGCTGGCGTCCTGCGACGCGCTATCCCGATCCGGGGGTCATCTCACTTGATCCGAGCTTCGACAAATACAGACTGCCCCTCGCGGCGGTTGAGCGCCTGGCGACCGGGTGCCGCTGGTCCGAAGGACCCGTCTGGTTCGGCGATGGCCGTTACCTGCTTTGGAGTGATATTCCAAACAATCGGATAATGCGCTGGGATGAAGTCACCGAGGCGGTTTCCGAATTCCGTAAGCCGTCAAATTTCGCCAACGGCCAAACACGCGACAGGCAAGGCCGACTGATCACCTGTGAGCATGGCGGCCGACGGGTGACGCGAACCGAGTATGACGGCGCGATCACGGTTCTTATCGACAGCTATGAGGGCAAACGCCTGTCCTCGCCGAACGACAGTGTCGTGAAGTCGGATGGTTCGATTTGGTTCACCGACCCGCCCTTTGGCATTCTCGGGAATTATGAGGGCTGGAAGGCAGAACCTGAGCTTGGCCAAAACGTCTATCGCTTCGATCCCGAGACTGGTTCCGCCAGCATTGTCGCGGATGATGTTCTTGGTCCGAACGGGCTGGCGTTCTCACCGGATGAGCATAAGCTCTATGTCGTTGAATCCCGAGGTGTTCCGAACCGAAAAATCCTCGCTTATGATGTCGAGAGCGATGGCAAGGCGATCACGAACAAGCGTGTTCTTATCGACGCGGGCGCCGGCACGCCGGATGGGTTTCGCATCGACGTAGACGGTAATCTCTGGTGCGGTTGGGGCATGGGCTCGGAAGACCTCGACGGTGTCATGATTTTCGCACCCGATGGCGCCCCGATCGGCCGGATCGTCCTGCCTGAGCGTTGTGCGAACCTTTGCTTCGGAGGGCGCGCGAACAGCCGCCTTTTCATGGCGGCGAGCCAGTCAGTCTATGCCCTCTACGTGAATGTGCCTGGGGTGCGCGGGGGATGACGATGCTAACACGGGGCTCTGGATCTCAGGCCATGTCCGGCGCCGTCAGCATCAACTCAAGTTGAGACGCTGTTTTCAGCGTCCGTCAGGCCGCCCCAAAGAACACGGACCAAAGCCCCAATACGGCAATGAGAACCGGCCACATCCCGAGGCCGACAATCAGGCTCCAATTTAGCGGCGGCGGTTTTATTCGCTCGTCGAGTTGCGACAGCGCCGCCTTATATTGCGGGAGTGCGCTCGCCGCAAAGCGCCGACGCCAGAACCCGACAGGATTGATCGGCGCCGACCGCACATCGCCGTCGGCGCTCAGGCGTACAGCCAGCCCAACCGATCCCGCAGAGTCCGCGCTAAGTTTCGGCATGATGTTGACGCTTAGCCCCGTTAGGGCCTCGAACCGCTGCTTAAAGTCCACAGCGGCGCTCCGGCTGCCGAAGAGAAATATTGTCTTTTCTGACCCAGCAATTCGCCACGCTTGTTCGATTTCCCAATACACGAAATCGGTAGGTGACACCCGGATCAGCACCAGCGCGGCTTCCGCAAGCAACTGTTGAACGCTCTCCTGCCACTCGTCATCGGCATAAGACGCTTTTGCCGCCCCGACGTTCTGGAATGGGGCGCCTGGATCTGCGACCGCAATCAACGGGCCGATGTCGCGCACCACTGTCGCGAGCTGTTCCTCTTCGGATAATTCGCGTCCCGTTATAAACGGTTGATAAAGCTCTCGAAACGTTACGCCGCTCATCGCCGCATCATCCTTGAAGGCGCGGAGATAAAGCACAGGTGCGCGCGGATCTGCCCGTAAGAGTTCCGCTGCGGTCGGCGCCGCTTTCCGCTTCGCCCAGCGGCGAACAAACACTCCCGCGTTGAACAGAGTGAAGCCGACTGTGGCGGCGATTAGTCTTTCGCCGCCATCGAGTTTATCCACCAGGCCCGAGGTGACGAAAATCAGCAATCCGCCTATCGTCATGAGCGAAGTCACGAAAGACGCTAGATCGCGCATTAACAGTTGACCGGCCGAAGCCAGAGCGAGCCCAAAGTTTCGAAACCGTAGATGAAACGACACCGCAAGTGCGTAGATCGCCATCGCTACACACAATGCGGCGATGGCCATAAACAGGGTCTCGACCTCTCTCTCTCGCTGAGCGTCGCGGAACCGCTCCATCGTGTTCCGCCATTCGCCCCAAAAAATCAGCGTGAACGTGAATAGAAGCGCTGAGTAAGCGAGTGTCACCCATGCCAAACCCCGCAGCCCTAGTCCCAGCCAGGCGCGCCATCCCCATTCCATCGTTGCTTTGTTCCCGCGTTTCTCGACGACTGCTTCATCGAGAAGCATATATGGGGTCAAGTTGGAATGCTCTAGTATGCGCTTCGCGCAGTGCTGGCAGGCCATTCACAAGCTGTGTGAGTTGATATCTTCAATGTGGAATATCTAGCTCTGCCGCGCTGCTGCTCCCTCGCTCGCCCTTTTGGTGGTGCGGCGTATCGGCGGCGTATCGTCAGAACTTAATTGTGCATGTGGGCAGACCGCCTGAGACTGACTTCGCCTTTGGGTGACAAACGGTTACAGCGCAGTTTCCTTGCTAACAGCGGCTCTCCGCCCTGTCGCGGATATGAGCCGGAGCGTCAGAATGGGTGGAAATGGGCCCTCGCCATGGATCAGGCCCCTCGTGTCGTTCGGTTTGGAATAGGCCGCAAACACGCTACATTTCGATGATGTGTTCGACCACCTTATGTCGACTGGGCGACCGCCCCCTCGATAGGAGGATTTTAGATGACCACCGTTCTTTTCAATCGCCGCACACTCCTCGCCGCCGGCGGCTCCGTTGTGGCGACAGGCCTTCTGGCCCCCGCCCGCGCGCAAGAGCTTGCGGCGACTCCCTCTATGCGAGGCGGGTCCAACAACTACCACCCGGACGCGCCGATCGTGGACCGGATCGGGGGCGGGGGGTTCTGGATGACCGGCACTGTGCGCCGCGCAGGCGATGGCGCTCCGCTTGCTGGTCAACGCATCCAAATCTGGGCGCACACGACCGAAGGGCATGAGCGAGAACCGCAGAGTCATGGGGCCACGCTCACTGACTCCAACGGCATTTTCCGTCTCGAGATGCCGCAGATCGTTCCCGCCTTTGGCCAACCGCATGGCCACCTCGCTTATGATAGCGGCGACTTCGAAACCGTCTTTCTGCGTCCCGTGATGTCGAGCGCAAGAGACACCAGCCTTGAGGCGCACTTCGTCCTCCAACCGGTCTGACCGAGTTGGGATCACAGGGGATGAGCGTGGCGCGGATCGTCCTGATCTGGGCGGCCCTCCTGGCCGTTCTTGTGGCGCCCATAGCCGCCGCTGCGGCGAGTCCGTTGCTTGCGTGGCGCGATCCGATCTACATCGTGGCCGGATTTTCAGGGGTGATCGCACTGGCTCTCATGCTGGTGCAGCCTCTGCTGATCGGCGGATATTTGCCGGGCCTCTCTCTGCGGGAAGGTCGGCGCGCGCATCGCTGGATCGGGGGTGCGCTGGTCCTATCGGTGGTGCTGCATGTGGCAGGACTTTGGATCACCAGCCCCCCTGACGTGATTGACGCGCTCCTCTTCATGTCCCCGACGCCGTTCTCTGTCTGGGGCGTGATCGCTATGTGGGCGGTGTTTGTAGTCGCGATTCTGGCGGCGCTCCGCCGACGATTGGGTTTTAAGCCACGCACGTGGCGCGCTACTCACTCATTCTTCTCGGTCGTAATCGTCGGGGGGACCGTGGTCCACGCCATCCTGATTCAGGGCGCGATGGAGGTTGTGTCGAAGGCGGTCCTATGTGCGATGGTCTTGGCGGCGGCTCTGAAAGTCATGGCTGATCTGCGGGTGTGGGCGATCTGGACGCCGCCGCGCTGAAGGTTCGTCCCGCCAAGTCGCGGCGATGGCAAAAAGCCCGAATTGCGCTGCAAGTGGCTAAGTACCGAGTGCACGCAAGACAGCGATAACGAGATGCAAAATTTTGCAGGCGTCTCAAAACAATATTTAGACAAACACGATACCATTTTCACTCTCAGCGAGTTTTGAGGCGCTCTGAGATCTCTAAATTGGAATTAAGCAAATGATTGAGATCGAAGGTATTGATTATGAAGAAAGCTTCATAAAAAGAGTCGTGAAAGAGCATGCTCTTTTAAAGAAAGCGATTGTAAGGAGCCCAGTTCATTTTTGTGTTTATGACGAGAAAGATAACCTGATTGCATGGAATTCTAGTTACGAACAGAACTATCCAAAAGTATTTAAAGAAAAACGGGCGGAAGCTGAAGCTGGCCAAATCACTTATGCAGAGATCGTGCATGAGCATGTTGCATCAGAGTTTAGAGAAGACCAGATTGCGAGTGAGATCAAAAAAAGAGTTCGAGCCCAGCGGGAAGCTGATGGAACTCCCGTGGATAGACATTACCCATACATCGGCTATTACTTGAGAATATATAAATATCCTCTAGGGGATGGCGCCATTGCCGGGTTCGCTACTGATATTACGGAGTTGGTTAAACAAAATCAAAAACTTAATGAAATGGCTCAAACCATTGAGAGTGAGCGTTTGTGCGCCGAACGCGCGTCCCTTCATGACGCCCTGACGGGTTTGCCCAACCGAAGGTATCTCAATACATTTTTGAGCTACCTTTCAGAGGGCGCTGATGACAGCGAGGGCGGTGAGGTTGCGATTCTTCATGTCGACCTTGATCTATTTAAACAAATCAATGACACTTTGGGGCATGCAGCGGGTGACTTTGTCTTGTCTGAAGTGGGGCTAATTCTTCAGAATTGCGTTGATGACGCAGACTTTGTCGCTCGAATTGGTGGCGATGAGTTTGTAATAATTATTCCCAATATTGAGTGCCGCCAGGCGATCGAACAGCGTGCTCTGACAATAATTGATCAACTGCGTCAGCCCATGCAATTCGAAGGGCAAGAGTGCCGCTGCGGTGCAAGTGTTGGGATTGCTTACGGCGCTCTTCAACAAACAGACTCTCAAGTCTTGCTCGTCAATGCCGATATTGCGCTTTATAATGCGAAGAACAGTGGCAGGAACACCTTTTCCGTCTTTACTAACGAAGACGCGATTAAAGCGCGTGAACGTAAAATATTGGCGGACGACATACGGTCCGCGCTCGATAACGACGAATTCTTTCCGGTCTTTCAGCCTCAAGTCGACGCCGCGACCTTAAATTTGGTCGGGGTGGAGGCCCTGATGCGATGGCGGCACCCTTCGCGCGGCATTTTGGCGCCAGCGGAATTCATCGGGCTGGCCGATGAGCTAGGGCTTTTGGCTGAGATGGATGATCGCATGCTGTGCTCGTCGTTGCGGGAGATGGCGCGATTTGCTGCGATCGGTCTCCCAATCCCGCGAGTCTCAGTGAACATGTCCGGCCGCCAACTGCGCGATCCAACCTTGGTTTCGAAGCTGTCGGGTCTGAGCATTACCCCTGGTGCGCTCTCGGTAGAGTTGCTTGAGTCGGTTTTTTTTGATGAGACGGACCCCATTGTCGCTCAGAACATCAAAGGCATGCGCTCGCTTGGCATCGATATTGAAATTGACGATTTTGGCACGGGCCATTCTTCGATTATCAGTCTCACACGGCTGCAGCCGCGCCGTTTGAAAATCGACCAACAATTCGTGCGCCCCGCTGTCTCAAGCGAGGTCGACTGTAAGTTGATTTCGGCGATGGTCGACATCGCGCGCGTCTTGAAGGTCGGCGTCGTTGCGGAAGGTGTCGAGACGGCGGAGCATGTGACGCTGATGCGGAGTCTGGGATGCGAAACGCTTCAGGGCTATGCAATTTCCCGGCCGATTCCAGCGACAGACCTGCTTGAGTGGGCCCAAGGCCAAGCGCCGATCGAGCGCGCAAGCTAGCGCATTTTCAGCGAATATAGCTTCGGTTTCTCGGTTAGAAGCTCTGGAAAACAAAGGATCTAACGCTTTGCACGCAACGCCTCCATCATAGATGGCGTGGGCCGCGCCAGCACGCTATCCTGGGCTGCTCTGTTAATCCGGTCTGGGAACCGCCCGCCAAGAGCAAAGCGCATCCGGCCCGATCGGCTCCAAAGTCTCCAACACAAAATGAGGGGCGTCGCCGAGACGCTCCAGCCCTAGCGGCCCAATCCCCGGGCGCCCGTCTTCGCCGATGGCCTTGCCGGCGGCGACGGTGACCAGCCTGTCGATTAACCCCGCCCGCATCAGGCTGGCGGCGATTTGTCCGCCACCCTCGCACATCATCCGAGTGACGCCCCGCTGGCCGAGCGCTTGCAGCCCGGCGGTCAGATCCAGGCCTCCGCCCTCCAACTGAGGGATCTCAATCAGCACCGCGCCCAACGCCTCCAACGCCCGCCGCCGCTCCTCCGGGGCGTCCGGGGCGTGCAGAATCCAAAGGGGGCGTTGCGGTGTGGTTTGCGCCAGCTTGCCGTCCAGCGGCAGCGACAACCAGCTGTCGGCGGCGACCCGGATCGGCGAGCAGGCGGAGAGGCCGGGCAGGCGAACGTCCAGGCTGGGGTCATCCGCCCGCACAGTGCCGGCCCCGACCAGAATCGCATCGTTCTCCACCCGCAGCAGATGCGCTCGCGCCCGCGCCGGGGCGCTGGTGATCCATTGGCTCTCGCCGCTGGCGGTGGCGATCCGGCCATCGAGGGTTTGGCCGAGCTTCAGGGTCACGAACGGGCGCCCTAGCCGTTGACGGATCAGATAGCCCTCATGCGTGGCTTCCGCCTCGGCTTTCATCACGCTGGTGACAACCTCAATCCCGGCTTCCCTCAGCAGCGCATGGCCGCGCCCGGCGACGCGTGGGTCCGGGTCCTCCATCGCGGTCACCACCCGGCGCACACCGGCGGCGATCAACGCTGAAGAGCAGGGCGGGGTGACCCCGTGATGGGCGCAGGGCTCCAGGCTGACATAAGCGGTCGCGCTACGGGCGGCGTCTCCAGCGCGTGTCAGGGCCTGAGTTTCGGCGTGAGGTCTGCCGCCTGGCTGGGTCCAGCCGCGACCGACAGCAACGCCCTCCCGCACAAGAACACATCCGACTGCTGGGTTCGGAGACGCGCGCCCGAGACCGCGCCGGCCGATCTCTATTGCAGCCCGCATCCATCGCTCGTCCTGTGCGGGAGCGCTCCGCCGCTCATCTTTCATCGAGACCCGCCCTATGGATTAGGCGGCGTCGTCATCCGTGTCGCCGCCGCGCCGCTGGTTCTCGATGAATTTAAGGAAGTCGTCGACCGAGTCGAAGTTCTGATACACCGAGGCGTAGCGCAGATAGCCGACCGGATCAGTGCGCTCAAGCGCCCGCATCACCTCATCGCCGATCACTTTTGACGTGATGTCGGTGTCGCCGCCGGTCTCCAACCGCCGGACGATGCCGGTGATCAGCTGATCCAGTCTCTCCGGCTCGATATGGCGGCGGTTCATCGCCAGGCGAATCGAGCGGGCGAGCTTGTCGCGGTCGAAATCCTCGCGGCGTCCGTCGGACTTTATAACAATGAGATCGCGTAACTGGACGCGCTCAAAGGTGGTGAAGCGACCGCTGCAAGCGGGGCAGAACCGGCGACGGCGAATCGCAGCATGTTCTTCAGTTGGGCGCGAATCGCGCACTTGGGTATCCGTATTTCCACAAAACGGACAACGCATGGTCCTGGGGCCCTCCGCTAGCGCGTGACGTTTCTATATTACACCCCAACGCCTTGCGGATGCGCGGGTTGCAACCCCGACATATAGAGTTTTCTGTTGTCTTCGAAAGCTGTGTGGCGATTTTGCGACAGATTCACCAAAGCCCCAATAGCGCCAAGCCGCTGTTCCCTGAAACGGGCTGGTTCTGTCAGCGCCTTAGCGCTTGACGCGCGCCGCTTGGCGCGCGTCAAGCGCTTTCCCTCAGGCCCCGTAAATCGGGAAGGCGCGGCAGAGTGCGATCGCCTTCTCCTTGGTGGCCGCTTCAAC
The DNA here is from genome assembly GCA_019634215.1 of Paracoccaceae bacterium. GTDB lineage: Bacteria > Pseudomonadota > Alphaproteobacteria > Rhodobacterales > Rhodobacteraceae > JAHQVS01. Next base: position 135 of record JAHQVS010000210.1, on the reverse strand, counting down.
CGCAGAGTCGCCGCCTTCGCCCGCCGCTGCGAGCGAGTCGACCACATCGGCGATCAGGTGACCGATCTGGGCGAACTCGGCTTCGCCAAAACCACGCGTGGTGCCTGCGGGCGAACCGAGACGCACGCCCGAGGT
>JAHQVS010000209.1 GCA_019634215.1 Paracoccaceae bacterium | reverse complement strand
GCGATGTTGACCTGTGCGCCGAAGAATATTGTCACCGCCGATAGGTAAAAAAACAACAATGTCGCGACCACTCCGGCGAGCACGCCGTGGTTCGTCTCAAACGAGACCAATGCGCCGAGGACGTACGAGAAACAGACGGCGAAGGCGAACCACAACGCGGCGCTGACCCATACCCCGGGCCGCACCGGGACCCGTACGGCGCGGCGGTCGTCAATCTCGTCCTGCGCCCACACATACAGCGCCCAGTTACGCACATAGCCGCGTGGCAGCGTCAGGTGGATTCCGACGAGCAGCGACCAGAACATCGACGCGCCAAGGAAGGCGGCGAGGCCGAGGCCGCCCAATTCCCAATATTCGTCGCTCAGCGTACGGGCCGGGTCCATTCCCCATTGCTGTAATTGCGCGCTGAGGCGGAAGGTGATGAACACGAAGCCGAGCGAGACAAAAACGAACAGGCCGACAAGCACCAGGGCGAGCAGATGGCTCTGGAACCGCTTCCACAGAAAACCGCGGCGGTCCTTAACGTCATAGGCTTCGTTAAAGCCGTTGCGCGCCGCCTCGAAGGCGCTGGATGCGGCGTAGAGGCCAACGAATATCGTCACCGCCAGGGCGAGCATGCCGCTATAATCTACTCCTCCGCCGTCAGATGGCTGGACAAAGCTGCTTTGTACATTGCTGCTTTCGCCGAGCTTGCTCAGCGCATCGGCGACCTGTTGAGGCGTGCAAGGGCCGGTCGAGCCGTTCGAGGCCAGGGTCGCTTGCACCGTCGCCTGAACCTGTTCAGGCCCACAGATCGCAATCGCCATATCGCCGGGCGCAACGCTGGCGATCACCCGCTTGAGCACATCAGCCATCGGCTCGGGGATCAGGCGCCCCTCGACCGACTCGATCATTTCAACGAAATGTGGCGCCGCCAGCGGATCAAAGTGTTGCACCAGCAGGATGGCGCAGACGATGAAAGGGCCAAAGGACAGCAACAGCGTAAACGCCATATGACCAGCGTAGACGAAGTGATCATCGTCGATGAAGCGCCGCCATGCTTCATTAGCGACGCCCACCCCGTAGCGAATCCGAGATCTCATGGCTTCCTGACCTCATGCGACAAGCGCCTTTTCTCTGGCGCGGGGTTATTCTGACGTGCGCTGCGGGGGTCAGGGGCCTTCGCGTTCAAGGGCGAGGCGGTCCGAGTGAGGCAGCGACGGCTCCTCGAACGTCTCTTCATCGCCCTCGTCATAGGTCTCCGCCTCGGCCAGCGCCTCTCCCGCAACGGTGCGTTTGCGGCGCAGCTCCTCTCGCGCGATATTGATCTGCGCGCCGAGGAAGATCACCACCGAACTCATATAGAAAAACAACAGGGTGATGACGACCCCCGCCATCGCGCCGTAATTTCCGGCGAAGGAGGGGGAGTAGCGCAGATAGAGCGAGAACAGCGTCGCGCCGATAAACCAGATGAGCGTTGTCGCCACCACACCGGGCACCACCGAGATGGTCCAGTGTTCGTTATTTTCTGTGTAGACATGGATATGATACCGGTCGCGCTTGCCGCGAGGCAGGGTGGTGTGCAGCACCACCAACAGCAGGCAGAACATCGGCAGGCCGATGGCGTAACGCAAGAAATAGAAGATATCGAAGCCGACCGAACCGATGCCGCCGTCTCCGGTGTCGATATAACTGGCGAGCAAAGGCCAGAGCACGATCAAGAACGCGAGGCACACGAACACGCTGGCGGCGGTGGCGGCCAGCGTCAGGCTTTGAAGCCGACGGCGCAGGAAAGGCCGGTCTTCCTTAACGTCATAGGCGAGGTTAAAGCCGATCCGCGCCGCCTCGAAGGCGTTGGAGCCAGCCCAAAGCCCGACCGCCGCCCCGATCAGCGCCGCGACGCCGGATTTGCTCGCGATGATGGTCTCGAAAACCGGCTTCAGGGTCTGGCTGACCTGCTCGGGAGCCAGGGCGAACATCTCTTCGACCACCTGCATACTGGCTTGTTCGCCAACGATATAGGTGCCTGTCATGACCAGGAAGACCATGAACGGGAAAAACGACAGCAGGCCGGTGTAGGCGAGGTAGCCCGCCAGGGCGAAGCTGTTGTCCTCGCCGAAGCGCCGCCAAGCGACGCGCAGCAGTTGCAGCATCCAGAAATTAGAAATCGCCGTCAGCATAGCCGCGCGTCTCCCTGTTGGCAGCGCCTGATGGGTCGGTTCCCTAGGGGGATTAAGGGAACATCGGGGCGCCGGCGAGGCCGGCGGTTTCTTCAAATCCCATCATGACGTTGGCGTTTTGGAGCGCCTGCCCGGAGGCGCCCTTCATGAGATTGTCTAGCGCCGAGAAAATGATCGCGCGGCCCTCACCCGACTGGGTGCGTCTGCGGTCTGCGACCACGCCAAGGTGGCAGCGGTTGGAGCCGCGCACGTCCCGGGTGGAGGGTGCGGCCCCGAGCGGCAGGACGCTTAGGAATGGCTCTTCGGCGTAAGCCTCCGTAAGCGTCTCGTGCACGGCCTTAGCCTCGCCCTGGACGAACACGGTCGCCAGGATGCCGCGATTTTGCGGCGAGAGGTGCGGGATGAAGCTGCAGGTGACGAAGCGACCGGCGGCGCGGCTGAATTCCTGTTCAAATTCAGCGATATGGCGGTGCCCAGCGATAGCGTAAGGGGCGACGCCCTCAGCGACTTCGGTGTAGAGCAAATGCTCCTTGGCGGAGCGTCCGGCGCCGGAGACCCCGGCGGCGAGGCTGATGGTGATGTCGTCCGGGTCGATCACGTCAGCGGCCAACAGCGGCAGCAGCGGATACAGGCCGGTGGCGGCGTTGCAGCCGGTGCCCGCGACAAGCCGAGCTTCGCGAATCTCGGGGCGGTAGAATTCGGTGAGGCCGTAGACCGCTTCGGCTTGCAACTCGAGCGCTTGATGCGGGTGGCCGTACCAGGTTGCGTAGACCTCGGGGTCCCGCAGCCGGAAATCAGCGGAGAGATCGACGATCTTCAGATCTCTCGGCAGCGCTGAGATCACCTTTTGCGTTGTGGCGTGCGGCAGGGCGCAGAACACAAGGTCGATCGACTCCGTATCCATCTCGTCGATGGTGATCAGGCGCGGCAGGCCGAGATGCGCCAAATGCGGGAACACCTCGCCCATCAGTTTACCGGCCTTGCGGTCAGCGGTGAGGGCGGCGATGTCGAAATGGGGGTGCGTAGACAACAGCCGCACCAACTCTGCCCCGGTGTAACCGCTGGCGCCGAGCACAGCGACGCGGCGGCGGGCGGAATCCTGGCTTTTCGCCGATGGATGTACGCTGTCGCTCATGGCCATGCTCCTTCGCATTGCGGCGCGCGCGTGGATCGGCGCGCCTCCGGTTCCGTGCATACCTGTGCGAAAGGTGGTCTGACAATGTGCCGGGCGCGTAAATACGCGTCAATTCAGGGAATTTATGCGGCTTCGAACCGTGCTGGCTCGTCCCAGAACCGCTCTGCCAGTGCGCTGACGGCGTCTGGGTCGCCTGACGTAAGAAAGCGGGTGAGGCGGGCGTCGGCGCCGTTTTCCTCAAAGCCGGGCCGCCGCTCCAGATAGCGGGCGAGGCTGACGGCGGTGATGTCCGGTTGACTGAGGATGTTGGTCCGGGGCGGTAGGGCGGCGCGAAAAGCAGGCTGCGCCAAGGGGTAATGCGTGCAGCCGAGAATGGCCGTGTCGGGGGGAAAGTCTCCGCAGCGGGCGAGCGCCTCGGCGCAGGCGGATTGGGCGAAGCGGGCGGCTTTGGCGTCATCACCGGCTTCGATGGCGTCGACAAGGCCGGGGCAGGCTTGCCCAATCACCTCGACCCCGTTGACCCTGGCGGCGACCTCACGTGGAAATGCGCCGCTGCTGATGGTGGCCGCGGTGGCGAAAAACAGCAGGCGTCGCCGCCCAGCTGGCGCGGCCGCTGTTTCGGGATCGCCGTCACTGTTCCAACGGGCGCCGCTGATCGCCTCCACCATCGGCACAAACACCCCGAGGATGCGCCGGGAGTCTCCGTCCGCCAGGGTGGGCAGCCACTCTTGTTGTAGTTTGCGCAGCGCGATTGCTGAGGCGGTGTTGCAGGCGATCAGGATTAACCGGCAGCCCCGATCAAACAGGTGGGCGAGCGCGTCGCGTGTGAGGGCGGTGATCTCTTCCACCGAACGGTCGCCGTAGGGGGCGTTGGCGGTGTCCGCGAGATAGAGGAAAGGCTGGTTCGGCAGGGCCGCTCGTAAGCTTTTGAGCACGGTTAGGCCGCCAACACCGCTGTCAAAGACGCCAATGGGCATGAGTGACGAGGCCTCCAGCGGGCGGGAGCTATAACCCAATCGGGAAACGGGGCGCCCTCAATCCCACTGCTTACCGAGGCCAAGGTTGCGAATCGGCTTGGGCGACAGGCTGTATGTGTGGGTTCTTAGGAACTGCATCAGCCCCTTGGCGTCACCCTTGTAGCCCTCAAGCACCGAGCTTGACAGCGGCTCTCCGACCACCACCCGCACCGGCTCGCCGACTCGATTGTCGAATTCGTTGATCAGCAGCGCCAAGCGCAGCGTGGGCGATAGGTGGCTGGCGACCTGGAACAACCGGCTGTTTTGTCCATCAAAGAACATCGGCACCACTGTGGCGCCGGACTGCAGGACCAGCTTGGCGGTGAAGGTTTTCCACTCAGGATCGAAGGCGCGTTTGTAGAATTTCGCGCCTGTCGAGACCGTCCCGCCTGGAAACACCCCGATACAGCCACCAGCGCGCAGATAAGCGAGCGCCTCCTTGCGGGTTTCCAAATTGCGTTTCACCGCATCACGGGTTTCACCAAAGTCGATCGGCAGGATATGCGGCTCAACCTCAGGGGCCTTCACAAACACCGAATTGGCGAGGATTTTAAAATCCCCCCGAGTGCCGTCCATGATGCTGCCGAAAGTGAGACCATCCATGATCCCGAAGGGGTGGTTGGCGACGCACACTAATGGCCCTTCGCGGGGAATATTCTTTAGCCCCCGTCCTGGTAGATCCAGCGTCACCTGATAGCGGCTGCACATCACCTCCCAAAAAGTGAGGCCCTGCGCCATTTCTCGTTGGTAATCCAACGCCATTTTGATCAGGCGCGGCCGCCCGGTGATGTTCTCAATACTTTTGATCACGGCACGTCCAGCGCGCGTCCTCGCGCTGGTCGCGTAGGTGATTTCATTCGGTCCGCTGGCGCCTGTCAGCTGCGGCGCGGCCTCTCGACCTGATAACGACATCCTTCGCCTTTCCTGAAGAACCCATTATCCTGAGCCCGCGCATCGAACATTCACCGACCGATTACGCTGGAGCCTTATGACATAGGCGGATTGTCGCGCTGTCAAAAGACTGTTTTGAGTAACTAATCCGATTTGAAAGGTCAATTTTGATGCAATGGGGTCATTTGCGATAATCTTTCAGGAACCGCCAATCTCCGGTTGCCGCCGCGAAGGACGCCGCCCATCTGCCATAAGCACGGCGTTGCCGCGTTTGGAAAAGGGAGATTCTTTATGACCACAGCCACTCCAGGCATGCGGGCCAATTCTCAGGCGCAGGCCCGGTTGAAACGATTAAAACAAGCGCAAAAATGGTTTGCGGAAAAGTTGGGCGGCGCTGAACGTTCGCAGGATCAGCCGACCTTGGCGCGGGACGCGCCGACCTCTATCGTGTTCACTCTGGAACACAGACTGACAACCCAACTCTTTGATAAGTGAAGAGAATTTAGGAAATTCATCGACTGGATGGCGGAGTGCTGTCCCCTCGAAAGGCGCACCATGCGCCGGAGATCTGGACCTCCGGCGCGGTTCGTTTGCGATTAACGCTTTGAGAACTGGAAGCTGCGGCGGGCTTTGCGCTTGCCGTATTTCTTCCGCTCGACGACGCGGGCGTCACGGGTCAGGAAGCCGGCGCGCTTCAGCGGTGGGCGCAGTTCCGGATCGTACAGCGACAGCGCTTTGGAAATGCCGTGCTTGATAGCGCCGGCTTGGCCTGACAGGCCGCCGCCTTTGACGGTGCACACCACATCGAACTGGCCGTCGACATTGGCGACGCCGAACGGTTGGCGCACCACCATCTGCAGCACTGGGCGTGCGAAATATTCGTTAATTTCTTTTTCTTTACCGTGCTGGGTCCGCACGATGATGCGTCCAGCGCCCGGCTTTACCCAAACCCGCGCGATGGCGTCCTTGCGTTTGCCAGTGGCGTAGGAGCGACCGTATTGGTCGCGCACCGGCTCGTGGATCACTACCGTTTCGACGTCGATGTCGGCGCCGACTGCGCCGCCGCTGTCCGCCACGGCGTCTTTCAACTCATCCAGCGACTTGATTTCGTCAGCCATCTGTTTCTCGTCTCCCGCGCTCTAAGCGCGTATCTTGTTGAATTAGCGCTTGTTTTTGGCGTTCATGCCGGCGACGTCGAGCGTCTCCGGGGCCTGCGCCTCATGCGGATGATCCGTGCCCGCGTACACGCGCAGATTGGTGAGCTGGCGACGCGTCAGCGGGCCGCCGGGCATCATCCGCTTCACGGCGCGAAACACCAGCCGCTCGGGTTGCGCGCTCTCCAGAGTCTGGCGCGGGGTGCGAGTCTTGATGCCGCCAGGATAACCGGTGTGCCAGTGGAACACCTGATTCTCCATCTTGCGTCCGGTCAGGCGCACCTTGTCGGCGTTAATGATGATGACGTTGTCGCCACAATCCATATGCGGGGTGTAGGTCGGCTTATGCTTGCCGCGCAGGCGTGTGGCGATCAGGGCGGCGAGGCGGCCCAGCACGACACCCTCGGCGTCGACCACCACCCATTTCTTCTCGATGTCCGCCGGTTTTGCGGAGTAGGTCTTCATGGCCCAGAGGCTCCCAAAAAGAACGTTGCCCCCGTCGGGTGTTTCCGGGTGGGGGCTGTCGAATGGAGATGCTGCCCCGGCGCGCGAAAAACGCGTCAGGATCGGCTCTGGCGGCGAGATGCCATTCCCGAACTGCACAGTCAAATGGAAAATGCAGAGATTTCCTGAATTAAAACATAGGTGTTATATGTGGGGTTTCTGGATACCCCAAAATATCATCCCCGAGATCGAGCGTAAGTGGCGCTGGCGTGAGCCACCGGTTCGGGCGCGTCGCCGGAGAATAGCGTCACGTCGCCCACAACCAGAGTCCGCCCAAGCTTCAGAAGTCGCGCCTCGCAGCTGAGCGGTTCAAGGCTTGGTTTGCGCAGGAAATTTATCGACAGATTGGTCGTGACCGTGAGGGGCTCGCGCCCGACCATCGCCAGGATCGCGACGTAAAAGCCGACATCGGCCAGCGCGAACATGGTCGGGCCGGAGACGGTGCCGCCGGGGCGCAGGTGCCGCTCCGTGATCGGATGGCTGAGCGTGGCCCGCATCGGGGCGACAGCGTCAATGCGCAGGCCTGGGTCGGTTTGGGGAAACACCTCGGCGAGATAGCCGGTTAATTCGGCCGCCGTCATCACCGGTTCGCGCGCCGCCATCGCCTCAACTCCCCCGATCTGGCCCGTTAGAGAGGGTTTTCGTGATTGAAACGGGCGATTATGCTGACATTTGTTAGAGCCAGTTCATGATCTCTCACAAGGCCTTGGAGCATGCCAACGCCGAGATATTTTATAGGAGCATCTGCGCCATGGCGCCGACCTTTCAGATTACCGCCTCGGACTCTCCTATCTCCCTCACCCGATCCGACAATGTCGCCACCGTCACATTGAACCGGCCTAAGGCGATTAACGCCCTGTCTGAGGCGACGCTTGAGGGCCTGATCGCCGCCTTCGGCGCCATTGCCGAGGACCGTTCGATCCGGGCGGTGCTGCTACGCGGTGATGGCGCGCATTTTTGCGCGGGCCACGACTTGAGGGAGATGACATTGCGCCGTCAGGACCCGGACGGCGGCCGCGCTTATTTTCAAATGCTGTTCGAGACTTGCTCCCGGATGATGTTGAGCGTTACCCGGCTGCCGCAGCCGGTGATCGCCGAGGTGCGGGGCATCGCCACCGCCGCTGGCTGCCAGTTGGTCGCTGCTTGTGATTTGGCGGTGGCCGCCGACACCGCCAGATTCGCGACCTCCGGGGTTAATCTGGGTCTGTTTTGCTCGACGCCGATGGTGCCGTTGTCCCGCGTGGTGGCGCGTAAACATGCAATGGAGATGCTGTTGCTCGGCGACTTCGTCCCTGCTGAACGGGCGGCGGAGATTGGTCTGGTCAATCGTGTCGTCTCCGAGGACATGCTCGCAGAGACGGCGTTGGTGGTGGCTGAGGCCCTGGCCTCAAAGTCGCCCGCGGCGCTCCGAATGGGCAAACGGGCGTTCTATGATCAGGCGGAGATGAGCCTGGAGGAGGCTTACGCCCATGGGGGACGGGTGATGGCGGAGAATATGATGGCCTCCGACGCCGCTGCGGGAATCGGCGCGTTTCTGGACAAACGTCCAGCGCCGGAATGGACAGGCGACTGACTTCGCAACGCGCTCACTGATATCATGCGCCCGTCATCGGTATAAGAATCGATCAGGGGTAAGGGGTCTTCGCATGGTTTCCCGGATCTTAAAACGTGTGGCGGCGGCTTGGGTCGCCGCCTTGTGTTTCAGCTCCGTTTCGACACCCACGCGCGCCGCCGATACGGGCGACTTCGCCCCGTTGTTCGAGCGTCTCACGGTCTGTCAGCTGTTTCATCTAACCCCCCATGGCTATCTCCGCGTCGCCGCCAGCCGATTTTTCACTCATCGCTGGGACCTCGCCATAGTCGAGGCCTTGACGCGGGACGCCCGCCGGCGGCCCCCTTTCCAGATCGACCTGCGCTCGACAGTGCATTTGCAACTCGCCCACGCCTCCTCGTATCAGGCCGCCACCACCTACGCGGCCTTGGCCGAGCATATGCGCGGGAACGGGATCACCGAGACCTCGCGCTCGGCTTTGGCCGCCGACGCCAGCGCCGCCTATCGCGAGCGGCTGTCGCGGGAGGATCTCGCCGGTTGTTTTGTGATCAAATGGGGCAATCGCTACCCGGATTTCGTCGCCCAGCCGATGCGCCAAGCCACTTGGGAGGCAGTCACCGCATTGTTCCAGCCGGAGAGCGCGGTCGCCGCCTTTCCGGTCACAAGCCGCGAACAGGCCGAGATCGACGCAGGGCGGTTGATCCGGGAAGAGATCGTCGAGTTGCGCGCCATCCGCGTCGCCGCGTATCTGTTCGAGAATGAATTCGCCCTACTGCGCGACGACAAGGGTGGCTTCAGTGGCAATCTGGAGGACGCTCCGGTGGTCTGCACCGATGAGGCCACGACGCTCTGGTTCTTCCTCGACCGGCTGGAGCGCGCCGGACTGATTAAGCATTTCGAGACTCAGGACGGCCGCTTCGTTCATCGACGCCCGACCCTGGTGCTGCCCTCCGACCATTTCGGGGTGCTCATTGGTTCGCGCCGCAGCGGCGAATTCTATGCCATTGACAGCTGGGTCGAGGATGGCGGCTTGCCGCCGCATATCGCCTCGATCGAGGATTGGTTCGACCAAAAGGAGCGCCGTTCGATCGTTTCGATCGGCGATGCGGAGCTGGATGACGCGTTATCGCAGGCTCGGGTGAGCCATGGCGACGAGGATGGGTTATTGACCAAGCTTCGGACCCATCTGGCGCGATTTGCTCCGGCGGATCAAACGGCGCGCCCCGACGGACGCCCAGCCACCTGTGGCTTCCACTGGTGTGGCGCGCCGCCCTTGGCGGCTTGGTGAACGCCTTTTGCAGGTAAGGCTGATCCCGCCTTACCTGCCGCTCAATCCCCTCTCATATTCTGATTTTTATTTTTGGCGTGGTCGCGGTAGGCGATCCGGCCCGACATCCCACACAATTTATGGGTCACGTATGTTCGCTTACACACGCGTTGTTTGCGCCGCCTGCTTCATCATTTCGACCGCCTCTGCGGCTGATCTTCAGCCTATTTTGCATGATCAAGGCGTTGATCCAGCGCGTGCGGCGCTGCTGATCGTCAGATTAGAGGATGGCGCGGAGTGGTCCGCTGGCGGCCCTCGCATCGAGCAGCGATTCGCGCCAGCTTCAACGTCGAAGATTCCCCATACCTTGATCGCGTTGGAGACAGGCCTCGCCGAAGGGCCTGATGAGGCGTTTGAGTGGGACGGGGTCAAACGTCCGTTTGAAAGTTGGAACCAAGATCAAACCATGCACAGCGCTTATCAGCGTTCCGCAGTTTGGGTGTATCAGCGCATCGCCGCGACCCTGGGCGCTGAAACCATGGCCAAGTGGTTGAAGGCGTTCGATTATGGTGGCACCGACGTCGGCGGCCCTGAAGACGTGACCATGTATTGGCTACGCGGACCTTTGGCGATTTCCGCCAGGGAGCAGACGGCATTTCTCGCACGGCTTGCAAAACAGGAATTGCCCCTCTCGGGGCAAACCTATCTGCACGGCAAACGCATAATGAAGATGGAAGCGGGCCAGGATTGGGCGCTCTACGCCAAAACCGGATGGCGTTTCCGACGGGATGACGTCGACACCGGCTGGTTTGTCGGGTGGGTGGAGACGAAACGCAACGGTGCGGCGGAGACCTATGTGTTCGCCTTCAACATGGACATGCCGATCCCAGATCAAGACCTGCCAAAGCGGCTAAGCGTTCCCAAAGCGGCTTTGGTCGAGATCGGCGCGCTTCCACGGGCCGATAAGGATTAGGCGGACGCGGCGCCGCCCTTGGGATAGGTTTGAACACCCTTTCGTGGTTTCCCCTTTGCGGGCGGCGCTCTAATCTCTGGGTTAGCGCGGCATCCGCCGCCTCTGCCCAAGCTCGATATAGCGGACCCTGCGCCCATGATTGCCGAACTCGGTCACTTCGCCCTGATCCTCGCCTTTCTGATCGCCATTGCGCAGTCGACCGCGCCCCTGATTGGGGCGGAGCGCGGGTGGGCGGATTTTATGCGAGTGGCTGAACCGGCGGCCACAGCGCAATTCACGCTATTAGGTCTCTCCTTCGCGGCGCTGACCTATGCTTTCGTGACTTCGGATTTCTCGGTCGCGCTGGCGGCGAACCATTCGCACTCGCTGAAGCCGATGCTGTACAAAATCTCCGGCGTTTGGGGAAACCATGAAGGCTCGATGCTGCTGTGGGTGCTGATCCTGGCGTTGTTCGGGGCGATGGTGGCGTGGTTCGGGCGCAGTCTGCCGACGCCGCTGAAGGCGCGGACTCTGGCCGTGCAGGGCATGATCGGGGCTGCGTTCCTGGCGTTTATCATCTTCACCTCCAACCCGTTTTTGCGGCTCGACCCGGCCCCGGTCGACGGAGGCGACCTGAACCCTTTGCTGCAAGACCCGGGCCTCGCCTTCCATCCACCCTTCCTCTATCTCGGTTATGTCGGGCTCTCGACAGCGTTCTCCTTCGCAGTGGCGGCGCTGATTGAGGGGCGGATCGACCCCGCCTGGGCGCGTTGGGTCCGGCCCTGGGCTTTGGCGGCGTGGATGTTCCTCACTCTCGGCATCGCGCTCGGCTCCTACTGGGCCTATTACGAGCTTGGCTGGGGCGGTTGGTGGTTCTGGGATCCGGTGGAAAACGCCTCCTTCATGCCCTGGCTGGCGGCGACCGCGCTGTTGCATTCGGCAATTGTGGTCGAGAAGCGAGGCGAGCTGAAAAGCTGGACCATCCTGTTGGCGATATTGGCGTTTTCGCTCTCACTGATGGGAACATTCATCGTTCGCTCTGGATTGCTGACCTCGGTGCACGCCTTCGCTTCCGATCCGACACGCGGGGTGTTCATTCTGCTCATCCTGGCGGCCGCGATCGGTGGGTCGCTGACGCTTTACGCCGCGCGGGGCTCGAAGATCAGCGCCGATGGGGTGTTCGCCCCGGTCAGCCGGGAGAGCGCGCTGTTGCTCAATAACGTGCTGTTAGCGGTGGCGACGGCGGCTGTGTTTTCCGGGACGATGGCGCCCTTGGTTTATGAGGCTTTCGGCAAGGTGGTGACCGTCGGCCCGCCCTATTTTGACTGGGTGTTCGGGTTGCTCATGCTGCCGCTGCTGCTGGCGGTTCCGGTGGGGGCACTGTTGCCCTGGAAGCGGGCGGATCTCGCTGCGGCGCTGCGCAAGCTATGGGCCGCAGCGTTGATCTCGGCGCTGGCGGTGGCGACCGCCTGGGCGGTTTGGCGAGGGGCAGGACCTCTGGCGCCGCTCGGGGCCGGCCTCGCCGCGTGGCTGTTGGTCGGCGCTGTGGTCGACGTCGGCGAGCGCGCCCGATGGCGGCTTGAGCGTGTTGGCCGCATGCCGCGCGCGGACTGGGGCAAGGCGCTCGGCCATGGCGGGCTGGGGTTGATGGTGCTGGGGGTCACCTTAGTCACCGCGTTAGAGACCGAAGACATCCGCCTCGTACGCCTCGGCGACCGGTTTGAAACCGGTGGCTACACGTTAGAGTTCCGGGGCGTTAAACGCGAACCGGGGCCAAACTACACTGCGGATATCGCCTTGGTCGAGGTGTATGCTGGTGATCGTCTGGAGACGGTGTTGAGGCCCGAGAAGCGGTTCTTCCCGGTGCAGCGCACCACGACCACCGAGGCTTCGATTCGCTCGGGTTTCTTGGACGATGTGTACGTCGTGCTCGGCGATAAGCGCACCGAGGGCGACGACGCCGGGGCCTGGGCGCTGCGGACCTATGTGAAACCGTTCGCCAACTGGATCTGGATCGGCGCCTTGGTGATGTCGCTCGGCGGGCTGATCAGCCTCACCGACCGCCGCCATCGGGTCGGCGCCCCGGCGCGGCGTGGGCGGCCTGAGCCGGGGGGCGCGGCGGTTCCTGCGGAGTAGGGGAGAAGAGCGGATGTTTAGGATGTTGCGCAGCCGAGCAAGCTTAACGGCGGTTGCCTTGCTCACGACCCTGTCGCTCGCGGCCCCTGTCGGTGCGGTCGAGCCGGAGGAAATCCTCGCCGATCCGGCTTTGGAGACTCGCGCCAGAGAAATCTCCAAGGATTTGCGCTGCGTGGTCTGCCAGAACCAATCTATCGACGAGTCTGACGCCAGCATCGCCGCCGATATGCGCAAGCTGGTGCGGGTGCGGCTGGAGGCCGGGGACAGCGATGACGAGGTCCGGGAGGTGTTGGTCTCCTCCTACGGCGAGTATGTGCTGCTGACGCCGAAATTCTCGATATCCAACGCCTTCATTTGGGGGGCGCCCTTTGCTGCGCTTTTGATCGGCGGCCTCTGGTATCTGCGCCGCACCGGCCGGGCGGCGGTGGTTGTGGCCGAGGCTCCGGCGGGCCCGGTCGCCCCGCCGCTCTCTGATGAGGAGAAGGCGCGGTTAGAGAAGGTGTTGAAATCCTGATC
>JAHQVS010000208.1 GCA_019634215.1 Paracoccaceae bacterium | reverse complement strand
CGCCGCACACCCATGGAGCGCCTCAAACTGTCCACCCTCGCAGGGGGTAGACATTACGCGCACTCTATCAATCCCGACAGGTCGCCCAGACCGGACGCACACGCAGGACCCGAAACCGCGCATGCTCTAAACGTATGGGCGCCAAAGCGCTTGCGGCTAAGCCCAAGTTCGTGACAGGAACACTCGTTTCAGCTGAGGTCGGCTGATCGCTAGGTTGTTGGCCAGTTTGCCAATCGAGATCGGGTGTCTCAGCGACTGACGCATGGCGATTACGGCCTTCTCAACCCGCCAGTCGCCGCAATTCTCAAGGCCTTGAAAAGCCACGCCATCGTCTGAAGCCGCCGCCGCCATGTCGCCAAAGCAAGTGATCCGATCCTGATCGAGAATGTACGGCTCCGCTATCTCGGTAACTACATAAAGACCCAACGCATCAAGAAAAACCCTAAAACACACCCTTCCAGAGCATATAAACCGCCCCAATTGATACAAACATCTCAAGTATCAGGGTATGCACACGTATTGAAGTACGGCGAACAATCCACCGACCCGCAGCATGGCCCGGAATAGTGCAGAGCCCCAACATGACCCCCAGTCCAGCCAGCTCCATCGTCAGCAGGGGCGAAAAGCCAAAAGCGACAGTTTTTGTGACGTTCAGCATGACTCCACTCACAGCGACAGTCGCGAGCATAGCCTCTCCCACAATGCCCGCCCCCAACAGGAAAGGCGCGAGGATCATACCCACCCCAAAACTCATGCCGGACAGAAATCCATAGGGAACAGCGATGCCACCAATTGCAGAGCGCGGGACGGTGATTTTAAAACCCGCGAGAATGCGGCGCAGCGGTAAAGTTATCAGCAAGAAGACACCGAGAAAGAGTGCGACCGCCTTCTCGGATAGCTCCACATAAAACAGCACCCCAGCGATGATGAAAGGGAAGGCGCAAACAAACAGCATCCAGAATGCAGGCCAATCCACTGCTTTCCGGAACAACCAGGCCCGCGAAGAATGGCTAACAATCATCGCGACTGAAACGATAGGAACAGTTGCCTTTACACCGAGCACAGGCGCCGCCACGATCGCCAACATCAATGCTCCAGCAAACCCCCCGACGCTGTGTAGAATCGCCGTTCCTACCGCGGCAACAGCGAGATAGAGCAGTCCGAGCGGCTCAATATCCAATTTCTATCGACCTTTGAAATCTGGCGTGCGCTTTTCCATGAAAGCTTTCCGCCCCTCGACATAGTCCTCGGATGCAAAGCAGGCCGCCACCATTGAATCGCATCTTGCAAGGTCACGCGCGGCAGGGTCAGCCTCAAGCACCTGCGTCGAGATAAACTTCATCGCTTTTATGGTCAGTGGCGCGTTCCCTGCAATCTGCCCAGAAAGCTCTGATACTCGCTCCGCAAGAGCATCTTCGGCCACCACTTCTTGTACAAGCCCAAGCCGGTATGCGGTCTGGGCGTCAATACTCTTGGCTGTGAACATCAATTGTTTCGCCGTAGCAGGGCCGACGGCGTTCATCAACCGCCTTATCGCTTCATAAGGATAGCCGAGGGCAAGTTTTGCTGCCGGCATCGCAAATCGTGATTTCTCTGAGCAGATGCGCAGATCGCAACAGGCGGCTAGGTTTAGTCCCCCTCCGATACAGTGGCCATTAATCATCGCGATAGTCGGTTTAGGAAAGCGCTCGACTAGCCGATAGACGACACGGATGCGGGCATTATAATGCTCAGTCGCCTCTTTGGAGCTGCGCTCCTTCTCGAACTTGGAAATATCAGCGCCAGAAACAAACGCTTTACCGCCCGCCCCCGACAGCACCAGTACACGCAATTCATCTTCATCCGAAAATACTGATAAAGCTTCTTCGACGGCATCCCACATTTCCAGAGAAACGGCATTATGGCGATCGGGATTGTTGAAGACTACGTGCCCGACATGACCTTCGCGAAAAGCGATGACCTTCTCGGTCGCAAGCTCCATATCTTTTCTGGTGATATTGGCGGTCATCGCGCGCTCCCAAGGTTAAACGTCAGACGATGCATCTTTCCCTCAATGCTTTAAGATCATCCGGATCAATTTGCAGCTCTTCAAGGATCTCATCGGTATGCTGCCCCCGGACAGGAGGCGATACAGTAAGCGCGCTTGGTGTTCGCGCCAATTGAAAGGGCTGGGCCAAAGCTTGCGTTTCGCCAAATGGATCAGTTTCTATCGGAGCTGAGACACCAAGATGCTGAACCTGGGCGTCCTCGAACATCTCATCGATCCGATAGATTGGACCGCAAGGAACGCCAGCCTCAGTGAGGTGCTCAACCCAGTCTGCAGTCGTCTTGGTAGCGATAATTTTACCGATTTTAGCGTTGAGTTCGTCGCGGCGCTCCTTTCGTTTGGCGTTATCTGAAAGGCCAGCGTCTTTCGCCCATGCAGGGCGGTCAAGCGCAGTGCACAGACGCTGCCAGATCTGATCGCCAGCAACCGCAATATTGATGGAGCCATCACTCGTTTCGTACCGATTGGTTGGAACGCTTGTGGGGTGTTCGTTACCAACCTGCGGGGCTATCTCTTTCTGCATCAGCCAACGGGCCGCTTGAAAATCGAGCATGAAGATCTGCGATTGCAAGAGCGAAGTGTGCAGCCATTGCCCTTCGCCCGACTTATCCCGCTCAATCAGCGCGGTAAGGACGCCTAAGGCGCAAAACAACCCTGCTGTGAGGTCTGCGATGGGAATGCCAACCCGCATGGGCCCTTCGCCAGGAGCGCCCGTGATCGACATCAGACCACCCATTCCCTGTGCGATTTGATCGAAGCCAGGACGCTTCGCATAGGGGCCAGTCTGGCCAAAACCTGATATGCTGGCCAGAATTATCCGAGGATTCACCGCCTTGAGATTATCATAATCAATCCCAAGCCGAGCCTTAACGTCAGGACGGAAGTTCTCAACGACAATATCGGCGGTAACGACAAGACGCTTGAAGATTGAAAGGCCTTCTGGATCCTTTAAGTTGAGAGTCAGACTGCGCCGATTGCGCTGGAGGTTTTGCCAGTCAGCGGTGTTTCGTCCTGCTCCAAGCGCTCCATCTGCTTCAAGGGAGGCTGGCTGCTCTATCTTGATCACGTCCGCACCCCAATCAGCGAGCTGCCGAACCGCCGTCGGCCCCGAACGGACTCGAGTCAGGTCGAGAACCCGAATATGATCGAGCGCTGTAGAGGCGGGCTTATGCGGCATTACGTATTGTTCCCTTTACTTTTGGAAGCGGGCAAGACTGCGCAAGTCCGGCAGCTCGAAAGCCTGTTGGCAGAATTCGATAAAGGCGCGCGCTGTGTCTTCAGGCCATCCGCCAAAGGAAGCGTTCGCATTGAACTTCGTCATCAGCTCAGTACGACTCAAAGGCGCAGCTCGACCGCCCCGTAGGCATGGCTGACGCGCCTCGAACTTTGTTCCATCCTCAAGTGTTGCTGTAAGCGCGCCCACGTAGTTTTCGGGGTATGGGTCATCCGGGTCGATCTGGTAGCGCACCTTTGCGGCAAGGCGAAGTACGGAGTCATCTCGGACGGCCTCATCATTGAACTCCTGCAAACCAGCAGTCCCCTTAGAGAGGCCAATGGCAATGCAGTAGGGAATGCTGAATTTCGCTGAGTAAGCCGTACTAGGCCTCGCCTTCTCTTGGGCCGGTTCCCAGAGGCGATGTACGATACCCTCAGAAGTAGGGGCCATGATTTCCTGAATGCTGTCGATATTGCCGATCTGCCCACGTAGCGAGATGGCGGCATCAATGAAGGGCTGCGCCATCGTTCCGCAGGCATATGGTTTGAAGGCGATATTTTCGACCTCCCAAACTTTGCCCAGATCCTTCTTTAAGCGATCGAAGTCGCGCGGAATAGCCGCGTCGGCGAAAGCGTTGAAGAAGCCATGGACACCCTCGAAAACTGTTCTGGGGCCGGATAGGCCATTCGCGGCCAGCGAGGCTGCACGCAGTCCCGACTGCGCCGCCCACCCAGGATGCAGACGCTTTGTAGAGGCGCCTTCAGCGAGATACTCGATGATGCCCGAGGCCATGCTGCCCGCAATGCCCAGAGCATTCGCTGTCTGACTTGGTGTTAGAGAACGGGCTACAGACACGCCAAACGCCGAAGCCATTGCGCCAATCACTGCGGTTGGATGGAACGCAGCCCGATGGATCGCGGTGGGAGCGACCAACGCCATCCGGCAGGCTAGCTCTCCGCCTGCAGTCATGCCCCGCAACAAATCTGAGCCTGATAGTCCATGGCGCTCGCACGCCGCGACAACCGCAGGCACCACTACCGAGCCGACATGCACCGGCGTTCCCTCGAAGGTGTCATCGTAATCTTCACCATGGATCGCCACACCTGAAATCAAAGCGGCGTCGCTAGCAGTGAAACCGTGGGGATGTCCAATAGCGGTGCAGTCACCGCCAGCCTCACAACTCGACAAAATCGCACGCACATAATCAGTATTGCGAGCAGAAAGCATCAACCCGCCACAATCTAGCAGTAAATTTCTGAAGGTCTGCCGAACACTATCAGGTATGGCCTCCAGCTGTAGAGCAATCGCCCAGTCAGCCAGCGTTTCAGCGATTACTTTTGCTTCTGCTTTTCTGTCTGTCATGGCGCGTAAGCGCCGCCATTCACGTGAATCGTCTGTCCCGTCGTGTAGGCGGCGTTGGGATGGCAAAGGCTTGTGACGATATGTGCAACTTCATCGGGTTTGCCTTCACGCCCTAGAACATTGGGATGCCCGCCGTGGGGCGCCCCTGCCGCCGAAACGCCTCTGATTGTATCAATCAGGCCTGGCACCACGATGTTCGCGGTGATACCCAATGCCGCGAGTTCGCCCGCGAGCGCCTTGGTGAGGCCGACGAGTGCAGCTTTCGACGTAGATACATGAGTGCGGTCAGCAACAGCTCGATGCCCAGACAGCCCGCCCATATTCACAATCCGGCCCCAGCCTGAGCGCTTCATTTCCGGCACAGCCGCCTGCGCACAGAGAAATGGCGCCTCTACATTCGTGCGCATGATCTGCTGAAAGCGATCGATTGAGATATCGGCCATCGCATCATTGCCACGAAGGGCGGCGTTGTTGACGAGAATGTTTAGCCCCCCAAACTGGTCCACACTGGCGGCGACTAGCTCGGACGCCGCGCCGTTCTCGGTCAGATCGCCAATCCAAGTTGCGGCTTTGCCGCCAGCCTGCCGTACTAAAGAAGCGGTTGCCTCAGCGCCCTCACGGTTGATCCGGGCATGACTGACCACTGATGCTCCCATAGCGCCCAATTGGACGCAGATCGCCCGCCCAATATTCAGCGCGGACCCAGTTACGATAGCTACCGCTCCATCCAATGGCCTAGTCATCTTCATTCCCCCTGCTGTGTTGCAAGCAAGCGCTTACGATCACTTTGCGCACGGATCGCTTTGATCACAGGTCCAGCAAGCGAGAAGATCGTCAGCGCGAAGAATAGTAGGACGATTGGCCGCTCCAACATCGACAGAAAGCTGTTGTCGTGAACAATCATGGCTTTGGAGAAATTTTCCTCAACAATAGGCCCGAGGACAAGTCCCATGATCAATGGGGCGGGCCCAAAACCAAAGCGGAGCATGAAGTAACCAACGATCCCCGCAACCACCATCACCCAGACATCGAAAAACGAGGAAGCAGCCGAGTAAGACCCAATGATCGAAAAGACGAGCACTGATGGCCACAAAATTGTGCGTGGAATCAAAGTGATCTGGCTGAAGAGCTTCGCCCCCAAAATCCCGATCACCAGGAAGGCAAGATTGGCGACCAGCATCGCCGCGAAGATTCCATAGAGAAACTCCGGCTGGTTCTGGAGCAGGAAGGGTCCCGGTTTCAGCCCATGCATTACCATCGCACCAAGGATGAGCGCTGTCGAGACCGATCCAGGGATTCCTAGCGCCAGTGTGGGCACCATCGCCCCGCCAGTCGCTGCATTGTTGGCCGCTTCTGGCCCGGCGATGCCTTCAGGAACCCCTGTACCGAATTCGTCCTTGTTCTTCGACCATCGGCGGGCCTCGTTGTAGCCCATGATCGCCGCCACTGTCGCTCCCTCAGCAGGCAGGATGCCCACGAAAGTACCGAGGCCAGTGGAGCGAAGGATTGTCCACTTGACCCTGTGTAAGTCTTCACGGCTCGGCAGTTTCATCACGTTGGCGCGCACCCGCTCGTAGATTACATCGCCGACACGCGCCTGTTTGAGCAGCTCAGCGACGGCGAACAGCCCGATCAGTACTGGGACAAAGGGAACACCCTCATAGAGATCGTCTACGCCAAAGTTAAAGCGCTCTACACCCGTGGTGAGATGAACCCCGATGGTCGAGAGGAAAACTCCAAGCGCCCCAGCTATTAAATTGCGCAGCGACGATTTTCCACTGATGGAAGCGAGCATGGAGAGCGCGAAGAGTGCAAGGGCGAAGTACTCAGCTGAGGTGAATGTCACTGCGATCTCGGCCAGCAGAGGGGCCGCGAAGAGCAGTATCAGAAGACTCAGAACCCCGCCAGTGACGCTGGAAACGGCCGCGAGACCAAGTGCACGGCCAGCTTCCCCTCGTTTGGCCATGGGATAGCCGTCTAGTGCGGTCGCAGCAGCGGGCGGTGCGCCGGGTGCGTTGATTAGGATCGCGGTTATCGAACCGCCGAACGTCCCAGCACAGTATAGTGCCGCCAGCATCGCTACAGCGGAGATCGGGGTCATGGAGATTGTGAAGGGGATCAGTAACGCAATCGCCATGGGAGAACTGAGGCCTGGCAACGCGCCAACGAGAACTCCAATCAGGACGCCCAGAATAATGACGCCGATCGTTGAAGGATCCGCCACCATACCTAGACCGAGCAGGGCATTATCCATAACTACGTTCCCCTAGCGCAGTGTCAGACCGAAAACGCCCGGCTCAAAATAAACGCTGAGAACGATCGAGAAGAGCCAAGTGACGACGGATGTAAAGACCAGCGCATAGACCAAGATGAGGACAACACGGCGTTCGCCCCAAAGCAGTGGCAAACCGAGCGCCGCCACGAGGATCGTTAGGATTGTTCCAAGCCATCCGGAGAGGGCGACGAGAACCACAAGAAATCCCATCGTCAGAACCGTGCTCAAGCCAATGGGGGCGCTGCGTGACTTTTCGATTAAAGGCCAGCGATCCACTTCGAGACGGTGCTCGAAGGGCAAAAGCAGAGCCATGCCCCCGATCGAGACTAATAGAAGGCGCGGGAAATGTTCCGGCAGCACGTTCTCGCCAAGAAACGCCCCCGGCGCATCAAAACCGTAGGTCTGCCAGTAGAAGAAGGCGCAGATCGCAAACAGCACCAATGCAAGCAGGGCATCAATACCATCGATGATAGGCGACTTTCGCCCGCCAGCGTGACTGCCGGTCGCGCCATAGCGATTTGTCTCACGAGCCATGTAGAGATCCCCTGAACCATCCGAGTGTCGGTACCGGGAAGCATCAAAGCTTCCCGGCATAGGAGATCTGGTCAGTTCTGCAGCTTCTTCAGCGCTTCGGCGGCCTTGTGGTACTCTGCCTTGAGCTGTTTTTCCCAGACGTCATGACCAGCAACAGACGTCTCGGGTTTTAGTCCAGCGCTTGCGAGATAGTTAGCGAACGTCTTGTGCTCCATCGCCTTGACCAGGGCGGCGGACAGCTTCTCGATAACCTCTGGTGGCGTGCTTGCGCGAACGGCGTAGCCGCGCGTGGTCGAAGTGCTAACCGGGTACCCGAGCTCGTGCGTTGTAGGAACGTCTGGATACTCCTCAAGCCGCTCCTTAGCCATAACAGCAAGCGGGCGCACCTTCCCATCCTCGATCATCTGCCCGGCTTCGGACACGTTCGGCAAGGTCGCATCGATCTCACCGGACAGTAGGGCTTGCAACATTTGAAGGCCTGAGCCAAAGGCGATCGGCTTGTACTTCATGCCCGCCTCGTCGGAGAACTGCGCAAGGCCGATATGCTCAGTTCCACCAATATTCGCAACGCCCCAGTTGAGGCCCTGCTCCTTACCGACGCTCACGAGATCCTCGAGCGACTTGTATGTGCTGTCCGCGCCGACTGCGATAAAGGTCGGGTCGTCCATCGCACGGGCGATACCGACGATATCGTCGATCTTCATATCGGACTTGTCTTGCGCCATCGTGTAGAGATGGGTTTGCGTCAGCGCCATGACTGTGTAGCCGTCAGCTGGCTTGGAAAGCACATAGTTCTGCGCCTTCGCACCAGAACCGCCACGCTTTGAGACCACATACATATCGGTTTCAAGATTGCGGCGCGATCGGATCATCATCATGCGCGCAGTAGTGTCAGTGCCTCCGCCGTAGCTTGAGTGAATCACCACTTCGATTGGCTTTTCAGGAAACTCGTCAGCAGAGACAATCAGTGGCGCAGCAGCGACCATCAGCCCTAGAGCAACTGTACGCAGCGACTTCATGATCTTTTCCTCCCTTGGTGTTCTGGCGCCAAGACATCGTTGAGTTGCGTCTTGGTCTTGCGCAGCAGGCTAGCTAACAGTAGGTGTCGTGGCAATAGCTACTACACCCTTCCAATCTCAGGCTCCCATTGATGGCACGACCCGATTCCAAAGAAATCCGAGACTTGGTTACCGACCTGAAAGCTCTCGGTTTTTCAGATTACGAGTCCCGAATCTTTATTGCGCTTAAGCGCAAATCTCCCGCGTCAGCGTATGAGATTTCGAACCTTTCGGGTGTGCCACGCCCCAACACTTACTCGGTCCTGAAGGCGCTTGAGGCGCGTGGCGCGGTCATGCCCATAAGCGAGAATCCTGTGCGCTACGTTCCGCAACAGGCCGAGCGCCTGTTTGCGTCTATCGCTCAACAGACACGTGATCTGTGCGATACGGTCACCTCCAGGCTGGGCCATCTCGAAGTGGATAGTGGGGCCCAGTATGTGTGGGATCTGCAGGGTGAGGACGCAGTCCACGGCAAACTCGATGAGATGATCGCCACCGCCAAAACAGCCATTTGGATCAAGTCAGACTCGAAGGTATTGCACCGGCACGAAATGGCGCTGCGTGAAGCCACAAGCGAGCGAGATGTCCGGCTGGTCATCATTCTATACGGTTTCGATGCTGGGGCTTTTCGCTTCAACGATTGCTGTGAAGTTTACCCCCACGAGGGCACCGGCTTTCCAATGGGCTTCGCGGACAATCACTTTACAATCACAGTGGATGATCGCGAGATGCTTACAGCGAACACTGACAGCTCAGTCATCGCCGCGCACACCGCCAACCGGGCCATTGTGAAGATGGCGGTTTCGCTCCTACGCCACGATTTCTATATGGCCGAGATCTGCAGCCGTTTTGGCCGAGAAATCCGTTCTGAATTTGGCCCCCAACTCGAAGATCTGCGCAAACGCTGCTACTCAGAGGAGCAGTTTGAGATGCTTGAGCGCCGGAGAAAGGAGCTAGCTGAGCTCTTGCCAGACGAGGCACAAGACGCGCAAGTCGAGTTAATGCCCTGAAAAGAATTTTTTAGGCTTCGCTTAGACAGAGTTCAGAGTGTTCTGACCCAAGAGCCTTTCCTCCCTCTCTAACTCCCACCACATCCGCACCATTGACATCACGGCGCCGCTGGCCCCCGGCAGGGATTTCACTTCCATCTTTGGCCGCGCCGAGCAGCGTTCTGTGGCGTTCGCCGCAGTCAAGTCTGAGGGAGTATCTCTGGGGGTCAGGCCAACACTTCGCCGAGAAAAACAACAGATAAGAGATTGATAGAAGTGATTTTCCTGGATCAAAATCCTATATTTAGATCCCACCCCACTCGTCATAAAAACCAATTAAATCATTGAATTAAAAACAAAAATCCTGCCATAGACGCCGTGATCTCCCAGGCTTGAAGCGCTTCCCCGTTAGAAGCTTATCCTCCGTGCACAGGCTGAAACTCATATCCGTCCAAAATGGAGAATTAGCGCTGAACGCATAACATCTGAGATCAATTCAAAGCCCATTCTTGCCACAAAAGAAAAGCATATTGTATGCAATCGAGTCGTGAAATGGCTGAGGATGTCTCAGTAAAGACTTATGTACACGACATAGTAGGCGCAAAGCACCAGTGGGCTATCAAGGGCCCCCAACAGGCGCTCACTGTCGTTCAGCTTTGCTGTGGCCTGCTACCTGGGACGGTTTGTTGTGGCAGGCCTGTTTTATGGGGGAAAATATGATTGTCACTTTTCCGAATGACGCCACAACCTTGACCTTGTCCGAGCTGGAAGCGAGCTATGGACAGTCTTTCGGTGTCGATGACATTATTGTCGTTCCTCACGATAAATCCCTTATTCTGGATAAATCGGCGGAGCTGGGAGGGATGGTCGTTCAAGGGCGGTTCACCGTCGACGATACAGCTGATTACGAGTTGGCGTCGGAATGGGTCGCTGTCATTGGCGGCGGGCGTTTCGAGGTTGGGACCGAGCAGAATCCCCACGAACATGACTTCACCCTCACCTTGACAGGCGACGATCCGGATCAAGACGTCAATATCACGGAGATATTGATGGAGGCTGGCGTTCCGATGTCGGGCGGCATGGGCAATTCGCGCGACATGGTTCTGGAGAACCAGGACGCCTTCCTGATGGTGATGGGAGAGGGCAGCCGGCTCGATTTGCATGGCGCCGACGCCGATAAGACGACCTGGACTCAACTTGACAGCACCGTGCAGGCGGGGGCGAACTCCTTCACCCTGGCAGAGGCCACAGGATGGCGTGCAGGCGATAAGATCGCCATCGCCTCGACCGATTTTGATCTAAACCAGTCGGAGGAGCTAACCGTCACCAGCGTCTCCGACGATGGGCGCACGATCGTTTTTGAGCCACCGCTTGACTACATGCATTACGGCGAGATCGATCGCTACGACGATCCCGACGGCGACGTGCATATTCTGGACATGCGCGCCGAGGTGACGCTGTTGAGCCGGAACGTCAAAATCCAGGGCGACGTTAACTACGATCCCTCAAAACCACTGAATGAACAGGACGACCAGTACGGCGGCCACAGCATGGTGATGAACGGCGGCGAGATGTATGTCTCGGGCGCCGAGTTCGCGTTTATGGGTCAGGCGGGCATTCTCGGAAAATATCCCGTGCATTGGCACGAGTCCGGCGATGTATCTGGCCAGTACATTCGCGACAGCTCGATCCACCACAGCTTCAACAAGGGCGTGACGATCCACGACACCAACAACGCCGAGGTGACGGATAATGTCGTCTATGAGACGATCAGCCATAACTACTACTTCGAAGACGGCACTGAGACAGGGAGCGTTCTGACCGACAACTTGGGCATGAACGCCCGTGAGACCGGCCAGTTCGGAAACATCAGAGGCGCCAACGACGACAGCCCGTCGAACTTCTATACCCCGAATGGTGACAACACGTGGATCGGCAACCATGCCGCCGGATCAGAAGACAAGAATTTCTATTTCAGCCTCGGGGGCGGAGAAGGCCGAAATTTCGGAACATTTATCGATAACTCGGCGCACTCAGCCGAAGGGCGCGGCTTCTATCTCAATCATGGCGGTTTGATCCAAGACGGCAATCCGCAGGGTGACGCTGACCAGCCGCAGAAGGTTGATCCTTGGTATGTAGAGGGGCTTACACTTTATAAGTCTGACGGTGTCTATGTGCGCGGGATCGAAGGGACCTTCACCGATTCCGCCTTCGCTGAATTGGGAAGCAACGCTAGGTTCCGATTAAACCAAACGATCGAGGATAGCCTGATCATCGGACGCTCGAACAATATCGGCAACCCGCAAACCAGTCAGGAAATTGCCGAGGGCCGTAGCTTGCCAGGAGGTGACGGCGACTTTCAGGGCTTCCAGCTTTATGACGGCCCAGGGGGGGTGTCGAATGTGATGTTCGACGGCTTCGAGAGTGGCGACGCTGCGATCGACCTCTCGAACGCGATCCACAAGACCTCGTCCTTCTTTGTGAAAGGCGTCACCTGGGGAGAAAACGTCGACGAGACCGCGAAGTTTGAGATCGGCGGTGGCGGCAACGCCATCGGCGTGGACAACTGGGCGCGCGGCTTGGTCGATGTCGACGGCAGCGTCACCGGCGTGCCCGGTTCGATGATTTACCAGTACAGCAGCGATGGAGACGGCTCGCGGTTCTTCAACGCCGGCGAAAACTATGAGGTGATCGAGGAGTGGGGAGCGATCGTCACCTACGGCCAGAGCAGCGGCACGCTGCGGATCGACAATGGCGGCACGGACGAGAGCAACACCGGCAAGAATCATGGCGGGCCAGCCGAGGGGCTATCTGTCACCCGGTCCGATGGCGAGTATGGGACCAGCCTGCGCAAGCAGATCCCGGTTTTCTCCGAATATACCTATGAAATCGACTACCGCAGCATTGACGACCAGTTCCGGCTGTATCTGCATGATATGGACTGGGGCCAGAGCGTGATCTTCAACCTGGGGCCGATTCCAGCGACTTCCAGCTTCACCATCGACGACCCCTATTCCGACGCCTCCTGGGTGGCGCGGGAAGTCTCTTCGATGGCGATGCTGGAGGCGTCGCCAGACACGGCGGTGTATCGGGATGCGGACGGTCAGGTGCATATCAAGCTGGTCGGGGAGATGGCGCACGGCTATCTGTGGCCGCAGCCGGGCGAAAGCTATAACGACGCGCTACACTCCGGCGTGACCGTGCTGGTCGATACCCAGGCGAATGTTGATCTCGACAATCTCAATTTCAATGATCCGGGGCCAGACGACGTCTTGCCACCGCCGCCTTATGCGGAAGGCCAGGGACCGGACGCGCCGCAGCCCGAGCCGGTGGACCCGCCGACGGTTGAGCCGGTCGCCCCTGAACCGACTGGCGAGACCGTCATGGCGTTCGTTGAAGAGGACGGTTTCGTGTTGATCGAGGCCGAGTCCCACCCGGACCTGCCGGAGGGATGGGTCAAGCGTGGCGATTATGATCAGACGGGCGCACCGGATTTGGGCGCTCTGGGCGGCAAGAACGATTTCGTCATGTGGCAGGGCGAAGACCAGTCTGATGCGCCCGGCGACGCCGTGCTGAGCTACTATGTCGTAATCGAGACGCCGGGCCGCTACGATTTCGAGCTGCGCGACCAGCCCGCTACCGACAGACCGGAGAAGGGCGGGGACACCTGGGTTAAGATCGACGGCGCTAAGTTCTACGGCCTGCACGGCGAAACCGGGACCAGCCTCTATCCCGAGGGCGCGGAGCCTGGTAGCTACCCTGCAGACGCCCAGCCTCTGCCGCAAGCCGATAGCGAAGACGGCTGGATGCGCTATCAGTCGACCAACCGCTCCACGCATTGGGGTTCAGGCGGGCATGTCAACGATACGGGAAGCCGAGACGATCGGCATGACATTGTGGTGGAATTCGACCAGCCCGGCGTCTATGAGATCCAGCTCTCCGGCGCGACCCCATCCTCGCATGCGATCGGCAGCTTCGCCCTGGTCAACCGCGCGGTTGTGACAGAGTTCAGTCTTCAGGGTGAAGAGTCCCCGCTGCGCGAGGTGAGCCTGGACAAGGCGGCGCCGACCGATCCGGTCGATCCTATCCCCGTCAACCCTGTTCCAACCGACCCAGGCGACACCCCGTCATTTCATCGGGTCGTGGGAGATGCGCTGGACAATTTGCTGAGAGGCACCCAGGGCGCGGATTGGATGGACGGCGATGCAGGGCGCGACACGTTGCGCGGCGACGCCGGGAACGACGAGGCCTATGGCGGCTCCGGCCGCGACATCATTCGCGGCGGCGCCGGCGACGACATCTTACACGGCCAAGAGGGCGACGATATCGTGGTGTCAGGCGACCGTGGCGACGACATGGTCTATGGCGGCGCCGGGGCCGACGTGCTGCGCGGCGGCGCGGACAACGACATCCTCTATGGTGGTGTCGGCGATGATCGCTTGGTTGGCGATCGCGGTGACGACATGCTTTATGGCGGTGAGGGCGACGATGTGCTGATTGGCCATCTCGGCGACGACTACCTTATCGGCGGGGATGGTTTTGACCGTCTCGTCGGTGGCGAAGGCGCTGATGTGTTCAAGGCGGAAGGCGCGCAGGGCATGGAGTTGATCGCTGACTTCCAGCAGGGAGTCGATAAGATTGACCTGTCTTTCTATGAAGTCGGGTCGTTTGATCAGCTCAAAATGATCGCGGCGAACGCCGGCGGCGTCATGATTGATCTGCAGGATCAAGGCGGCGAGACTGTGATTGTGCGCAATGTTGAGCTTGAGGATCTGAAGGCTGAGGACTTCGTTATCTGAGGTTTGCCACCACACAATTGAGTAGCGCCATAACCGTGTATTCTATCTTTCTTTCAGCAATTCCCGACACCAAAACCTTATTGGCGCCGGAGCCTCCTTCGTTTCGGAAAGCATGAAATTCCCTCCAACCAGAGCTTTCGCTATTCGCTGTGCGAGCAGCTGTCGTATCACAATTTTGGAATATGTTGCGCGCTTTCCGGTGAAAGCGTTGTGGTGGGCGGTGACGGGCTCGAACCGCCGACCTACTGGGTGTAAACCAGCCGCTCTTCCAACTGAGCTAACCGCCCTTTAGGCAGCTGGAGATAAACGGATTTGCGTGCGGGTTCCAGCAAAAATCTTCAGGTGGCGGCGCTTGGCTCCGGGATGGCGAATCCAGGATTGAGACGATCGTCCACCAATCGACCGTCGACAAGGCGGATACGGCGGCCCATGCGATCGGCCATGGCGATGTCATGGGTGACCGCAATCACGGTGCGATGATCCTCCCGCACGATTTCAGAAAGAATTTCAAACACCTGCTCAGAAGAAGCGCTATCCAGAGATCCGGTGGGCTCATCAGCTAGGATCAAGGGCGGGTCATTGGCGAGGGCGCGCGCCACGGCGACACGCTGGCGTTGGCCGCCGGAGAGCTGATCTGGGCGTTTCTCGGTGTGATCCGCAAGACCAAGGCGGGCCAACAAGCCACGCGACCTCTCAGCCATTTCCGAGCGGCTGAGCCGGGCCAGCTTGCGCATCGGAATCTCGATATTCTCCCGCGCCGTAAACTCCGGCAACAGAAAGTGGAACTGAAACACGAACCCGATGGTCTCCAGCCGCAGCCGGGCGCGCTGATCGTCACTGAGCGAATGAGTCGCCTCGCCCCGGATCAGCACCTCGCCGCGCGTGGGGGCGTCCAGCAGACCGAGCAAGTACAATAACGAGGATTTGCCGGAGCCGGAGGGGCCGGTGATCGCCGCCATCTCACCAGCTCCAATGGCGAGATCAACATCCTCGGCCAAGGTCACTGGCACCGTCGTCGGCAAGATGCGGGTGAGGCTGCGCGCCTCCAGCAGCGGCGGCTCCGGTGCTGTTGCGCTCATGTCG
>JAHQVS010000207.1 GCA_019634215.1 Paracoccaceae bacterium | reverse complement strand
TCGGTCAGCGCCGCATAGGCGTCCATTTCGGTGGCGCTGAGCGTCACTTGCTCCTCAGAAGGCTCGCCTTCCAGCTGAAGCGGAGCAGCAGCGACCGGGGCCTCCGTCTCGGCTGGCGCAACCAGGGCGGAGGTCGGCGGCGCGTCGAAGGAGCCTGCGGTCGCCAGATCTTCCTTACAGGAGCGCAGAGAGGCGATCGCCCGGGCGCTGCCAGTCAGATCTAGCGCGCTGATGACCGAGCCGGAGAGGTCGACGAAATACACACTATGGGCCTTGGCTAAGTGATCGAGCGCGCGTGGGAAGGTTTGCATCGCCAGACCTGAGTAGTCGCCGTCCTTGCCGCGATACCCCCAGGCGCGGTAGCCGACGCCCCAGCCTGAATCCGTGCGCATGTCCAGCTCATAACCTTGGCCGATTGTGACGCCGCGCCAGTCCGGATGCGAGATCCGCAGCGCCCAATCTTCCTTCGAGGCGATCAACACCAGGCGTTCGCCGCCTTCATAATCCGCCCGCGCCGAGCACCAATTGCGCTCGCTGGTGAAATGCTGGCTGACACGCCAGGCGCCGTAGTTGTCGTAAGCCTTGACCCGGTCCAGCCCTTTATAGTCCGCCGACGCCATGGAAGAGAGCGCGGCGGCGCTGACGGTAATCGCCGCGAGGATGAGCCGCCTAGAAAAAGCGCCACGCATGGTTTTGCTCCTTAATCGATAAAGCCCTGTTTTCGCGGGCTGTTTTGATTGTGATTCCGCTGCTTCACTGCCGCGATCTCAGTTATGGGTCGTTGGCTCAGGCGAAATGGTTGCGTTGTTTTGCGATCGGAGCGGATATTTTTTGCGAATTCACGGCGCTGGTCCTGGTGGGGGGATGGGCAGGTTCATGTGTCCGGCAAATAAAAAAAACCGCGCATCCAGGATGCGCGGTAGTGAGCGAGGGGGGAGGGCGGTTTCGCTAGAGAGGGATTAGTAGTGCTTGCCGTGGTTGTGATGACCGCGCTTGTTGTCGAACTTGAATGAGAAATGCTTGCTGTGGTGACGCTTCTTGTAGTGGCTGAATTCGCAGGTGTAGCGATGCTTGCTCCAGAACTTGCAGTTGAACACCTTGTGGCCTTTTACGATTTTCTTGAAGACCGGCTTATGATTTTTGTAGCCATGATAATCGTTGTGGCGGTCATCGTAATATTTGCTCTGATCATGCTGGTGAGAGCCGTTATAATCGCCAGCTTGCGCCTCGACTGAAATCGCCATGAAGCTCATCAGGGCGGCGATGGCGATTACGGTGGTCATGGTGATTTTCTTCAGCATCTTTCAAGTGTCCTAACCTAAATTGTTGTTGCGAGGGGCTTATCGCCAGAGCGTGTTTTCGCGTCTCATAGGTTGGGTCGTAGCCGCCCCTGAATTGGTTGCATTTTTTTGAAAAAATTTTTGCGGGTAGGGGAGCTGAGATCGAGGAAGAGAAAGAGAAGAGGCTGGGAAGGGGGCGATTTTGTTTCCTGAATGCGTCCGGGGCGCGCGAGAGCCTGGCTCCAATCGGTTGTTACAGTGGCTCTGTTTGCGAACACAAAAAGCCCGCGCACCAGGAGTGCGCGGGCGTGGAGAGGGCTGGGGCGGCCCTAGATGATCTTAGTAGTGTTTGCTGTGGCGACGGCGCTTTTTGTGGAATTTGAACGAGAAGTGCTTGCCGTGGTAATATTTCTTACCATGGTGATACTTCTTGCCGTAGTGACGCTTCTTGTAGTGGCTGAATTCGCAGCTGTAGTGGCTCTTGCTCCAGAACTTACAGTCGTAAACCTTGTGACCCTTCACGATCTTTTTGTAGTACGGCTTATGATGCTTGTGGCCGTGATAAGCGTGCTGCTTGCCGTGGTAATCGTAATGACGGTCGTCGTAATATTTTTCGCCGTAGTGCTTGTCATGGCCGCGGTGGTGCGAGCCATGATAGTCGCCGGCTTGCGCTTGTACAGAGATCGTCAGGAAGCTCATCAGAGCCGCGATGGCGATCATCATGGGGAGGGTGATTTTCTTCAGCATCTCTTCGGTGTCCTTGCCTGAGCTTTTGTTGCGAGGGGCATGTTGCAAGAGCGTGTTGTCGCGTCTCATAGGTTTGGTCGTGGCGCCCCCGGATTTGGTTGCAAGATTTTTAGAAAAAAATTGCGCCCCCATGCCGCCGTGCGACTTTTTGGTTTTTAAGTTTTTGTTTTTTATAAGTTATATTTCTGGGCTGGCAGGCCTAAGCGGCCGGGCGCGGCGGGAATGTTCGCGATTGCAAGGCGCGAAAGGCCGCTAGAAGGTAGTTGCCGGGCCCTGACCGCCCATGACCCCATGGGATGACCGCCATGTCGACAGATCCATTGCTGCAACCTTATCAGCTCAAGCATCTGACGCTGAAAAACCGGATCATGACCACCAGTCATGAACCGGCCTATGCCGAAGACGGGATGCCGAAGGAACGTTATCGCGCCTATCACGAGGAAAGGGCGAAGGCGGGGTTGGCGCTGACGATGACGGCGGGGTCGGCTGTGGTGTCGCGGGACTCGCCGCCCTCCTTCAACAACATCCTGGCTTATAAGGACGAGGTCGTGCCGTGGCTGCGTGAGCTGGTCGACGCCTGTCACGCCCATGGCTGCGCCGTGATGATCCAGTTAACCCACCTTGGCCGCCGCACCGGCTGGAATAAGGGCGACTGGTTGCCGTCGCTGGCGCCCGGGCCGCATTGGGAACCGGCGCATAGGGCGTTTCCGAAGGTGATGGAGGATTGGGACGTCGCGCGCGTGATCCAGGATTACGCCGTCGCCGCCGAGCGGATGCAGGCCGCCGGCATGGATGGGATCGAGCTTGAGGCCTACGGCCATTTGCTCGATCAATTCTGGTCGCCGCTGACCAATCGCCTGTCCGGCCCGTATGGCGCGGAGACGCTGGAGAGCCGGATGCGGCTCTCCCTAGAGGTGTTGGATGCCATCCGCGCCCGTGTGGGGCCGGAGTTTATCATCGGCTTCCGCTTCACCGCCGACGAGGCGCAGGAGGGCGGAATCAGCGCCGAGGAAGGCTTGGAGATCTCCAAGATCCTGCGTGACACCGGCAAGGTCGATTTTTTGAATGTGATCAGGGGCCGGATTCACACCGACCCGGCCTTGACCTATGTGATTCCGGTGCAGGGTATGAAGAGTGCGCCGCATTTGGATTTCGCTGGCGATGTCCGGCGGGTGACCGGGCTGCCGACCTTCCACGCCGCCAAGATCGCCGACGTCGCCACCGCTAGGCACGCCGTGGCGGAGGGGCTGCTGGATATGGTGGGGATGACGCGGGCGCATCTCGCCGACCCGCATATCGCGCGTAAGGTGATCGAGGGCCGCGAGCAGGATATCCGGCCCTGCGTCGGCGCCAGCTATTGCATCGACCGGATTTATCAGGGCGGCGAGGCGCTGTGCATCCATAACCCCGCCAGTGGCCGCGAATTGAGCATGCCGCATGATGTCGCTTCGGCGGCGACGCGAAAGAAGGTCGTGGTGGTCGGCGCGGGACCGGCCGGATTGGAGGCGGCGCGGGTGGCGGCCGCGCGCGGCCATCAGGTGACGGTGTTCGAGGCGGCGTCAGACCCGGGCGGCCAGATCCGGCTGACGGCGCGGAGCCCGCGTCGGCGTGATATGATGGGGATCATCGACTGGCGCATGGCGCAATGCGCCGCCCGCGACGTCACGTTTCACTTTAACCATTGGGCGGAGGCTGAGGACGTGACTGCGCTTGCGCCCGACGCCGTGATTGTCGCCACCGGCGGCCTGCCCAATTTGGAGCTGTTGGAGACCAAGGGAGACCAGGAATTGGTGGTTTCCACCTGGGACATCATCTCCGGCGATGTGAAGCCCGGCAGCCATGTGCTGGTGTATGACGAGGTCGGCGACCCCCCGGCGTTGCAGGCCGCCGAGGCGATCGCTGAGACCGGCGCCAAGGTGGAGATCATGACCCCCGACCGCAGCGCCGCCGCTAGCGTCATGGGGCTCAGCCTCACGCCCTATATGCGCGCCCTGCAGGATAAGGATGTGACCTTCACCCTGGCGCGCCGCCTGCTCGGCGTCTCGCGGGCGGGCAACCTGCTGGAAGCCTCGGTCGGCACTGACTATAGCGCGCTGCAATCGACGGCGTCCTACGATCAGATCGTGGTCAACTACGGCGTCAAGCCGTTGGATGAGCTGTATTTCGCGCTAAAGGAGCTGTCGTCCAATCGGGGGGAGGTGGATCAGGACGCTCTGATCGCGGGGCTTCCCCAGACCCTCGGCGGCAACCCCGGCGGCGCCTTCCAACTGTTCCGCATTGGCGACGCCGTCGCCGCGCGAGACACCCACGCCGCGATCTATGACGCTCTGCGGTTGGTGAAAGATATTTAAGCTTTTGGGAGGCGCCCGTGCGTAGCGCTAAGATCATCCATGTGATCTCCGCCCATGCCGAGGGCGAGGTTGGTGATGTGATCGTGGGCGGCGTCGCGCCCCCGCCAGGGGAGACATTGTGGGCGCAAAGCCGGTGGATCGCCCAGGAAGAGACGTTGCGCCGCTTCATGCTCAACGAGCCGCGTGGCGGCGTGTTTCGGCATGTGAACCTGCTGGTGCCGCCTAAAAGCCCCGAGGCGGACGCCGCCTTCATCATCATGGAGCCGGAGGACACCCCGCCGATGTCCGGCTCCAACTAGATTTGCGTGGCGACGGTGCTGTTGGATGCGGGTGTGATCCCAATGCAGGAGTCGGAAACGGAGCTGGTGCTGGAGGCCCCCGGCGGATTGGTCCGGGTCCGCGCGGCCTGCCGCAACGGCAAGGCGGAGCGGATATTCGTGCAGAACTTACCGAGCTTCGCCGCCCAGCTCGACGCGCCACTGGAGGTCGATGGGCTGGGAATGCTGACGGTGGACACCGCCTATGGCGGCGACAGTTTCGTGATTGTCGACGCGGCGGCGTTGGGATTTGCGTTGGCGCCGGAGGAGGCGCATGACCTCGCCAAATTGGGGGTGCGGATCACGGATGCGGCCAACGCGGGGCTGGGGTTTCATCATCCCGAGAATCCGGACTGGCGGCATATCTCGTTTTGCCTGTTCGCGGGGCCGCTGGAGCAGACGCCGGACGGCCTGCGCACCCGAGCGGCGGTGGCGATCAAGCCGGGCAAGATTGACCGCTCTCCGACGGGCACCGCGCTGTGCGCCCGGATGGCGGTGTTGCATGCACGGGGGCGTATGCGGGTGGGCGACCGCCTGACAGCCACTTCGCTGATTGGCTCTAGTTTCGAGGGGCGCATTCTCGGCGCTGCGCAGGTCGGTGGAACGCCGGCGATCAAGCCTGAGATTTCGGGGCGCGGGTGGATCACTGGCGTTCACCAACATATGCTCGACCCCGACGACCCTTGGCCGGAGGGTTATCGGTTGGCGGACACCTGGGGCGCCCGCTAACGGCGAGAGGTGCTGAAGGGGCGCACGTTTCGGTTGAATCGGTTAAGATCGGCGTTCAGCGCCGGGTGAGCGGCGGAGAGAAATAAGGGGTCTCGTTTATGTCCGACGCCGCGCGATGGGAGCGTCGAGATCTTCTCCGCCGAGTAGCTACTGCACAAGGTAGGGCACCACCGCCTCGACGCCG
>JAHQVS010000206.1 GCA_019634215.1 Paracoccaceae bacterium | reverse complement strand
GGCTATTCCGGCGTAGCTCAGTGGTAGAGCATCGGACTGTTAATCCGCTGGTCGTAGGTTCGAATCCTACCGCCGGAGCCAATAGAATTAGAGACTTAGGTATCCTGACTTCCTGTCCTGGGTGTCCAGTTTACACCTTCTTGTTCTGTTCACGTTCCAGCATGTGCGCAATTTTAGCGGCAACCTCAGCGTCGGCGGCGACGTAAATAGCGCGCTCATCCTCTGGGCCGATGCGTCGCCGCGCCCGTTTTTCATAGGTTGCGCGCCCCACGCTCTCGCCCCTTGGCGCTGCATTTTCGCCCACTTAAGGCGAGCGATATTCAGCAGAGACAAAACCAGACGGAGGCTGTCAATCGCGCCCTATGGGGAAGGGGTGGGCGTTTACCAGAAGCGCGGCGTCGCCTCCAGATCACGCCATCGGCGAAGGGCTTTGCGCCAAGCGCTCTCGGCGCGGTCTTGGTGCCATTCGAGCGTAGCGTCAGCGGCCGCCGCCGCTGGGGAGCTTTTAAAATCCTGCAATCGCGCGCGCATCGTTTCCGCCATAGCGACATCGTTGAGATATCCGAACACATTTTGCAGGCGGCGCAACTTGCTCGCGAAAGCGGCGCTGTTCTCATCGACAAACAGCGGCGCGAACATATCCACAGTATAGCGGAGGCCCTTCAACGCCTTACGCATTTCATGGCGCTCTTCGATCGAGAGCGTTTCGAGCCGGGCGCCGTGGCCCAAGACCTTGCCCCAGGCTTTGTCGAGCGATCGGCGCGCCTGTTTCTGCACCGGTTGAAGCAAGCGTTGCGCGCTGGCGCGCTGCTTGGATATCGCTTTGCCGTTTTTGCGGGTGCTTTCATCCCAAACAGTGCCGAAGGGGGTCGCGGAGGAGTCTAATTCAGCTTCAATTTTCTCAACAAAACCTGTCGGGTCCAACTCGCGCATGGCCGCCCGGGCGGTGGCTCGGGCGCGTCGGCGTTCTGTTTCCAGGGCTCTTTTGAGCGCCGCCGCGCCCACGGGAAGGGCTCCCGCCTTCTCCGCAGGGTCAAAAATATCCCCTAAGGCGACGTCGGCGTCCCGCCAGTCGGCGGCGGCGCGGCCAAGATCGCGAGCCCAGGCGTTCAACTCCTCGGCGGCGACACGATCCAGCAAACTCCGAAACGCTTTTACAGCCGCGCGCAAGCGGCGTAGGCCGACGCGGTATTGGTGAGGTCCCTCAGGCACGTCGGAGAGCATCATCACCAGTGCATTGCGCTCGACCATCTTGACCGAGTCGGTCAATTGGCTCGCAAAAGCGCGTGCGGCGGACATTTCTGGGTGCAATGATGATGGACGAGCACGGCGCGGTTGGCCTCTGTCTCGGAATGTAGAGAGCGATGAATTAGTTACTGTCGCAGGCGACATCGCGTGACCAGGTGAATTTGTATGTAATGTCATGTGTATGTATTATTGTGAGTGGAGACAAAAATCCAGAAAATGCTGCAAATGAACACCAGCTTAACAGCATATTAGATTCAATAGAGCGTTAATCACTTGCCGTCGCTATTCCACCAATGCGCGCTCGGTGATTCTCTGTTCTAGGGCAGCTTCATCTGCGGCTAAACGGGGGCTGACGTCGACGGTATAGGGCGTCGCTTCTTCCACAGAGCGCACAGCTGTTGGTAGGCGGCCAATCTGCTGCGCCGCATAATCGCGGATCTGGTTCAATTCGAGTTGAGATGTGGGCGAGATCGCGCCATCGACCATCGCCGCCGCTAGCAGCGGCTCCCCCTCAGCGGTTTCATCGGCGCGTGTGAGGGTGTCGCCAACCGCGACATCATCTCGATAGCGCCTGAACACCTGCTTCGGCCCTGGCAACGTGCGTTTTCCGGGGGCCATCTTCATTCGACCCTCGTTGGCGTAGGAAGTGAGTTTGTATACAATATCTAGCGCCGGGGCGTCCGAAGAAACGCTCATCTCGGTGCCGACGCCGAAGCCGTCAATAGGCGCTCCTGCGGCCAACAGAGCAGAGAGTTTGCGCTCACATAAGCCGCCACTTACGAAGATTTTAACCTCGGTCAAGCCGGCCTCGTCCAGTGTCAGGCGAGTTGCGCGTGATAACTCAAGCAGATCACCGGAATCGATCCGCACCCCGCCAATCTGGAGGTTTTCGCTGTGTATCAACTCCACCAAGCGGCGAACGCCGACTAAGGTGTCGTAGGTGTCGATCAGTAGAGTGGTGCCTGGATAGATCTCGGCGAAGGCTTTGAACGCCTCCGACTCGCTGGGGAACGCCTCAATGAAGCTGTGCGCCACGGTGCCCAGCACGGGAAGCCCGTAGCGCTCTCCGGCCAAAACATTGGAGGTGCCGCCTGCCCCGGCAATCCAGAAGGCGCGGGCGCCGCGCAGCGCCGCGTCGGTACCCTGAGCGCGCCGCGTGCCGAAATCGGCCACCATCCGCCCTTCTGCGGCGGTCACCACCCGAGCCGCCTTCGACGCCAACAGCGTTTCGAGCCCTATGCGATTCATCACAAGCGTCTCAATCAGCTGTCCGACGCCGATAGGAGCTTCGATTTCCAGAATTGGCTCCATCGGAAAGATTGGGGTGCCCTCGGGAACCGCACGAACCGTTCCATTGAAACGCACCTTTTCAAGCCATTTCAAAAACGGGTCTGGGAATTTACCATCCAGAGAGGCGAGATAATCTAACGCCCGTTGGTTGAACCGATACTCCGTCAAATCGCGTAAGAGTGTTCCCAAGCCCGCCGCCAGGAAAAAGTTCCGAGTTGGCGGCAGTTTACGGATGAAAAGGCTGAACACTGACGTATCATTCATGCCAAGATCAAAATAGGCCCGCGCCATTGTCAACTCATACAGATCGGCGAACAGAGCGGTGCTGGCGCCTAAATCGTTGGCGGACTCGGAAAGCGGCGATTGGCGCGGATCGTGCATGAGTAGTGGCCTCGGGGCGATAGGCGTGAAAATGGTTATGAACGTCACAGGGTTTCAAACGCCTGCGCCCGAAACGCAACGCCGAATCAACTTTAAAGCCACTATCTCGCCTTCTCTGCGCGACCGGGGGCCGCGCTTGGGTCATATCAGCGCCCAGGATCCCTATCTGACGTTCATCGCGTGTTGATATGCGCTTCTGGCGCGGACATTGCTTGTAGAAACGGACGTAGGAAATGACATTCGCGCCATGGCGCCACATTATACGACAAAGAATGCGGCAAAGCGCTGAAACCATTCTTTTCGCACTGCGGCAAAGCCGTTACACAACGAAGCGCGAATTGGGCGCCTCTGGCGTTGATTTGGTTGGGTCCAGGCTGGATTTGCGTCTGGGCGCCAAGCCGGAAGGGGGATCGCAGCTGTGAAGCTCAAACCAATCGTCCTGGGCGGCTTGGTAGCCATGGCTGCCCTAACAGCCTTTCTCGTCGTTGGACGGGCGGATGTTCAGGAAGAACTTGCTCGGCTTGATCCTGGGACTCGGGAGTTAATTCAGATTTCCTGCGGGGCTGAACGACATTCTGGCGACTCAACCGCTTTTGAACGCTGCCTGAGTTCAGAGGTGCAAGCCTTAGCCTCCTCTGGTGGATTGCCTCAGCTTGAGCAGGTGTCCCCTTTGGTGCGGGAGTTAGTCGAGTCCGCCTGTGATTACTTGCGATACGCGGGCGACTCAGCTGGTTTCAGGGCCTGTATGCGCGATGAATTGATCGCCTTCGCCGCTTCAGACGGTCTGCCGGATCTGTCGGATATGGATGAGGTGTCGCGTGGGTTGGTTGAAAGCGCTTGTGGGTCCGTCCGCGCTGCTGGTGGTCCGCTTGAGTACGCTGATTGTTTGGCGGCACAGCGCGACGCCTTGATCCAAATGGGCGGTGTGGCTGATTTGTCGGACTATCCACAAGAAGCACAAGACTTGATGGACACCTTCTGCGGCACCGAACGGGCGCTGAATGGTCCGGCTGGCTACGCCACCTGCTTGCAGGCGCAAATTGTGGCCTATGATCAATCCCCAGGCATGCCGGAAATGGGCGCATATGGGCGGCGCGAGGCGGCAGATATTCGTGACTCCTGTATGTTTGAGCGCTTTAGCAATGACGTCGGTACATATGCCGCTTGCCTTTGGACGGAGGCGGAGAAACGTGGTCCAGTGGTCGCCGCCGTACCGCCGCCGGCTTCAGATGAAGCTCTGGGCCAAAAGGTTCCGGATGATCTGGCAGGCGCTATAAACACCCCTGGCGCCGCTGGTTCTAATCCAACTGAAACGCCTAATCTTGCATTGAGCAAGGTGCTTCCTGTGACAGCGCCGGCCCCCCCTCCCTTGTTGGAAGGCGACGCCGTCGCCGCGATCGCCCTAAATTTACCTCTGGATCTCTCCGCACGGCGTCTGCCTGAACCGCCATCAGAGACATTCTGGTTGGTGGCCGGCGTTGCGCCAACGCCTTTGGCCCCGGCCATTGCGGCCCCTCTTGATGCAGGCGTCGCACCGGAGACGAAAGAGACTGCGCCGGAAGAGCCCGCACAGCCGGAAACGCCTCTGATCGCAGGGCCCGCCCCCAACGCAGTCTTAACGGTTGTGTCGCTTCAAGCGCCTGGCGTGTCGGATGCTCCGGCTGGCGCGTTTACCGACGAAGCGCTGTCGCCGCGTTCGCCTCTGATTGCCGATGTGCCGCCGCTTGAGCCGTTCTCCAGTCGATTGTTAGCGACTGATCGTGGGCCCGAGATAGAGGTTGCGCCGGGCGTTGCTGTCGCCGAGGCGCTAACACCAGCGGACCCTTATGTTATTGAGCCGCGCACGGAGCCAGCCTCGATCGCCACCGTCCTCGCCCCGCCCGCCGCTGATGCCGCGTCGGCGCTGGACCGCAATACGGCGGCGCCGCTGCCCCAAGAGACGCAGCAGGGGAATGCAAGCGTCGCGGAGGCGCCGGCCCCACAGCAGAATGAAGAGCTCGCTTCCGTAACGCCTGCTTACCCAGCCTTCCCGAACGCGCCGGAAACTTTCTCGCCGCTCATTGTTGAGCCGAATACGGCCCAGCCAAATTTACCTCCATTGGTTGGCGGTCGAACCTACGCGCCGGAAGATATCCCCTCGCCGGAGATCCGCGCCGCCACAATGATTGCTTTGGCGGCAGTGCCGGCACCGCGCTTTCGCGCTTCCCTGAGCGAAACCCCGGCGCAGACCGAGCGCCCAGCCTATGGCGCGCGCACCGCCCCGGCCCCGCGTCGGCGTCCGGTGAGCTTTGAGAACATCGCCAGCTCCGCGCCGTCCCGCGCAAGCGAGGCGGAGCAATACTCGCTTCAAGAGATCGAGGCCGCTCTTGAGGGCCTTGATGACGACGCCAAGCCTCTGCCGCCTAGTGAAGATGTGGTTGAGGATATCGTCAGTGAACTTGGCGCAAGGGGGGTGAGTGGCGGCGCCGATTTGGTTGAAACCAGCCTGCCCGCCGAGCCTATTGTGGCTGACCCGGTTGTTGCTGAACCGGTTGTTGTCACCGCGCCCAGCGGTTTGGTCTCGACTGTCGGCGCACCGCCGCCGGACGATGGGTTGTTCTTGCTTGGCGTTCTGGCTGGAGGCGGCCGCGATCGTGCTTTGCTCGGCACTGCTGATGGAGGCGCGTTACGTGTCGAGAGCGGCGACGTGATCGATGGCTGGACGGTCGGCTCAATTGGCGACGACTTCATTAAACTGTCACGCGGTGAGCAAACACGCTTCCTGCGGTTGCCATAACACCGACGCGATTGTTTTGATCTTTTCGGGACGAAATGACTTCAGAACCACTTAAACAGCGGCCCGTTTGCAAAGCGGGTCGCTGTTTGCGTTAGGTGTCAGGCATAAGCGCGACAGGGTCCCGTACCGAGAGATACGTCCATATACTGCGGGTGAATTTGTTGGAGTGCTCGCGAAGGCGATAAAGGCGGATCTCTAACGGCACATCCCATCTCTCATTTCCTATCAACACGAGAGCGCCTGTGTCGAGGTCTGGGGACACAAGGCTTTTGGGGAGCCATGCCACCCCTGCTCCTTCCCTTGCTCTGATCCGCAAAGCGCCGGACATAGAGTTTTCATATGCGGTGCGGAGACGTCGGCTGAGAGCGCCTTGCGTGAGCATCTGAGTAAGATGCCAACTGATGGGCGCAGTATCGCCGAAACGCAGGAAAGGAATCTCGATCGAGCCGCTCTCAAGGTCGAACAGCGGACGCCCATCGCTCATGGGCCTACAGACCGGAGTTAACACGTCGGTCCCGATCACCAGCGACTCGAGGCCGGGGCGATCTTCTACGCCTTTTGCAAATGCGCTTGAGTAAGCGATCACAAAATCGACTTTGCCCTCTCCCAGATCATGAATGCAGCTTGGCAGATCGTCGGCGCGAAGCCGGGACATCACCGGACCGAAAATGCGCTCAAAAGCTTGCAGCCATGCCGGGTAGAACCGCCACCCGATGGAGTGTTGGGCGCCAAAGGTCACCATATATTGATGTGGGAGCGCCTGCACTTCCCTGATCTGCCGACGCTCCGCCTCAAGCCGCGCCAACGCCTGTTGACCCGCCTCCAACATCTGCTCGCCCGCGCTGGTCAGGGTGACCGGGTGTCTGGAACGATCGACGAGGGCCGCACCGACCCAATCTTCAATCGCCTGAATCCGCCGGCTAAACGCTGGCTGGCTGATGTGGCTAAGCGCCGCAGCGCGCGAAAAGTTTTGCGTCTGGGCGAGATGGCCAAGATCGATGAACCAGGAGAAATTCATGTTGCAACCACATTATGCATTTGACGCATAAAGTTACGCATAGATCGCATTGGCGCATAGCCCCAAGGCGAGGCAGGGTGGGCCGCGAACAAATATGGGACGCGCGCCGTTATGACCCCAGCAATAAACATCACCGCTGCGTCGCAAGCGATCGCACTTGACCGTTTTCCCCGCTTTAATCTGTGCCATATGCCGACGCCGATCGAACCCATGCCCCGACTCAGTGAGGCGCTTGGCGGACCGAAGATCTTTGTGAAGCGAGACGATTGCACAGGTCTCGCCACCGGCGGCAACAAAACGCGTAAACTAGAGTTCCTGGTCGGCGAGGCTTTGGCCCAAGAGGCCGACATGTTGGTGACGCAAGGCGCCGTCCAGTCCAATCACGTCCGCCAAACCGCGGCCGCTGCTTGCCGCGTTGGTTTGCAGTGTCACGCTGTTCTTGAGCGGCGGGTGCCCAATGTCGAAGCGGCTTACGAAGAAACCGGGAATGTGTTTCTGGATAAATTGTTTGGGGCCACGCTCGAATTTCGGCCCGCCGGGCTCGACATGAACGCCGAGGCGGAGGCCGTCTCGGCGCAGTTTCGCGTTGCGGGCCGCCGCCCTTACTTCATTCCCGGTGGCGGCTCCAATCCCACAGGGGCGCTGGGATATGTCGCGTGTGCTCAGGAGATCGCCGAGCAATGTGCTCAAGAAGAGCATGATTTCCAGTGGTTGGTGATGGGCACGGGCAGCACTGGAACTCAGGCGGGCCTCGTCGCCGGGTTTAAGGCGTTGGATTGGCCGTTGCCGGTGATGGGGGTCAGCGTTCGCCAGCCCCGCGAACGCCAAGTTGGGGCAGTCTATCGCTTAGCGATGATGACGGCCGAGAAACTCGGCGTTGGCGGCGCCACCGAGAGCGATATCATCGTTGATGATGGATATGTCGGGGAAGGCTACGGCATACCCGCCGAGTCGACTTTGGAGGCCATCGCTCTCGTGGCGCGGACAGAAGGCCTCCTGCTTGATCCTGTGTATTCAGCGAAAGGCATGGCCGGTTTGATCGGCCTGATCCGTCAGGGATTCTTCAAGCCGTCCGACAATGTTCTCTTCCTGCATACCGGAGGGGCGACGGCGTTGTTTGCTTATGAGAGCGATATTCTGAACACCGTGGGGTGATGCGTCGCGCTGCCCGGGGTGATCTCCGGCGGCGTTTCCTGGAAGGAGACTACAATGGACAGAACTATCAAGTCGCTGACGATGGCGGCGATTCTCGCATTCGGAACCGGAACGGCTTCGGCGGCGGAACAGGTTAACATCGGCGTGCCGTCCTGGACGGGGGCGCAAGCGATCGCACATGTGCTGAAGGCCGTTGTCGAGACGCGGATTGGGGGCGAGGCTGGTCTGGTGCCAGGTAATAACGCCACCATTTTTCAAGCGATGGATCAGGGCAAGGGCGACATCGACGTCCATCCGGATGTGTGGCTGCCGAACCAGGAGAGTTTCACGAGGAAATATGTGGATGAAGCTGGCACCGTCGTTCTGTCCAGCAATCCCTATGAGGGCAACCAAGGGTTTTGTGTCTCCAAAACCTTCGGCGAGGCGAACAATATCACGGATATAGCCGACCTCGGCCGACCGGATGTTGCGGGTCTTATGGACAGTGACGGCAACGGCAAGGGAGAGATGTGGATTGGCGCGCCAGGTTGGGCCTCGGCGAATGTCAACGAGGTAAAGGTGCGCGACTACGGGCTTCTCGATTTCGTCGAGCCCGTGCGCGCTGAGGAAAGCGTCAAGACGGCGCGCGTGAAGGACTCGATCGCCAAGAGCGAGGGCTATGCGTTCTATTGCTATAAGCCGCATGCGATCTGGTACATGTTCGACGTTTACATGCTAAGCGAGCCGACCTTCGATCCTGCCAATTACGTGATGGTGCAGCCGTCGGATTCACCAGACTGGTATGAGGAGTCGAAAGTCGCAACCAAAGACGCGCTGAAAAACGTGCAGATCGCCTGGTCGAAATCTCTGAAAGATCGCTCGCCAGCGATTGCTGAGTTTTTTGAGCGTTTCTCGCTGACGGCGGATGACGTGAGCAGCTTCGCCTTTGAGATCTCCGGCAATGGCCGCGAACCGGCTGAAGTGGCCAGCGAATGGGTGGAAAATAACCCAGAGCGCGTTGACGCCTGGTTGGGGCTCTGACCTACGACTAGGCAAAGGGGCGGCGCCAAAGCCGCCCCTGGCTAATGTGATGTACTTAGGAATTGTCGGTTAGGCTCGGCGTTGATGACTGCGAGGGGGTGTGAGTGGCTGCGGAAAAGCAACCGTCCGGCCCAGATCGGGTGATCGAGATCTCCAATGTCTGGAAGATCTTTGGAGATCGCGCCGATGCTGCGCTGCAAGCGATCCGCGATGAAGGTCTCACCAAGGCCCAAGTGCTGGAGCGCTACAACGCCGTTGTTGGGGTGGCCGATGTCAGCTTAAGCATCAAGCGCGGCGAAATCTTCTGCGTGATGGGTTTGTCCGGCAGCGGGAAGTCGACCTTAGTGCGCCACTTCAACCGGCTACTCGAACCTACGGCTGGCCGCATCCTCATTGAAGACGTCGACGTGATGGCCCTACGGGAGAAAGAGCTGCAGGCCTTTCGAAACGCGAAAATTGGGATGGTGTTTCAGAACTTTGCGTTGCTGCCGCACCGCTCAGTCTTAGATAACGTGGCGATGCCGTTGGAAATTCGGCGGATCACCAAGAATGATCGTTTGCGTCAAGCCGCCCGCATCCTTGATATCGTGGAGCTGGGCGCCTGGGGCAACAAGTTCGCCCACGAGCTGTCCGGCGGCATGCAGCAACGCGTCGGCCTCGCCCGCGC
Source organism: Paracoccaceae bacterium (assembly GCA_019634215.1). Lineage (GTDB taxonomy): Bacteria > Pseudomonadota > Alphaproteobacteria > Rhodobacterales > Rhodobacteraceae > JAHQVS01. Next base: position 6,165 of record JAHQVS010000206.1, on the reverse strand, counting down.
GTTGGCGGCTGACCCAGATGTGTTGTTGATGGATGAGCCGTTCAGCGCTCTCGATCCCCTGATCCGGCGGCAGTTACAGGATGAGTTTATCAAGCTCTCCAAAGTGCTGAAAAAAACCACGGTGTTCATCACCCATGATCTCGATGAGGCGGTTCGGATTGGGCATCGCATCGCCATCATGCGTGATGGCCGGGTTGTTCAGATCGGAACGGCTGAGGAGATCGTCATGCGCCCGGCGGATGAGTATGTGTCCGACTTTGTCGCAGGGATCTCGCGGCTTAAGATTGTTCAAGCTCATGCGGTCATGCAGCCCCTCGACGCCTATCGTGCGGAGAATGGCGAGATTGCTCAGAGCGCCCCGCGAGTGAAGGCGGGTGAAGGGCTGAGCCGCTTAATTGAACAGGCTATCGAATATGAACAGCCGATCTTGGTGGAGGATGGCGGCGTAGATGTCGGCGTGATCACCCGTCAGGATCTGCTACGCGCCGTCAGCGAGAGAGCGGAGATGTGATGCAGGATCTCCTAGAAAACCCTCTGGCGGCTGTTGATCCGGTGAAAAGCGCGGAGTTGGCGACGGAGCGGCGGGACCGGATTGCGCAGTTCGTACGGACCCGTCCAGACTATTACCAGGCTGAGTTTGATCGCATCGGCGCCAGTTCAGGGTTTATCTTCAGTTGGAATAGCGTGGCTGGTTTTCTGGGGCCCATCTGGTTTGGTGCGCGAGGGCTCTGGAACTGGGCGGTGGCCTTCTTGATTGTGGAGACCTTCGCCTTTGTTCAGATCATCCGGGGGATGTTTGGGGATCTCGCCGCGTCGGCCCGTGATCGCATTGGGTCGATCGAGGGCACCCTGGAATTGCGCCGCCAGCAACTGGCGGCGGCGATTGAAAGCGATTCGGAAAAGGTCGATGTTTACCAACGGGCCGTGACCTCGTTGGAGGAAGCGATCGGCGGAATTCGTCTTGAAGCCCAGGAGCTGGGGGAGCAAGGCGTCTTGATCGCAATGGCCGGTTTTGCGCTGTTGGCTTTGATCAAGGCGGTGCAGGCCCTATCGGCGAATGCCATCCTGGAGGCGCGCTTCTCGGATTGGTTGTCTGACGCGACGATCCCTTCTGGCATGCCGCTGCGTCAAATGGCGCTCACTGTTGTGTTTGTCGCCATCATCGTCACTGCCGCGACGTTGCACTACACCTTCCCTGGGCAGTTTGAGACGTTGAGCGACTTTCCAACCGACCCGAATATCCGCCTGACCAGCATTGCTTGGGTCGAAGGATTCTTCAGCTTCGCCGTGACGAACGGCGAGCAGTTGTTCGACGCGATCACCTACGGCATTCGCCTGCTGCTAGATGCGCTGGAGCTGATCTTTGTGAAGACGCCTTGGATGGTGGTCGCGAGCTTCATCATTCTGCTGACATGGCTCTCCGCTGGAGTCCGGCCCGCGATCTACTCCGGCGCCTTCCTCGCCTATATCGGGCTGCTGGGGTTTTGGGTTAAGGCAATGACCACGCTGGCGTTGCTCGGAACGGCGGCGTGCCTCTCGATCCTGATTGGCATTCCGCTCGGGATGTACTGCGCGCGGCGGCCCCGGTTCTATTCTTTCATTCAGCCGATTATGGACTTCATGCAAACCATGCCGGCGTTTGTGTTTATGATCCCGGTCATCGCCTTCTTCGGCACCGGCAAACCGGCGGCGGTCGTCACCACGATGATTTTCGGCGGCACTCCGGTTGTGCGCCTGACTGTGTTGGGCCTGCGCGGTGTGCCCGAGCATGTGCGTGAGGCGGCGATCTCGTTTGGGGCCAGCAAATGGTATTTACTGACCCGCGTGGATCTTCCTCTGGCTGCGCCCTCAATTCGTGCAGGTATTAACCAGACAATCATGCTCTCTTTGGCGATGGTGGTTGTCGCCTCCCTCATCGGCGCGAAGGGCTTGGGTGAGGATGTGCTGGAGGCATTGCAATACGCTAATGTCGGGCAAGGCATCCTCGCTGGCTTCTCGATCTTGTTCTGCGCAATGATGCTCGACCGTATCGTCCAAGGAGCCCGAGAATGAAGCCACTCGTTCTGGTTCATGGTTTTATGGGCGCTGCGATGCAGTGGGATGATTTGCTCCAGTCGCTTGTTGGCCAGCGGGAAGTGTTGGCGGTTGATCTGCCGGGCTTTGGAGCGCGAAATACGAGCGCCGCTCCTGAGAGCATAGGTGGTTTCGCTAGGGATGTTTTAGCGCATCTTGATGAGCGGAGTGTTGGCGAGTTTGATCTGCTCGGCCATTCGATGGGCGGAATGATCGTCCAAGAAATGGTTGCTTTGGCGCCGAAGCGGGTAGGCCGTTTGGTGCTCTATGGCACCGGCCCCATTGGAGTGATGCCTGGGCGATTTGAAACCATTGCAGAATCCAAACGGCGCGTGCGTGAGGATGGCGCCACGGCAACGGCGCGCCGGATTGCGGCGACTTGGTTTTTACATCGGGAAGCCGGGCCGGGGTATGAGCGATGCGCTGAAATAGCAGCGCAGAGTTCGTTGCAAGCGATGGAAGCCGGTCTAAGCGCCATGGAGGCATGGTCCGGGGAGGAGCGGTTACACGAGATTGAAAGCCCGACCCTTGTCCTTTGGGGGGATGGCGATAGAGCCTATCTTTGGCCGCAAGTCGAAAAACTTTGGACATCTATTCCCGGTGCGGGATTGGCGGTTGTTCCAGGATGTTCGCATGCGGTGCATCAAGAGAAGCCGGAACTTTTTCGGGCGATCTTGAGTGATTTTTTGAAATAGCGTTTAGGGATACAAGCGCGAAGCCCAGACATTACAGGGCTGTGGCCGCTATGAGAGGTCAGCGGGGTTAGCGCCGAGGGTGTTTTGAAGCTGCGCCAAATTCCCAAACGATCGTTCACCGAGGGCGGTGGCAAAGTTGACCTAGTTTTCCACTATCTACGAGTTTAGCGCATAGCACCTAGCTCCCAGAGCAGGCGTTCTTCAGGCGTCTTTGAGAGCGGTTTCCTCTCATGGCCATACTCTTGGCTATGTTCTCTTGCGGAAGATATTCGAAAGAAGGAATTCGCCAAACGTTCTGTGTCTTTTGTGAGCGAAGTTGGAATAATTGCTTATTCTTTGGGCTGTAAATCTGTGCAACGAGGAATTTTCCAGAAATCTTAACGCTCTAACATGTTGTTTATACACAAATATCAAAAAGATTACCCCTTGTGCGGAATATGGCGCGGTTCCTGCGTTAACAGAGCGCCAACCAAACATAGAGGGGTAAGGCGCTTTGAAAAAACTCATCGGAGCCGCGCTTGCGGGCGCGCTGTTGACGGCGGGGGCGCCAGTCGCCGCGCAAGAGGACACCATTAAGGTCGGAATCCTCCACTCATTGAGTGGTACGATGGCGATCTCTGAGACGACGTTGAAAGACGTGATGCTGATGCTCATTGAGCAGCAGAACGAGAAAGGTGGCGTGCTCGGCAAGAAGCTTGAGCCGGTCGTGGTCGACCCTGCGTCTGACTGGCCGCTGTTCGCGGAGAAGGCGCGCGAGCTGATTGAAGTGAATGAAGTGTCGGCGGTGTTCGGCTGCTGGACGTCAGTGAGCCGGAAATCCGTGCTGCCGGTGTTTGAGGAGCTGAACTCTGTTCTGTTCTACCCGGTGCAGTATGAGGGCGAGGAAAGTCAGCGCAACGTGTTCTACACCGGCGCGGCGCCGAACCAGCAGGCGATTCCGGCCGTCGACTATCTGAAAGAGCAGGGAGTCGAGCGTTGGGTGCTCGCCGGCACCGATTATGTGTATCCGCGTACGACCAACAAAATCCTGGAGCAGTACCTCAAGGATGGCGGCGTCGCTGAAGAAGACATTATGATCAACTATACGCCGTTCGGTCACTCCGATTGGCAGACCATTGTGTCTGATATCAAAGCGTTCGGCTCCGCCGGTAAGAAAACCGCTGTGGTCTCCACCATCAATGGCGACGCCAACGTGCCGTTCTACAAAGAGCTTGGCAACCAGGGCGTGGCTGCAACCGACATCCCGGTCGTTGCGTTCTCGGTTGGTGAGGAAGAGCTTGCAGGTCTTGACACCGCTCCGCTGGTCGGCCACTTGGCCGCCTGGAATTACTTCATGTCGGCGGACGCTGAGATCAATGACGAGTTCATCGAGGCGTGGCAGGAGTTCATCGGCAGCGAAGAGCGCGTGACCAACGACCCGATGGAGGCGCATTATATCGGCTTCAACATGTGGGTGAAGGCGGTTGAGGCGGCAGGCACCACTGATCCAGATGCGGTGATCGACGCCCTGGTCGGCGTGACGTCGCCAAACTTGACCGGCGGGATCTCGGCCATGATGCCGAACCACCACATCACCAAGCCGGTGTTGATTGGCGAGATCCAGGAAGATGGCCAGTTCGAGACCGTGTTCGAGACACCGGGTCTGGTGCCGGGCGACGCTTGGTCTGACTTCCTGCCGGACAGTAAGCCGCTGATCGCTGATTGGCGCGCGCCATTGTCCTGCGGCAACTTCAATACCGAAACCGGCAAGTGCGGCGGCGCGGGCGGCTAATCCGTTCTCGCTGTATTTGACCACACTACAGGCCCCGCCCACCGGGCGGGGCCGCTTCTCCATATGACACAAGGGCTGCTGAATGCGCCGGATCTTGTCGAGGTCGCTGCTGGCCGCGCCGTTTTTGTTTATCTGCGCCCTGTTATTAACGGCGCCCTCCACAGCACGAGCGGATGACCTCGCACCTTTGCGAGAGATTTCGGCGGGTTTCGTCACCAAGAAATTTGATCAAATCGAGGCTGCGGCTAAGGCGCTGGCGGCGACCGGTGATCCACGGGTAGCACCATTGCTGGAGGGGCTTCGCGCCGGGCAGCTCTACTATCGCAAGTCCGACAATGTGATTGCCCTGGCGGAGAAGGCCGGGAAAAACTTGGCGCTGTTTGATCCATTCACACAGGAAGCGCTGGGCGAGGTCGGCAAGCGCAAAGCGCGCAAGGTTAAGGTCAATAACAACATCAGGAGATTGGTGGACAGTCTGCTGGGCGGTTTGACGTTGCGTGCGCCGGACCCCGCTGTTCGGCTGTCGGCCGCCGCCGCGATCTTCAAGGCGCGGGATGTCGCTTCCGAGCCGGCGCTGCGTGAGGCTTTAGAGGCGGAGACCGACGCCTCAGTGCGTACGGCGTTCAGCCTCGCGTTAGCCGCTATTCATATTGCCGACGCCAGTGCTTCCGAGACGGATCGGCTCGCTGCTGTCGGCGCCTTGCAGGAACACGGTGATCGCGACGCCTTGTCTCTGTTGGGGGGGCTGGAAGAGGAAGCCCCTGTAAAGGTCAAGCAAGCCGCCGCGAAAGCGCAGGAAGCAATAGAAGCCCGCCTCGCGGCTTGGGGCTATGTGCAAAATGTATGGTACGGCCTTTCTCTTGGGTCGGTGTTGCTGCTCGCGGCGATTGGCCTCGCCATTACTTTTGGGGTGATGGGCGTCATCAACATGGCGCATGGCGAGCTGGTGATGTTGGGGGCCTATACAACCTTCGCCGTGCAGGAGACGATTCGCACATCGGCGCCGCATCTGTTCGAAGCCTCCCTCTTTATCGCAGCGCCGTTGGCGTTTCTGGTGGCGGGCGGCGCGGGGGTGGCGATTGAGCGCGGTGTGGTGCGCTTCCTCTATGGCCGCCCACTAGAAACCCTGCTCGCGACTTGGGGTGTCAGCCTGATCTTACAGCAAACAGTGCGATCGATTTTCGGGCCGAATAACCGCGAGGTTGGCAATCCGGACTGGATGTCCGGCGCTTTTGAGGTTGGCGCGATGACCGTCACCTACAACCGGCTTTGGATTTTGATTTTCGCCCTGGGGGTGTTTGCGCTGTTGTTATTGCTATTGAAACGAACGCCGCTCGGCTTGCAAATGCGCGCCGTCACCCAGAACCGCGCGATGGCGGCGGATATGGGGGTGCGCACTGGCTGGGTCGACGCCATGACGTTCGGCCTTGGCGCAGGGGTCGCCGGGTTGGCGGGTGTGGCGCTGAGCCAGATCGACAATGTCTCGCCCAACCTTGGCCAATCCTACATTGTCGACAGCTTTATGGTGGTGGTGTTTGGCGGCGCTGGCAATCTCTGGGGCGCGTTGGCGGGAGCCTTTACTCTCGGGGTGGTCAACAAGTTCTTAGAACCGGTGGCTGGTGCGGT
>JAHQVS010000205.1 GCA_019634215.1 Paracoccaceae bacterium | reverse complement strand
CTTGAGAACGAAAACCCGACGATGGCGTCGACCTTGCCCTCCGCCAGCATCGGCTCGCGGGTGGGAAAGCCGACCGGCTCCACCGTGATCTTATCGACATCCAGGCCATTGGCGCTGGCGAAGGCTGGAAACTGCGCCCAAGCCCCATCCGGCGGCGGCGCGCCCAGCACCTTGCCCTCCAGATCCTTCGGCGTCTCCACTCCTTGCGACGCCCGCCCGACAATCGCGAAGGGCGGCTTGTCATAGATCATCATGACAGCGATCACCGGCGCGCCGGGGTTCTGATCCAGGAATTTCGCCAAGCTGTTGATGTCGGCGAAACCGAACGGAAACGCGCCGGTGGCCACCTTCGGGATCGCATCCAGCGAGCCTTTGCCGGCGGAGATCTCCACCTCCAGCCCCTCGGCGGTAAAATGGCCGTTGTCGATCGCGGCGAAGTAGGCGGCGCTTGGCCCCTCGAACTTCCAATCCAGCGCGAACGACGTTTTGGTCTGCGCGGATGCCGCGCCGCAGGTGAGCAGGGCCGCGACCACGGCGCCCAACAGTCTCTTTGCGATCAAGTTGCATCTCCATAACCGAGGCGGCGAAGCGCCGACATCGTCAGCCGCCGAGCGGCTGATCTCGTCCGCATGCTGGAGAATGCTGAATTTGTTTGCAAGCCTTCCCGCCTGCAAATGTGATGGTCAGAAACGGTCGACTCGATAGGGCGCCGGATCGGTGAACGGCGCCTCTCCGGTCATCATCTCCGCCAGCAGCCGCCCGGTGGTGGGGCCGAGGGTGAAGCCGAGATGGTGATGCCCGAAATGGCCCCATAAGCCCTTGTGGCCAGGGATCGGGCCGACGACCGGCAGCATGTCGGGCAGGCAGGGCCGGGCGCCCATCCACGGCGTCTCCTCCAGAGCCTCGCCGAGCGGAAACAGCCCCCGCGCCACCGGCTCAACCATCGCCATCGGCTTGGCGCTCGGCGTCGCGTCGCGGCGGGCGAACTCCGCCCCGATCGTCAATCGCACCCCGCGTTTATTCGGTACGAGCACGAACCCCTTCTCCTCATCCACCACATGCCCCCCGAGTGCGGCGTTGCCCTTCAGAGCGAAATGCCGATGATACCCGCGCTTCACCCCCAGCGGCGGCGTCACCTTCAGCGGACGCAACACGTCCAACGACCAGGGACCGAGCGCGATCACCACATCCTTGGCTCTGACGGAGCCTTCTGCTGTGGCGACAGTCCAACCCGCTCCCTCCTGTGCTAAAGTTTGAGCATCGCCGATCAACACGCGCCCGCCGCGCGCCTCGAACAGCTGCGCGTACGCCTTACCGACATCGCCAGGGTCGAGCGCCCCGAGGGGATGCGTCATCCACAGCGCCCCCGCGAGGCCACCGGGCAGATCTTGCGCCAAATGCGGTTCTCTCTCCGCGATTTGCGCGGGCGACAGCGCCTCATAGGCGATCCCCCACCGCGCGCTTTCGGCTTCTTGCGTCGCCGCCGCCGCCTCAAGCCGTTGCTCGGTCCGGAACACCCGAAGATAACCTTTACTCTGGATCAGCCCCTCGACCCCTGCCGCCGTGAACAGCGCTTGATGCTCTGCGACCGTGCGGGCGATCAACTGCGCCGCCGCAGCGGTCACCGCCGCGATCCGCTCCGGCGTTCCCTGCCGCCAATAGTGCAGCAGCCAGGGCGCGGTGGTTAACAGCGACGGCCAATGCAACCATGCCTCCGTTGACCGCCCCAACAAAACATCCAGGGTCCGGCGCAGATCGCGCGGAAACGAATAGGGCGACACCGCCTCGGCCTGGATCAGCCCGGCGTTGCCGTAAGAGGTCTCCTCCGCCGGGCCGCGCCGATCCACAATCGCCACCTCGCGCCCGCGCGCTTGCAGGTGTAGCGCCGCCCCCAATCCGGCCATGCCGGCCCCGAGCACGATGACGTCGGTTTCGCTGCTCATGACGCCCCCCTTGCGTTAAACTCGTTGTTGACCGAAAGCGGCGCGGCGCAGGGGGAACGCATGTCTGGCAAACTCATCCTCGTGATAATGGACGGCGTCGGCTTCGGCGCGGCGGTGAGCCAATGTGGTTATCTCGAAGGCTGCGCGGCGCTTGGTCAAGCGCGGCGCTGGAAAATGCGCACCGTGACGCCGAGTCTCTCCGGCCCGATGTATGAAACCCTCCACACTGGCCTTTGGCCGCATGAGCATGGGATCACATCCAACGAGGGCATGCGGCGATCGACAATGCCGAACGTTTTTTCCTTGACCCGCGCCGCCGGTAAACGCACCGCCGCCGTGGCGCAATCCTACTTCCACACCCTCTATGTCGACACGCCGTGGGACCCGCTGCGCTCCATTGAGCATGCGGATGAAAACAGCGACATCCAGGCCGCCCGTTTCTACTCGATGGAAGGCTACGGCCCGATCAACGCCGTCGCCCCGGCGGAGATTGATCTCTGCGCCCAGGCCACCCTGCTGATCGAGCGCAGCGCGCCGGATTATCTGCTGCTCCACACCTGCTCCGCCGACACCCTCGGCCACACCTATTCCGGCGACAGCGCCGAATACCGCAAGCAGGTCTGGCACATCGACAACGCCCTCTCCCGCGCCCTCCCAATCTGGCGCGCCGCCGGATACGAGATCATCGCCACCGCCGACCACGGCATGAACGCCGACGGCTGGCATGGCGGGACCGAGCACATGGTGACAGAGGTCCCATTTTATTATTTCGGCTCGGCGAAGGGGCCCGACGCTGCAACGGTTCTGGATCAACTCGGCGTCGCCGCCACAATGCTGTCGCGGCTGAGCATCCCAGCAGTGGAAGGGATGCGAGAGAGTTTCTTCGCTGAGGGATGAAGTATTTACGCTGCTGGTTCCACCGGCTCAATTGGCGAGGCTTGGCGCTCAATCGCCGCTCCCGCGTCGAGCAATAAATCTTCGCGGAACCGGTCCGCGACCAACTGCACCCCTATCGGCGTCGCGCTGTTAACGCTGGTGGTGACGGCCAAGCCCGGCAGTCCCATCAGCGGTAGGCCGATCTGCGTCAATTGCGCCCGCATCACCCGCCGGAATGCTTCCGGCGATTGCACGTCGAGTTGGTCCGGAAACGGCGGTTCCGCCGAGACGGGGCACAGCAACAGCGGATAGTCGGCGAGGAACAGGCGCCAGGCCCGGGTCAGCGTCGCCCGCCGTTGCAGCGCGTGCATCAGGCTCGGCATGTCAACCTCGGGCGACAGCGCGAACATCTGCTCCAGAATGAACAGGGCGTCCGGGTCGCCCTCCCGCGCCGCGGCTTCATCGACGCCCATCCGGGTGTCCGCCATCCACAGCACCGCTTGCAGTTGCGCCGGTTCTTCCAGCGGGGGGCAATCCACCTCCTCCACCCGCCATCCCTCCGCCTCCAGCCGCCGCGCCGCGTCCCGCAACGCCGCCTCGACTTCGGGCGCGATCTCCAGCCCATCCGGCGCGATGGTCAGCGCAACCCGTTTCGGGCGCGGCGGCAGGTCGAGCGGCGCGGGCGCGGACCACGGATCGCGCGGATCAGGCCGCCCCATCGCCTCCAGCCCCAGCCGCAGATCTTCGATGCTCCGCGCGATCGGGCCGGACACCGCCATCAACTGCGCGCCGATATGCCGGTCGGGCCCGGAGAAGTTAACGGCGGGAACTCGCCCCAGCGACGGCCGCAGCCCATGCACGCCGCAGGCGTAGGCCGGATAGCGGATCGACCCGGCGATGTCTGTGCCGTGGCCGATGGCGCAGAGTCCCGCGGCTACAGCCGCGCCAGCCCCGCCGGAGGAGCCTCCGGGCGTCAGCGCAGCATTATGAGGGTTCTTCGTCGCTCCGTGCAGGCTATTGCGGCAAAACCAGCGCAGCGAGAACGCCGGGGTGTTGGTTCGCCCCACAATCACCGCCCCCGCCGCCCGCAGATTGGCGACCACCGGGCTGTCCGTTTGGGCGATCAGATCCTTCTGCAAGCGCAGCCCGTTGGTGTTAGTGCAACCGGCTTGATCGACGTTGACCTTGATGGTCACAGGGACCCCGGCGAGCGGCCCTGGCTCTTCCCCAGCGGCTCGCTTGGCGTCGACGGCGCGTGCAGTTGATAGCGCCTGCTCCCGTGTCTCTTCGACCACTGCGTTTAGAGCCGGATTGACGGCCTCAAGCCGTGTGAAGGCGCTCTGTGCCGTCTCCATCGCTGAAACTGCGCCGGTGCGCACCAACTTGGCCTGTTCTGCGGCGGTGAGGCGCCAGAGTTCTGTGGTCATGGGGTGGCCTTGCCTCTCTGGCGGGTAGTAGACCCTTTTAGGTGAGACTGGCTGGCAGGGGGATCTCTGGTCAATATCAAAACAGTTTAGCCAGGAAGCTACGCTCGGAAATATTGCGCTGCAACATAACCGGTATGCTCAACAGTTATGTTCTGCTTTCCACAGAGTTTTTGTATTTTAACTCTCCTTCAAGCCTCGATAATTATTTAAGTAAGTTGCCGCTCATGAATTTTTAACATGGAATGCAGCAGTATATACTAATGATGGAAGATATCGATCTGTTCGAAAATTTTGACGAATTCCGGGACTGCTACAAGGAGCATGTCCGGCCAGAGGGCACGCTTGACCGGTTGCGGCGAGCTTTCGAGATTGACGTTGAGTTTCAAGAGAGTTTTCAGCTCTTGCGACCGTATATCCGGCAATTTGAAGAGCAATGGTCTCAGCTAATCATTGAGCATGTAAGTCGTTCTCGCTCTGCTTCTGAGGCTTTTGATCAGAAACATGCCGCTGCTTTTGAATATATTTACAAGCGTCATGTGCTGAATCTGTATTCTGGAAACTTTGATGACGATTATCTAGAATCTGTCGAAGAAGTTGCTCTGTTTATGATTTACAGAGATATTAAATCAGTCTGGTTGGCAGGTGCATATCAACTAATCTTAAGCGAGATGATTGGATTCGTCTTTGAGAATACTGAGAAGCATCGGCTGGTGAAGCTCGAGAGGGTGGTGAGACTATTGGCCCGGGCGATCGCTATTGAAATGAATCAAATTCAGCGCGTCTTCACCGTGCTCGAAAGCTATCGTTTGAATGTGTTTATCACTGATCTGCAAAGCGGTGGGTTCTTGCGTTCCCGCGCTGCCAGGAGGAAATCCCCGATGACTGAAGTTACCCCGCGGCAGGTCGCGATCGTTCAGGAGACGTTCCGCAGCATTGCGCCTGTGGCTGATTTGGTGGCGAAGAAGTTCTACAATCGATTGTTTGAGTTGGATGAAAGCCTTCGGCCAATGTTCCCTGAGGATCTGACGCCTCAACGCGCCAAACTGGTCAAAACCCTGTCTGTTGCGATTGAGCGCCTGGATGAAATCGAGCTGATCGTGCCAGAAATCGAAGCGCTTGGGCGTCGCCATATCGAGTATGAAGTCATGCAGCCGCACTATGACACGGTCGGACAAGCGCTGCTGTGGACCTTGGAGCGTGGTCTCGGCAAGAGCTGGGACGACGATGTCGCCGAGGCTTGGACGGCGGTTTATACCGCCCTGTCCAAAACCATGATCCAGGCGGCGGAGCAATCAGGGCAACCTGCGGCGAGTTGATCTCGTTTCGTTGGGCCTAAGTGCGATTAGCGTAGGCGAATGATGAAAAGCAGGGCTTTGTTTAGGCTCTACTTGTGCCTTTCAACATGCGGCTGCAGTGCATGCTCGGATCGTTGAGGACGCTTTATTCCCCGCGCCACACCGTCCGGTAGAGATCGAAACGTCTATCTCTGAAATTGCGCACCGACCCCTTAGCGCGGGCGCTGGCCAGAGCCGAGAGGTAGAGATCCGCCGTCACCACCATTTCGACATTCTCACTGGCCTCCGCCGCCACGCCGTCGCGGGCGAAGTCGAAGTCGCAGGGGGTGAGG
>JAHQVS010000204.1 GCA_019634215.1 Paracoccaceae bacterium | reverse complement strand
GGGGGCCGCCTACCTGTCCCGTCACCAACCGGAGACTGCCCGATGCCCTGCCTCTCCTCCCTCGCGCGGCTGACGCCCGCCACCGCCCTGTGCGCGGCGCTATCCTGGCTCGCCATTCCAGCCCCCGCCGCCGCCTTCTGTGGCTTCTTCGTCGCTAAAGCCGATGCAGACCTGTTCAACGAAGCCTCCAAGGTAGTGATGACACGGGACGGCTATCGCACCGTGCTGACCATGGTGAACGACTATCAGGGAGACCCCACCGACTTCGCCATGGTGATCCCAACGCCAACCGTGTTGGAGAAGGAGCAGATCCGAGTCGGCGACTCCAAGCTCGTCGACCATCTCGACGCCTATACCGCCCCTCGGATGGTCGAGTATCACGACGACAACCCCTGCCAACCACAGCGTGAGCTCAGCATCATGTCGATGTCGGCCGCTCCTGCGCCCCGCGCCGTAGCCCGCCAAAAACGCGCCGATGTCCTAGGCGTCACCATCGAAGCCGAATACACCGTCGGCGAATACGATATCCTGATCCTCTCCGCCAAAGACAGCAACGGCCTGCAAACTTGGTTGGATGAGAGCGGCTACAAGACCCCCGAGGCCGCCAAACCGGTGCTCGCCAGCTATATCAAGCAGGATATGAAGTTCTTTGTCGCCAAGGTGAATCTGGCGGAAAAGACTAAAGTCGGCGGCGAGTTCCTACGCCCGCTGCAAATTGCATTCGAGAGCAAAAAATTCATGCTTCCGATCCGCCTCGGCACCGTCAACGCCAAGGGTAAACAAGATCTGCTGCTGTTCACTCTCACCCGCACCGGACGGGTCGAGACCCAGAACTACCGCACCCTCCCGATCCCCTCCGACGTCGACGTGCCGCTCTATGTGCAAAAGCAATTCGGCGACTTCTACAAGGCCATGTTCGCCACCGCCGTCGAAAACGAGGGCGGCAAGACCGTCTTCACCGAATATGCCTGGGACATGAATTGGTGTGACCCCTGCGCAGCCGATCCACTGTCCGTAGCGCAGTTGAAGGGGCTGGGCGTGCACTGGCTTTCCGCATCAAGCGGCGCTTCGCAGCCCCAACGGCGCCAACCCGGCGGTGGTGCGGTCGACGTGTTCGTCACCCGCCTACATGTGCGCTACGACGCCGAGACGTTTCCCGAGGATCTGCGACTGCATGAGACCGGCGACCGGCAGAACTTCCAGGGCCGCTACGTCACCCGTCACGCCTATAAGGGCGAAATGAACTGCCCGGCGGCGGAAACGTATCGCGATCAGGTCGTTCAGCGTCAGAGCCGGGCTGCCGAGACGCTGGCGAAACTGACCGGCTGGCCGCTTGAGGAGATCCAAACCGCCATGGTCGACAATGGCGAAATCGCCCCAGACGTTCAGCTCGACTCAGGACCTTGGTGGCGAAAAATGTGGGATGAGTAGTGAGGCCTGATCCTTCTCACCACTGGCGATCAGCTTGGCAAGGCTGATCGCCAGCGGCCCCCATACCCCTCCCACCAATTGGTGCCTCATTAGCTATAGATGATCTTACCAGTGCGCCGCAATTCAGGCTGGGCATCTTTATAGTCCGGCTTCCAATCCACATCTGTCACAATACAGTTGGACATTTTTCCAATCATGCTTTCAACTTCATCATGACGAGCCGCAAATCTCATACCAACAAGGATAGGATCGTCATTGTAATATAACTTAGAGCCTTCGATTAATTTCATCGAAACCTGAGGCAATTCGATAAAATCACCAACATAACCATAGGCTGCGCACAGTGCGGTTTTACCGTTCCGCTCATAGGCTCGGATCGCAATCAGAGTATAGTCAGAACTCCCACGCCAACGTGTGCCAGTGAGCTTATAGCTACGATCAACCACTTCCGTCCCAACACTTGGTGCATACACACTGGCGCACCCAGCAACGGAAACCGCACACACCATCACCGCGACGGCGGCTTTAAACGCACGATAAAACATACAACACCTGTAAATACTAATCGCCCAAACATACGGCCTGCGCCGTTCCTGGCGAGATATGGAGTTATCCGTGCCTTAACACGGCATTCCAAAGCATGCAGAAAAGTTCTGCGCGGCGCCGCGACGTTTCAGCCACGGTCAGGGGTTGAGTCCGCCAAGCCGGCGGCGACGTCGCGTTGAGCGGCGGCGGCGAGGGACTTGCGATCGCCATGAATGCCGAGGTCAAGCGGCGTATGAAATGTGACCACGACCTCTCCGCCCCGGCTGAGACACACCACATCCCACAGATGAGTGAACAGCGCCATCCGGCCCCACCAGCCGTAGAAACTACGCGGAAGGCCGACATTGGGCCGATAATCAACGGTGACCGGCTGTGCCGCTACTGGAGCTGAGCCGTCCACTTCATGAGCAAAAAACATTGAAAACAGAGAGGATTTAAACGGCAACACCCGCAACCCATCCGAACTGGTGCCCTCTGGGAAGATGCAGAGCAGATCCCCATCCCGCGCCCGCTCAGCAAGCTGACGCTCCTGCGCCTTCGCTTCGGTGCGGCGGCGTTCGATAAACACGGTGTTGGAGATCCGGCCGATCCAGCCGAACAAAGGCCAACCGGACACCTCAGCCTTGGCCACAAAATGCACGGGCGCAAGCCAACCAATTACCAATATATCGATCCACGACGCATGATTGGCGAGCAGCGCACCACCACTCCGCATCGGATCGCCCTTCTGAACAGTTCGCAGTCCGCAGAGCGACAAACCCGCACCACACCACAACGCGGCGATTGCGCGGTCGCGCCGTCCCCCGAGCGCTCGCGCCGCAAAGAAGGGGGGCAACAGCACCAGCGTCACGGCGACGAACAGCAGCAGCCGCAACACGCCGCCAGTCGCAGACAACAATGATTTTGGCGGCGCCGCCTCGGGATCGGCCCCATTCCAAGTGGCCTCATTCCACCCTGGGTCGCCTAAGCGCGCCGGAGCAGCTCCTTGGGTCTCCTCCAGTGGCTCGGGTGAGCCCGAGGCGTTCGCGCCACTCATCTGCGCCGCGCTCATCCGAGCACACGCGCCACATCGGCGGGAGCGCGCCGTTCATAGAATTTCTTATATCGATCGCTGATCTTCTCGGTGTCCATGACCAAGCATACGTCAACCGTGTTGAACTCATAATCAATATATGCGCCGTCGCCGACAAAACCGTTCAAGCGCAGATACCCTTTCATCAAGGCCGGCATCAGCCGCATCGCCTCCACCCGAGGCGCCTCTTCCTCCGGCATCAGGTTCATATCGACATAATGCCCCTCTACGGCGCGAGGCCGCAGATCTACTGGAGCTAGATAATTATGATGAAGGAAGGAGAGCGGGATTTTCAAAGGCTCGATCTCGGACCCGTGAAAGCTGGCCGTGCCAAACATCACATCTATCTTATGGATAATAATGTATTGCGACAGCGCCAACCACAACAGCTGCATCGCTGCGGTGCCACGGTGGTGTGCTGCCACGCATGATCGGCCCAACTCCAAAGTCTCGCCTGGATGCGCCTCAATTTTGGAAAGATCATACTCTCCAGAAGTGTAAAACCCCGGGCCAGGAGCATCTCCCACCCCATTGCGCGCCACCGAGCTGCGCAGCAAGCGGTACACCCCAACAATCTCCGTGGGCCCCACGCCCCGTGTCGGCGTCTCCGCCTCGCCGCCCTTTTCCGCCGCCTCTTGAGGCTCGCCCTCATCCACCAGAACAAGATGATCGCAGAATGGGTCGAACCGATCGCGCTCACGCTTCAGCGCGATGTCCTCGGGCGACGCCTTTGCGCCCATCTCCTCCACAAACACTTGATAACGCAACGCTTGTGCCGCGGCGACCTCATCCTCTGTCTCCGCAAGACGCACGGTATAGCGTCCAACCTCAATTCGCATGCCTACCCGCTCCATGGCGCGCTGATCCCGCCCGCAAGACCCTGCGCGCATAGACGCAGGACCCTATGAGACGCAAGGCGCCGGCGCAACCGCATGCAAACGCCCAATGGGGCATCAACGGCGAGTGAGCGCGCTTTCAACGCCCCGCCTTCCAACGTTGAGAAGGTAAATAACGGCCCGCTCTTGTGACCCGCCTGCGCAAGCGACACATGTTCATCAGAAGGCCACTCGCCCGATCTTGTCCCAACGCTCAAGCGTGGCAAGGGAACGCCTCAGGCGCCGTTATACGGCGGATCAAGGGGCGGACGAACTGAGGATGTTAGGAAATACTATGCCAGCACCCCTGATCATCGCCGCCGTGGTGGCGATACTCGCCGTGTTCCTGATCTACAAAGCCGTTGTGATCGTGCCTCAGGGGGAGAATTGGACCCTTGAGGCGTTCGGCCGGTATATCGGCACGCTTGACCCCGGCATCCACTTCCTGATCCCGTTCTATCAAGATATCGGCGCCAAGCTAAACATGATGGAGTCGGTGCTCGATATCCCCAGCCAGGACGTCATCACCCGCGACAACGCTCAAGTCACAGCCGACGCGGTGTCGTTTTACCAAATCATTAACGCTGCCGACGCAGCCTATCAGGTGCGCGATCTGGAGCGGGCGATGGTCAATTTGACCATGACCAACATCCGCACCGTGCTCGGATCACTCGATCTGGACGAAGTTCTCTCCAACCGCGACGACATCAACGCCCGGCTGCTGACGGTTATTGATAAGGCCACGAACCCCTGGGGGGTGAAAGTGACTCGGGTCGAGATCAAAGATCTGACGCCGCCCGCTGACATCACCGAGGCGATGGCCAGGCAGATGAAAGCCGAGCGTGTGAAGCGGGCGGAGATCCTCCAGGCCGAGGGCGACAAGCAATCGGCGATCCTGCGCGCGGAGGGCCAGAAGCAAGGCCAAGTGCTGGAGGCCGAGGGCCGCAGGGAAGCCGCGTTCCGTGACGCGGAAGCCCGCGAGCGCTCCGCCGAGGCCGAGGCGAAAGCGACAACCATGGTTTCCACCGCCATCGCCGAGGGCGACGTGCAAGCGGTGAACTATTTCGTGGCGCAAAAATATGTCGAGGCGCTCCGGGACATCGCCGCCGCCGACAACCAGAAAGTGATCATGATGCCGCTGGAGGCATCCAGTGTCATCGGATCAATCGCCGGTCTCAGCGAGCTCAGCAAAGCCGCCGCCGAGAAGGCGCGAAGCTGAGCCGAGGGAGGCTTTGATGGACGGTCTCAGCCTTACATCCTTTTTCAGCGACGGCGCCGCCTTCTGGTGGTGGCTTGGGCTCTGCCTCACGTTAATCCTAGTTGAAATGGCGACCATGTCGCTGTTTCTACTCTGGCCTGGTCTGGCGGCGGCGCTCGTGGCGGTAATCGTGTACATCGTTCCTGGCCTAGGTCTTGCGCCGCAGCTCATTGTTTTTGCTATAATATCAGTCGCGCTCACCTATCTGGGCCGAAGCTATTTCAGCTCAAGCCTCGGCCAAGAGGAGAGCGATCGACCAATGCTGAATCAACGTGGCGCGCAGATGATCGGCCGCCAAGTCACCGCCTTGCGAGACTTTGAAAACGGCGTTGGCTCCGTACAGATAGATGATGGGCAATGGCGCGCCCGATTAGCGGACGCCGCTTCAGGCGCTGAAATCTCCAGCGGCGCAGTCTTAACGGTGAGCGATATCGACGGCGTGACTTTAGTCGTCGCCCCGCGAGATTGAGCACGCTTTGAAGCAGGCCGTTAGCCTTGCTCCGGCGACACCAACTCCAGCTCCACCAGATGCGCGTTCAAAACCTGCTTGCCAGCGCCCTGGAAGTTCACCGTAACCCGTGCGCCATGAGCGTCGGTCACGATGGATTGGACCTGCCCGACACCCCAGTCTGGCTCTGCCGGCAACGTCACAAGCGCCCCAACCTGAAGCCACTCCATCCCTCGGCCTCCTGAGCTAGAAATCACCCCCAGCAGTGCGCGCCACAGCTATTCCCAGCACCAAAACCACCAGCAGAGCGACCAAGAAATAGCGGAGACCTCGGAGAAAGACTTGCTCCAAGTCCCAACCAGCGCCTCGATCTTCTACAGACCAATTCAACATTCTACTCGCCATATCAGTGATCACTCTTGAATCATTATAATAGTAATTATGCTGCATTGAAAACTTCTTGCCGAAATACGCAGCAGGCAGCAAAAAGAATGATTTCATTTCAGATCTGCTGTTTGGCAAACGATCCGCATTAATATCGCAAATCAAGCTCCAAGAGAAAGCTTCACCGCCAAACGCGAAATACTGGCGGCGGAGCAGCCAGGGTATCAACAGCGCAAACGGTGCGACAATCAACGCCAGCACTAACATCAAACCCAAGGTGATCACCGCCGTGCCCAGCACATAACTCGGTAGATACTCCAGAACTTTGCTCATCTCGCTGGCGCTCAAGCCGCCCGAGGTTTCACCAGGCGCAATAAGATCGCCCAAAGCGAACAACGCGTTGACCACGGGCGTCATGACCAGCGCCCAGAGATCCTGCTCCGCCACCATGTCGAAGACCTTGATCGCGGTTAGGCAAAAGCCGATCGCCAGCATCGCCACCGCACCATAGAGCAAGATGAAGATCGCGGTTTGCATGATCCAGGTGAAGAACCCCCAAAACCGCAGCAACACGCCGGCCTCGTCGCCGTAGGCGTGATAACAAACATAGCCAACTGGCTGACCCTCCGGCGGATCGTAGCGGCCGCAGATCCGATGTTGCTCCCGCTCCAGCGCCCGCCGCCAACGCCGGATTAGCCAATGGAGCAGCACCGTCACGCCGATAGCGACCGCCGTTATGAGGCTCAGCACCACCATGTTGGTGGTTTTACTCCCACTCTGAGATCCGCCCCCATCCACCAACGGCTGCCCAGTCTCGGGGCCAATAGCGACCAGAAGGGCGAGCACCGCAAAGAACAGCAGCGCCAAGCTGATGAGACCACCAATACCGAGCACCAACCATTGAAGCGTCGAGGTCATAAACCGGACAGAACGTGGTTTAAACCGAAGGAACGGCGAGCCGAAGGTGAACACCCCGCTCGGACGCTTCTCGTCCGGCTCCAGCGAATTGACCGCCATGCGCGCCACCGTGCCGCCGTGGCTGTGGCCAACGATGAACACCTCATCATACTCCGGCTTCGCCAGCTCCTCCCGCATTACGCCCATGAGCTTGTCTGCGCCCGCGCGGCGAATGTCGTGGTTATTGTCGCCGTCCCATTCCAGGTTTTTGACGCTCAGATCGGCGCCGCCCGCCGCTAAATCTTGGCGCAGGGTGGAGACAAAAAACTGATCCTCATTGTCCCATGTGGCGTTCTTGTCGAAAGTGCCGTGCACCGTGATCACGCGAAAATTTCGCCGGTGAGCTACTCCAACCGCATCGCTCTCTCGCGTGCCCATCTCGCCCCCCATTTGCGAAAAGTTGTGGATTGTTAGCGACATCTTTGCCGCGCCCACGCCCAGCCTTCTCTAAGGCGGCTCGGCCCGCTCGTTCAACCATCCGGTTGGCTGGCGGGCGGCTCGCTTTATATGCTTGGCCGGTTTTCGATGGTGTCCGCATCTCCGAGCACGATGACGGGCTCCATAGCATCCAGCTCTTCAGCTGGCAGGTGACATTTGATTTGATGCCCCTCCGCC
>JAHQVS010000203.1 GCA_019634215.1 Paracoccaceae bacterium | reverse complement strand
GGTCGTGTTCGTTTCGGCCGGTTTTTGGGCGGTCTCAGACGCACGCGGGGCAACTCACCTGAGCGTTTGCTGCGGCTCTCTGCGGAGGAGGCGGTCTCAGGGGAGAGTGGCTCTGCGGAGCTGTCGGAGAGGGCGACATAGCCGCGCGCGTCCATGCTGGCCCAGCGGCCGGTGCGGACCCAGCCGTCATCGGTCGTCATGGTTGCGGTGGCCGCTGGGGCGTTCCAATAGCTGGCGGCCGCGTGCGGCGCTTGCGCCACCAACTCGCCGATCTCGTCCGGCGCGACCTCGCCGCCGTCCGTCCGCCGCACCTCGGCCCGCGACATCAAAAAGCACCGCCCCACCGAGGACAGCTTCTCGCGCCAGAACGCCTCGCCCCGGGCCGCTATGTCATGCTTGCCCAATCGGCAGAGCGCGAATGGCATCGCCGGAGGGCCCCATGCCTGGGCCAAACGCGGGCCGAACCGGTCGAGCGCAGCGGTTTTCTCATCTGGGGCGGTGGAGTCTCCGTCGAGCAGCAGAGTGCGGAACGCGGTCGGATCGCAGTCGGCGTCGCTTCGCACCAGATCCTTCAGGCCGTTTGTGTCGGCTAGGGCGGTGGCGCGGCGCCAGCCGGCGGCGAGGTCGAACAGTTCAGCGGCGTCGAAGCCGCCGCTCTCGGGCGAGACGTTGACCCCGCCCCGGGCTAGCGCCACCAAAGCCAGAAACAGCCCACCCTCGGAAGCGGGCGCGCCGTGCAGCACCGCGTCGCGTGGGGTCGCCGCGTCGACTTCAGCGAGATAGGAGAGCGAGATATTCATCAACGCGTGATGCGAGAACAATGTGCCTGGGGAGGTGGCGTCGCAGCCAGCATAGCGCAGCAACGCGGCGCTGGAGCGCGGCGCGGAGGCGATTGGGACCGGATCGCTCATCAGAGCGCGGCGGTGCTCTGGCCCCTCGAAGATCGCCAGCCGGGCGCCGCAAGCCGGCATCGCCGCCGCCACCGCCGCCGCCGCGCGCGGGCTGACGAGGCAGGCTTTGGGGGCGATATCGGTTAATCGCGCCGCCAAGCCGTCGCCGACCAGGCTGGGGGTCAACGGCGCCGCGATCGCGCCCCGCCACCATGTTGCGAGCAGGGTTTCGAACAGTTCGGGGCGGTTTTCGGAGATCACGGCCACCCGGTCGCCTGGGCCGACGCCAGCCTCAACCAGCCAGCCGGCGAGGCGCGCGGCGACGTTCGCGAGGGCGTCGTAGCGCCGCACCGTGCTGTGGCCTAGCGCCAGGGCCGGCAGCTCTGGATGCGCGCGGGCCGTTCTCTCCAACCAGTGCGCCAGCGTCATGGCGATACTCAAATTCCCAATTTTGACGGCATCTAAGGCGACATCGGCGGGGATGTCGACCTTACGGATGGTCAAGCGGCGTTTTCAGGCGTCGGCGCCCAGCGGGGCGGGGGCGGGGCCAAGCGCGCCGCGCCACCAGAGCAGCGGGCGCCCCGAGGGGTCGCACTCCAGCCCGGCGACCTCGCCGACCAGGATGGCGTGGTCGCCTGCAGGATGTTCGGCGCGTAGGGCGCACTCGAACCGGGCCAGCGGGCCGAGAGGGTCGCTCAGCCGGGGGCTTTGCTCGGGATGACGGAGGATTTGAGCGAGGCGGTCCGGCTGCGGCGCAGCGGCGAATAGTTTGCCTAAGTCAGCATGTTGCTCACGAAGCACATTCAACGAGAACCGCCGTGCGGCGCGAACTACGGGCAGAAATTCGCTCTCCTCCTTCACACAGGCCAGCAGCAATGGTGGGCGCAGCGACACCGATGTGAAGCTGGAGACGGTCAACGCATGGGCGCGCACGCCGTCGTCGGCGGCCATCACGGCGACGCCAGCCGCGTAGAGCGCCATTGCGTCGCGATAGGCGCGTTGATCTGGGGTCGGCATGTCACCTCTTTGTCACATCATGGCGGATGCGCGCCGGATTGCGCCAACCGCCGGGATTCTCAACGCCTTCAGTGCGGGCCGATGGCGCGCGACCCCGGCTTCATGTAATGCGCTTCGCCAAATGTGTTCCGCATTTCGAGGAAAACCGCTGGAGCGTGGCCGGCGCGCGGGATCAGGCGTGCGACGCCGGTCCGCTCTGTGGCAGGTGGCGAATGCGGGGGTCAGAGTCTAGAGAAATCTGCGTGTCGAAACTGATTGCGAAATATTTGCCAAAACCCATGCGCGACGCGTTGAAGGCGCGCAGACAAGCCAGCCGGGATCGGTTGCGCGAACGCTACGCCCGTCCTTTGGAGGGGCGCGGCGACAGGCTGCGGGCCTGGGCGAGCATGATGTTCGTCGATCATGGCTTCTTTCGGTATGTTTACCTCAATCGCCACCGGGTCGGCGCGGGAGCCTATCGTTCGGCGCAGCCGGGACCGCGCCATATCCGCCGCGCCGCGCGCGACGGGGTGCGGACGGTGATTAACCTTCGCGGCGGCAAGGAGTTCGGCTCTTATCCGTTAGAGCGCGAGGCCTGCGCCCGCGCCGGGGTGGCGTTTGAGGAGATCACCCTGCGCTCCCGCGAGGCGCCCAGCGTCGCGGCGATCGAGCAAACGGCTGAGCTGTTGGAGCGCGTCGCCTATCCGGTGCTGTTCCATTGCAAATCCGGCGCGGACCGGGCCGGGCTGATGAGCGCACTGTATCTTCTGCTGCGCGAGGGCGCGACGCCGCAGGAGGCCGCCAAACAACTCTCCCCCCGCTTCGGTCATCTGCGCCAAGGCAAAACCGGGGTTTTGGATGCGTTTATCGACGCCTACACCGCCGCCTATGACGCCGCCGCCGCGCGGGGCGAGCGGTTAGGCTTTATGGAGTGGGTGCGGTCCGGCTATGACCCCAAGGCGGTGACGGCTGCGTTCAAGGCCAGCGGATGGGGCTCGTTCGTGGTCGATCAAGTGTTGCGGCGGGAATAACACCGCCGTGCATTTTCTGAGATTTGTCCCGTTAACAGTATGTATTGACCTGTACGGCATGTAGTTCGTTGGTCGCCGGAATGAGGCGATATTAAGGCGAACTCAGTATGGGGGCATAAATGCGCCATTGGCCGATGACGATAGGCATGTTGGTGAGTGGTTTTTGTGTAGTCAGTACTTTTTTGAGTTTCGATTATTTCTCTCAGGCGGAAGCACAGACGGGCATTCACTGCGCTGACGATGCTGCGCAGATTGAAACCAGCTCAATCGCCGCCAGACCCGCCGCCGCAGCTCAAGCAGCCTGGCGGGAGGAGTGCGCCGCCGGTCTGGCGCAGGAGGCGGACTGCCTGCACAGGATCTCAGCGGAGTGTGATGAGACGCGGGCGGCGGCGACCCCGCCGAACATCAGCACCGGGAAGCCGGAAAAGCTGGGCGATCTCAAAACCTTCCGGGACTGTCCGGACTGCCCGGAAATGGTCGTTATTCCTGCGGGAAGTTTCACTATGGGCTCGACAGCCAGGGAAGCCGGGCGGGGTCTGGATGAATGGCCGCAACGCGCCGTCGCTCTGAAGCGGTTCGGGGCGGGAAAGTATGAAGTGACCTTCGACGAGTGGGACGCCTGCGTGGCGGCGGGCGGCTGCGCGCACCGCCCTCAGGACTCGCTGGGATGGGGCCGGGGGCGGCGCCCGGTGGTCAACGTGTCCTGGCGCGACGCGCAGTCCTATGTGCGCTGGCTGTCGCAGGAGACCGGGCGGCGGTACCGCCTGCTCACCGAGGCGGAGTGGGAGTATGCGGCCGGTGCAGGCCGCGCGGCGGCGTATCACACCGGGGATCGGATTTCTCCCGATCAGGCCAATTTTCGCGGCGCCGGGGGCGGATACCGGGGTCAGACGCTGGAGGTCGGCGGTTTCGCCGCCAATCGCTGGGGCTTGCATGATGTGCATGGCAATGTCCGCGAATGGGTGCAGGACTGTTGGCGCGCCTCCTATGAGCGCAGTTTCAGCGATGGCGCCGCCTGGATGCAGCCGATGGCGCGGCGGCAGGGCGGGCGCGATTGCGCCGCTGTCCTGCGCGGCGGCTCTTGGCGCGCCCGGCCCGCAAGCCTGCGTCTGGCGAACCGGATGCGCAACGAACGCGATCAGCGCAATCTGATGATCGGCTTCCGTGTGGCGGTGTCGCTGGAGCGGTAAGCTTTTGGGGGAGCGGTAGCGCGAATGCTCGCCCAGCAGCGCCGCGCTGCCGCCTTTCCTTGCTCCTTGATGTTAAACGCGATGAAATGCTGTAGTTCGGCCCTGCTGAGTTGGCGTAAGAGCGGGGAAGCCATGCGGTTTTGGGCGGTAGCGATTATCATGGTTTTAAGCGCTGGGGGCGTGATTGCGCAGACCGACCCTATTTGCGCCAACCCCGCTGGCGGGCCGTGCCGATCGCATGTAGAGGGTTGCCTCGGCGATCGAGTTGGGGCGGGGTCAATGCCGTTCGATGGAGCCGAAGTGGTGAATCGTGGGGCGGATTGCGCCGCGAAGTTTGAGCGGTATCGGGCCTGCTTGCGCTCCATCATTGAGGAGTGTGTTGAGGATCGATCGCATCTCGACGCCGACGAAAGGCCGCCCTCTGCGCCTCTCGTCGATGCCGTCGCTTTCCGAGATTGCCCGGAATGCCCTGAAATGGTTGAGATCCCCGCCGGGGTGTTCTCCATGGGATCGCCGGACGGGGTGGAGGATGAAGGGCCGCAGCATGGCGTGGCAATTAAAGCGCCTCTCGCTGTTGGAAGATATGAGATCACGTTTGAGGAATGGGACGCCTGCGTCTTGGAGCAGGGTTGCGTCTATATTCCGGCGGATCACGGGTGGGGCCGGGGCGCGCGGCCAGTGATCCATGTCTCCTGGGAGGACGCGCAGGGGTACCTACGCTGGCTGTCTGAGAAGACCGGGCGGACTTATCGTTTGCTCAGTGAGGCGGAGTGGGAGTACGCGGCTCGGGCTGGGAGCGGGACGCCGTTTCACACCGGTGAGCAGATCTCTACCGATCAGGCCAATTTTGATGGAAACTTCACCTTCAACGGCTCTTCCAAGGGTGCGTCCCGGCAGCAAACTCTGAAGGCCGGTTCGTTCGCGCCGAATGCTTGGGGGCTGTACGATATGCATGGCAATGTGTGGGAATGGGTGCAGGATTGTTGGCACGATTCCTATGAGGATGCGCCCTCGGACGGGGCCGCCTGGATGGAGGCGGCCGATGGAGATTGCTCCGTCGCTGTTTTGCGCGGCGGCTCCTGGAACTTTAAGCCCGATAGTCTTCGCTCCACGAGCCGAGGCTGGAATCGCCGGAACTATCGGAATTTCGATATCGGCTTTCGCGTGGTCCGGACCGTGGATAAATAACTGTTTTCGCAGTTAGGTATCAGAAATTATTGCAATTTTTGGTTGAGTGGGCGTTGGGCGAGCATACCGGTCGTGACGGTTAAAGCCGCTCATCCGCCGCCAAACTGCAGCCGATACAGCTGCGCGTAGATCCCCCCTGCCGCTGCCAGCTCATCGTGGCGGCCAATTTCCACCACCCGGCCTTGATCCATCACCACGATCAGATCGGCGTCGACCACGGTTGAGAGGCGGTGGGCGATGATCAGGGTGGTGCGGCCCGCCGTCAGCCGGTCGAGGGCGGTGCGGATCGCGGCTTCGGATTCGGCGTCGAGGGCGCTGGTGGCCTCATCTAAAAGCAGGATCGGGGCGTCTTTCAGGAAGGCGCGGGCGATGGAGAGGCGTTGGCGCTGGCCGCCGGAGAGGCGGTCGCCGCGCTCGCCGACATTGGCGTCATAGCCGCCGTCGAGCGCCATGATGAAATCATGCGCCGCCGCCGCTGTCGCCGCCGCCTCGATCTCGTCATGCCCTGCGCCCTTGCGGCCGAAGCTGATATTGGTGCGGACGCTGTCGTTGAACAGCACCGCCTCCTGGCTCACCACGGCGATGGCGTCGCGCAGGCTGTCGAGCCGGACGTCGCGCACATCCTGCCCATCAATGCGCACCGCGCCTGACGATACGTCATAAAGGCGGGGCAGGAGGTTAAAGACGGTGGATTTACCCGCCCCGCTGCGCCCGACCAAAGCGACGCGGGCGCCGGCGGGGACCTCCAGGGAGAACTCTTGGAGCGCGGCGTCTTCCGTGTCGTTGTAGCGGAAGGTCACGGCGTCGAAGCTGATCGCGCCTTGGGATGCTTGCAGGGCGGATGCGCCGGGGCGGTCGGCGATTTGCGGCGGGGCGTCGAGCACGTCGAACACCCGCACCGCCCCGGCGAGACCCTGTTGCACCTGAGCGTTTAGATTGCCGAGCGCCCGCAACGGCTGGGCCGCGATCAGCAGCGCGGCGATAAAGCCGGCGATGTCGCCGAGGCTGTTGGTTCCGGCCTCGATCCGAGAGCCGACATAGAACAGCACGGCCGCCACCGCGACGCCGCCGAGCAGCTCCATCAACGGGTCGACCATCGCCTTTTGGTCCGCCGCCTTCACCTTTAATTTGCGCAGTTTTTCAAAGGTTTCTCCAGTTTTACTCTTCAGATAGCCCTCGATCCGGTAGGTTTTGGCGAGCCGGGCGCCGGCGAGGCTCTCTTGCAGCAGCGCGGTCATCGAGCCGATGCCGGCCTGGGTGCTGCGGGAGATTTTGCGCAGCCGCCGCCCGATTTCAGCCAACGGCGCCACCGCGATTGGGAAAGCGGCGACGCCGAGCAGGGTGAGCTCCCAATCGATCCAGAGCATGGCCCCGACCAGGGCGATGACGGTTAAGGTGTCGCGCAGCAAGCTGGTGATCAGCTTGTCGATCGCCTGGCGCACCATGGCGACGTCGGCGGTGAAGCGGGCGGCGAGGGAGGCCGGGGCCTCACGGGAGAGTTGGGCGATGTCGGCGTCGATCAGCCGGTCATACATCGCTTCTTGCAGCTCGGTTTCGATTTTCGCCAGGACGCGTCCCGTCAGCACCTTTTGGGCGTACAGCGCGGCAGCTTTCACAGCCACCACCACCAGGACCAGGGGGAGAATCCAGGACAGCCCGTCGACCTGGCCTATCTTAAGTGAATCGATGATTTGTTGGATGATCGGCGGATACAGCGCCGTCGATCCAGCGAACACCGCGATCGTGGTTAAAATCGTCAACAGCAGCGGCCAATGGCGACTCATCCAATCGCGCCACAACCGGCGTAGCAATTCTGAGGTTTTGGCCTCCGTCGCCGGCTTTGGCGCGGCGGGCGCCGCCGGAATGGGGCGGGACGGGCGTTTGGAGGACAATTGGTCGTCGGGCATGGGCGAAGGTTGCGTCCTGAGCTGCGAGGCCCCTGTTACATGCGTGCGGAGAGGTCGGGTCAAGGGGCGCGGGGCGAGGAGGCTCTGCGCTGGGGCTTGATGATGACGGATTGTCAGGCCGCGGGTGGTAAACCCGGACGGCGATCTTGGCTGCGGCGAGCGCGCTGATGTGAAGAGTGGTGAGAATGCGGTTTTTGTTTCGAGCGATAAGTGGTCTCGGGATCATGGCGTTGGCCCTTGCGCTGTTAGCGGCGGGGGCGAAGCCATATTGGGGCTGTTTGCCGGGTCTGGATGGGTTTTCCTGCGCCTTTGACAGGCCGGAGCGTGGCGCTGGAGATGGTTCGGCGGAGCGCAGCTTTGTGGTCCGCGTCGGGGTGCTGACGCCGGAGACGGCGAAGCCGGTTCTATCGGCTTTCGGGGAGATCAAGGCCGCCCGCACGCTGGAGCTGCGGGCGGCGATGGCCGGGGAGATCGTTGAGATTGGGCCGGAATTCCGCGACGGCGCCCGGGTCGAGGCCGGAACGGCGTTGTTCCGGATCGACCCGGCCGACAGCGAAACTGCCCAGGCCGACGCTTTGGCCTCACGGCTGGAGGCCGAGGCGGAGTTGGCTGAGGCCTCCGAGGCTGCGGCGTTGGCGGAGGCGGAGTATCAGGCCGCCGTCGGGCAGCGGAAGCTGCGTCAGGCGGCGCTGAAGCGGCAGCAGGGGCTGACCGAGCGTGGTTTCGCCACTGCGGCGGATTTGGAGGCGGCGGAATTGGCGTTGGCGGAGTCGGAGCGCGCGGTGATCACCCGCGCCCAGGCCCGTGCGACCGCCGAGCGCCGCGCCGCGCAAGGCGATTTGCAGGTGAAGCGCGCTGAGTTGACCCTGGAGGCCGCCGGACGGGAGATCGGCGACACCCGGGTGACGGCGCCGTTCGCTGGGCTGTTGGACGGCATCGACGCGCCATTGGGGCGGCTTGTGAGCGTGAACGAGTCGCTTGGCACCCTGATCGACGCCGCAGCGCTGGAGGCGTCGTTCCGGCTCTCCAATCGTGATTTCGCGCGGGTGTTGGACAAGCAGGGGCGGCTCGCGCCTTTGCCGGTGACGGTGAGTCTCGATCTTGGCGAGCGGCGGCTTGAAGCCACAGGGCGGTTGGACCGGCTTGGCGCCCGGGTGGATATGGCCAGCGGCGGGCGGCGGGTGTTCGCGCGGCTTGATCCGCCAAAGGACGCTGAAGCAGGGCTGCTACGGCCAGGGGATTTTGTCGAGATCCGGATCGAGGAGCCGGTTCTGGAGCAGGTGGCCGTGACGCCGGCCTCGGCGCTCGACGCCGGGGGGCGGTTGTTGGTGATCGGCGCGGAGGGGCGGCTAGAGGCGGCTGCGGTGACGGTTTTGCGCCGGTTCGACGACAAGATCGCGCTGGCGGGCGCGCCATTCGGGGAGCGTTATGTGCTCGCGCCGGGGCCTCAGCTCGCCCCGGGGGTGAAGGTCCGGGCCGAGGGCGATCCGAGTGAGCGATCGGATGGTTCCGGCGAGGCGGCGCAGGCCCTCCATCAACCGGGGCGTCAGGTCGCGGCGCGGGGCGGCGGGGGCCGTCTCAACCCCGAGGAGCGCGCCGCGCGCCGTGCAGCTCGCCGCGCCGCTAGAGGCGAGGGCGCTTCGCAATGACCGCGCTGATCCGTTTTTTCGTCAACCACCGCACCGCCGCCAACCTGCTGATGGCGGTGATGGTGTTCGCGGGGCTGGGCGCTTCGACTCAGATCCGCGCCCAGTTCTTCCCGGACATCGTGATCGACAGCGTCACCGTCCGTGCGACGTGGGACGGCGCCGGGCCGGAGGATGTCGACGCCGCTGTGATCGACGCGCTGGAGCCATCCTTGCTTGAGATCGATGGTGTTGACGCGGTGCGCAGCTTGGCGCGGGAGGGCGTCGGGTCGATTGTGCTCGAATTCGAGGCGGGGACCGACCTCGGCGCCGCCGTTGATGAGATCGAGGCGGCGGTGGAGACGGTGGACGCGCTGCCGGATGAGGTCGACGACATCGAGGTTGAGCGCGGCCGGTTTCGGGATCTGGTCACCAATGTGGTGGTGTCCGGCCCGGTTCCGCGCCAACTGTTGGCCCGCTACGCCGAGGAGACCCGGCGGGCGCTGTTTCGCGCCGGCGTCACGCGGGTGGATGTGAATGGCGCGCCGAAGCCGCTGATCCGCATCGAGCCCGACCCGGCGGCGTTAGAGCGTCATGGCCTGACCCTGAGCGCGATTGCGACGGCGGTGGGCGCAGAGGTTGAGAGCAGACCCGCCGGCTCCCTGCCCGACGGCGCCGCCCGCATTCGGGCTGGCGAGGCGCGAGAGACAGCCGAGCGGTTGGCGGAGATTGTGGTGGCCACCCTGCCGAGTGGCGCCAAGCTGCGGCTTAAGGATGTCGCCGAGATCCGTGAGGACGACGCCAGCGACGTCGAGTTTCAGAAGGGCGGCGACCCCGCCGTCAGGCTGCGGGTCAATCGCTCTTCAAGCGGAGATGCGCTCAAGATCCAGGATATGGTGGAGCAGACCGTCGCCGAGATCGGCGAGACCTTGCCTGCGGGCGTTGAGATCGGGCTGACCCACACCCGCTCGCAGTACATCAAAGACCGCCTCAACGTGCTCTATGACAACGCCCTCTGGGGCTTGTCGATCGTGGTCGTGCTGCTGTTCCTGTTTCTCTCGGCCCGCACCGCGTTCTGGGTGGCGGCGGGCATTCCGGTGTCGCTGCTGGCGACAGTGGCGCTGATGTGGGCGATGGGGATTTCGGTGAACGTGATCTCGCTGTTCGCCTTGATCATCGCGCTCGGGATCGTCGTGGACGACGCCATCGTGGTCGGGGAGCACGCCGACAAGCTGGGGCGTGACGGCCTGCCGCCTGACGAAGCGGCGACGCGGGCGGCGCGGCGGATGGCGGCGCCGGTGTTCAGCGCCACCATCACCACCATCATCGCCTTTGGGGCGCTGGTGTTCGTCGGCGGCCGGTTCGGTGATCTTATCATTGTCATGCCGTTGACCCTGATAGCGATCCTGACCGCCAGTTTGATCGAGGCGTTCATTATCCTGCCCGCCCATATGCGCCATGCGCTGGCGGCGCAGGCGAAAAAATCCTGGATTGATTGGCCGAGCATTCAGGTGAATCGCGGCTTTGATTGGGTTAAGGAGCACGCCGCCCGTCCTGCGCTGTATTGGATCTTGCGGCTGCGCTATGCGGTGCTGGCCGGAACCGTTGCGCTGCTGGCGTTCACCATGTCGATGCTGTTCGACCGCACGGTGCCCTGGCGGTTCTTTGTCGGCCCTGAGCGCGGCACCGTCTCCACCAACATCGCCATGCGCGACGGCGCCTCCCGCGAGGATACTCGTGCGATGCTGGCGGAGATGGGGCGGGCGTTGGCCGTGGTCGAGGCCCGGTACATGGAGGAATATGGCCGATCTCCGGTGATTGACACCATGTCAAAGATCGGGGGCGGCGTCGGGCGCGGGCTGGCCGATGGTGAGACCAAGGACGCGGATCTGCTCGGCGGCTTCGAGTTCGAGATGATCGACCCGGATCTGCGCCCCTATTCGCAGGAGCAATTCCTCAATGATTGGCGCGCCGAGGTTCAGCGCCCGTCGACGCTGCAAACCATGGCGGCCCGGGGCGGGCGCAGCGGCCCGGGCGGCGACGCCATCGACATCCGCCTGTTCGGCACGGGGGACCTGCGCAACCTTAAGGCGGCGGCGGAGGCCTTGAAGGCGTCACTCGCCGCCTTGCCTGGGGTGAGCGCGCTGGAGGACACCTTGTCCTACGATCGGCCGGAGCAGGTGCTGACGCTGACCCCGCTCGGCGAGGCGCTGGGCTTCACCACCCAGGAGATCGGGGCGGAACTACGCGCCCGGCTGAGCGGCGTCGAGGCGGCGCGCTTCGCCCGCGACGGTGACGAGGTCGAGATCAAGGTCGCCTTCGCCGAGGCGCGGCTCAGCGAGGATTTTCTGAACAGCGTCCGCCTGCGTCCGCCAGGCGCGGTGGGCGGCGGGACCGGCGCGCCATTGACCGACTTGGTTGAGATTCGGGAATTGCAGGGTTTCTCCACCGTGAAACGGCTTGATGGGCGGCGGTTGGTGCAGGTCACTGGGGATATCGACGAGGACCCAGCGGCGCGCGATGCGGTATGGGCGGAATTGGATGAGCGGATCTTGCCGGACATCGGGGCGCGCTATGACGTGGACATCCAAACCGGCGGCTTGGCTGAGCAGGAGCGCGATTTCCTGAACGACGCCACGCTGGGTCTGTTCGCTTGCCTGATCGGCATTTACGTCGCCTTGGCCTGGATCTTCGCCTCCTGGACCCGGCCTTTGGTGGTGATGCTGATCATTCCCTTCGGCCTGATTGGCGCGATGTGGGGGCATTATTGGCACGGTCACCCGCTGAGCATGTTCTCGGTGGTCGGGCTGCTCGGGATGGCGGGGATCATCATCAACGATTCGATTGTGTTGGTGACAACCATCGATGAAAAGGCCCCCCGCCGGGCGATGTTCGAGGCGGTGCTGGAGGGGACGCTCGACCGGTTGCGCGCGGTGCTGCTGACCACCCTCACCACCATCGGCGGCTTGATCCCGCTGTTGTTCGAGACCAGCCGTCAGGCGCTGTTTCTGCAACCAACAGTGATCACCCTGGTGTATGGCCTCGGCTTCGGGATGCTGCTGGTGTTGGCGGCGACCCCGGCTCTGGTGTTGATCCAGCGCGATCTGGCGTTGCGGGTCGCAAGCGCCCGGCGGTTGATGTCACACGCACGGCGCCCACGTCCGGCGTTGGGGCGGATCGCAGGGGCAGGGTGATGCCCCTGTCATTCGAGATCGCGGCAATGTTGATTCACATGTAGGCGGCGCTCTGTAAAATGCGGTTTCCGAGAGTCAAATCTGCGGAAATCGCCCCTCTGGGGCGCTGCGGCTGAGAGGTTCGGCTTGGTTTGGAGAGGGGCTCGGCGTAGGTGTCGTTAACAAGACAATAATAGAATGACGCGGCGCGCGGGGGCGGCGGCGAGCAGAGCGTGGTTTTTGTGAAGCAAGAGACTCGGGTGGAGCGTTCGGACGCTTGGACGGGGCCAGTGCGGCGTTTTGGGCGGCGTTTGAAGCCGCCGCGCGGTCTGGGGTTTGGAAGGACGCTCTGGGCCGTCGCTGGCCTTTTCGCCGGGATGGCGGCGCCCACGATGGTTCTTGCCCAGGACCAGCCTAATCAAAACACGGATTCCTATCAGAATGGCAGCGCCGCCCGGGTCGAGGCGTGCGTGGCGCCGGAGATGCGGATCAAGGCGCTGGAAGTCGCGGCGGTGTCGGCGGCCCCGGCGGAGCTGTGCGCGCCGACCTATCAGATCATCGAGATCCGCAACCAGGCGCGAACCCCGCTGCGTGATGTGCAGGTGCTGTTCGCGCCGCCGCTCGGACCCAAGGCTTTCTCGTTCGCCGCGCCGGTGTTTGAGATCAGCTCCGACGACGGGGCCACATGGGTCCGGATCGATCCGCCGGTCGGCAGCGGCACCAACCAGGACCCGTTCGCCTGGACGCCGGAGCAAACCTTGGCGCTGTCGCGGTTGGGGAAGTCAGGAGGCGTTGACGACAGCGTTTTGTTGCGCTGGCGGGCGCGCTTTGGCGAGGCGTTTGGCCGCCGCGTCGCTGCTGGGGATGGCGCCGAGGCGGACGCGCGGATCAGCTTCGGCGCGACAGCTAACGATGTGTGCGGCAATGCCGTATACACGCCGTTGCGCGCCACCTCACTACCAATTCTACAGCCGAGGGTCGCCGCTGCGCTGACAGGG
The DNA here is from genome assembly GCA_019634215.1 of Paracoccaceae bacterium. Taxonomy (GTDB): domain Bacteria; phylum Pseudomonadota; class Alphaproteobacteria; order Rhodobacterales; family Rhodobacteraceae; genus JAHQVS01. The sequence continues at coordinate 7,490 of JAHQVS010000203.1, read as the reverse complement.
CGCAACGTCACCCGTGGCGGCGAATTCTCCGCCACGGTTCCGGCGGCGCCCGGCGATGAGATCGATTGGCGGCTAGAGGTGGAGAATGTCGGTGCGGCGATGGCGCGGGAGGTGCGGGCGCGGTTGACCGGCGGCGGACAGCCGATCGGCGCGCTCGAGCCGGTTGGGGCGGTGGATCTGTCACCTGAAGGCGTCGCGGCGTTGCAAAATCTGGTCGAGACCGGACGGCGCACGGTGCGGTTGCGCGAGCGGGTCGGCCCCGGTTGCGGACGGCGCGAGACCGTGGCCGAGACCTCTTGGGGGTGCGCCGAGCCTGGTGACGGGGCGCTGTCGGCGTTGCGGGATTTGCGGGCGGGGGTGGCCTCGGCGACCCTGTCCACCCGGCCGCGTGCTGAGGATATCGCCCTTGAGCAGCGCATGCTGGGAGTCGACGGCGCCGCGCGGCCGGGGGAGCGCGCCGAGATCCGCCTCACCCTCACCAATGGGGGGGCGCCGCTGTTTGAACCGAAATTCTCGGTGGTGCTGCCGGATGGATATGAGTTCGACGCCAGCCATCCAGTGGAGCTGTTCGCGCCGGGCGTGGGCGTGGCGGGCGTCGACGTCTCCGGTGGCCGACCGACGACGCCAGTACTGGCGTTGTTGGGGCGAAATGGAAGCCCGGCGGAAATTAATCCGGACGAAACCCTGTCTCTGACTTACCGCGCCCGCCGCGTGCGCCGGGCCGCTTCGGCCCAAGATGAGATCGTCACGACAGTGTCTTTCCGGGACGGATGCGGCGATGTCGGCGGCGCGCCAGCGGTCCGCACGCAAGTGACGCCGCGCCAAGCCTCGCTAGCGTTGATGGTGGAATCAATTGGCGACCCGCTGGTGTCTGGCGCTGGTGAGACGCGGCGGTTCCGGGCGGTTGCACGCAATGTTGGCGAGGAGACCGCCCGTCGTCTGGCGCTGCGGCTGATCGCTGGGGCCGGGTGGGCGCCGACGCCGCCGGAGGGGTGTGTGCGCGAAGCTTCCTCGGCAGGGGAGAGCGGAGCGGTGGGCGGCGCGCCGGGTGGGGCGACCTCGTTCCTTTGTGCCATGCCGGGGCCGGCGACTCCTGGGCGCGCTGTGGAGCGCGAGTTTGAGATGACGGTTGCGGGCGCTCCCGACCCCACCGAAGCAGCAGAGACCGCCACAGGCGTTGCTGTCGAGGGGGACGCGGAGACGTCACCCGAGGCGCCTAGCTCTAAGGTCCCGGGCGATGACGGCGCCGCTTCTTTTAACCTCACCGCGCTGGAGGCAGACGCCCTGGACGCGGTTGGCGCTCTCAGCGTGACCGCCGTCGCCATGGCCGCCCCGGACGTCATTCCCGCCCCTGGTGGGCAGGCCACGACGGCTTTGGAGCTTGATGCGCTTGGCGATCTGGCCGACATCGCCGCTGGAACCGTGTCGCCTTTGGCGCTGGATGAGACGCGCTTCGGCGTCGCCGGATTCCGGATGTCCCAGCATTTGCTCTCCGCCGCCGGACGCGAATTACCGGCTGATGTGGTGTTGGATCTCGGCGACCAGGTGGTGATCGAGGTTTCGGCGCGCTGGTTTGGAGCCGGCGATGAGGCGATTGAGGCGGTGTCGATCGCCCAGGGCCTGCCGGACGCCCTGGCGTTCCGCGGCGCTGAGCAAATCGATGGTGATTTCCAAGTCGAAACCTTGTTGACGCCAGATGAGGCTGGTGGTGGCCGCATGCTGTGGTCCCTGGGTGAGACGCGCGGCGGCGGCAGTTTCGTCGCTAGAGTGTCGGCGGAGGTTGTGGACCCTAGGCAAGCGCCGGGGGAGCGTTCCGATGGCGCCGGCTTCGCCGCCGCTGGGGCGGTGTTCAACTTGCGCGGCGTGAGCTACGGCGTCGACCCGCTGCTCGACGCCCCAACTCGGGCCGCCCCGATTGAGATGCGGTTTCGCCGCCCAGATGTGCGGTTGGGTCTGGAGGTGATCTCCGAAGCGCCCGGGGAAGAGTGGCCTGCTCTGGTGGAGACGCCGACCGGGGACGAGGATCGCGCCCCAGGCCCGTCGAATGAAGCCCCCTTCCCTGCGCGCGGCGGCGAACGGCTGATCGCTGAAATCGCGCTCGATAATACGGGGGACGCGCCTGGATTTCTGGATTGGCTCGATCTGACCGCGCCTGAGTTCATCACCATTTTGCCGTTGGAGAGCGACGGGCTCGACAATGACGGCGATGGCGAAATCGACGAGGCAGAGGAGGCCCGCTTCGCCACACGTGACCCGACTGGGCGGCGTTTGCGGTGGCTGGCGGTGCGCGACCCGATCGAAGCCGCCACTCCAGGCGCGGCGCAACGATTGGAGGTGGAGAGCCGGCGGCGCTGGCTGGTGGCGTTGGACGTCGCGCCGGATGTCGCGCCCGGCTCCGCCGCCGCACTCCGGCTCGAGACCCGTTATGGCTCCGCGCCCTATTCTGTCGCTGGCGCTGGATCGAGACGCAGCGACACGTTGGAGCGTTGGGTGCGCACCCCATCGGTCCGGGGATTTTTGGTTGTCACCGGCACCTCGGTGGGGCGTGACTTGTCACAACAAGTGACGCATGGCGAGGAGGTGGAGCATCGCCTGAGCCTGCGCTTCCCAGCGGGATCGCTTCAAGACGTTGTGGCGGAGATTGCGTTTCCGCCGTCTCTCACGGCGGCTGAATCGCTGCGCTATGGTATGGGCGCCGGCATTCAATGCCAGGGGATGCAGGCGCCGGTGTATGAGCCGGGCCGAGCGGAGCGGGAAGAGGGCGGAGGCGAGGGCGAGGGCCTGGAGACCGGCTCGCTTCCGGAGAACGCTCTGTCAGAGGCCAGGGAAGCCGGTGGGCGGCTGATCTGGCGTCTTGGCGATTGCCGCGCCGCGCTAGAGGCGCCTGAAGGGGAGCGCGTCGCCTTGCTCGATATGGTCGCTGTGATGCGGGACGTCGATCCGCACGCGGAGGCTGAGGCCAGGGCTGCATGGCGGGACGGGCGCGTGGAGGCGCGGCTGCGCTCCAACCTGAGGCCAGAGGGCGTCGTGATCGGGCGCAGCTCGCTGAGTTTGGGAGGACCTTTGCTGCGCGCCGTAATGAGCCTGGATATGGCTGAGGACGTGTCGGCGTCTGACGATGCTGATCAGGCGGCGCGGCTCGACGCTGGCGATGGCTTTCAGGCGCGGTTGCTGTTGGAGAATGTTGGCGACGCGCCGGCGCGAGATTTGAAGGTGGCGATCCAGCGTCCTCGCGGCGGCGGTCTGAATTGCGGGGTATTGGCTCCGATTTCTTTGCCGAAGGGGTTTCAGGCAACCTCCGTCAAACCCGCTCGCCCCACTGAAGCAGCGCTAGGCGTGGGACAAGACGATGAGCCGCCATCGAGTGGAGCGCGGCCTACAGGACCAGGGACGGCGTCTTTCCGTTATTGTGGCGATCCTTTGCAACGAATGTCTCCGCCGCTCAAACCTGGGGAGACGGTGACGATTGACTTCACTGGTCGGCTGGGTGTGGCCACGGCGCTGGGCTCGGAGATCGCCGCTCCGGTGGAGGTTGCGGCGTTGGGGCCTGAGGGTGCGATGGCGCGGGTTTCCGACGCTAAATTACGGATGTTGGTCGCTGCGCCGCCGGCGCCGACAGTGGAGGCCGCTTCCGCCCTTGGAATGCGCCGCGCAAAGCCTGAAACGGCGGGCGGGCTGGGAGGCGGCGCAGAGGAGACTGCAAGTACGCCGCCTGCGGCAATTGGCGATGTATTTCGCTTGCGCGCCCGGCACGCCTTCCCGGAGGGGCGGGGGGCTGCGGCTTTGACGGTGCGTTATCGTCTGCGCGGCGCCCGCAGCGGGGCTGTCTTCGCTCCATTCGCCGCCATTTCTCAAGCACCGGCTCCTCATCCCGACGCTCTGCAGCCGCCAATCTCGGAGGCGGAAACCCCCGCTGCACTGCGTCTCACTGGGGCGACATTGACCCGAGAGCGCGATGATCTGATTGCTGAGCGCAATCCTGGTGGAGTCAACGCCGCCGCTGTTGGCTCCAGCACCGCTGTCGTGGAGGCGGTGATCGAAACCGTTGACGCCGACGGGTGGCGCCGATTGACGCTGCCGCTCGGTGGCGTGGTGTCGCGCCGCCCCAGCGATGGGCGCGATGACGGCGTGTATCTGTTCGAGGCCACCCTGGCGCTTGAGGACGCTGCTGAGGCGAGCGAGGGCCGGGTGTTGGAGGCCCAGGCCGTCACCGAACTAGGTGATCGCCAGATCACCGGCGCGCCTGTTGACATCGCGCGGATTTCCGAGCCCTTCATTGAGCTGGCTGCCAGTCAGGCGAGCCTAGTGGCGACCGATTTCACCAGTGTAGGACCCGCCGCGTCTGCTTCCCGCCTCGCGTTTCGGGGCGTCGCCTGCAATCGTGGTTCAGCCCCGGCCTATGGCGTGCGGTTGCGGGCCGAGCCACCGACTCATGTCGCCTTGGACGCCGCCCATCCCGCGCGATACGTGAGGCTGGACGCTTCCTCAGCCTTAGGGCCGCAGCGCTATGGCGTGGTGCGTGTCGCCGGCGCGGATGGCGCGGCTGCGTTGTTTGCTGAGCCGAGTACGGACACCGCGCCACTGGCGCCGGGCGAGTGCCTGGAGCTGCGTGCGCCCTTGCGTCTAAATCCGACCGCTGGCTCGGGCCCTGACGGGGAGTTGATGCGATTTACAGCGGTCCGCTATCAGGGGCGGCCCAGCAGCGAACGCCCAGGCCGGATATACGGCGGCGGTGGAGCCGCCGCTCGGCTTGAGATTCCTCGCCTCGTGCTGCGCGCGGCGGCCCTGATGGACGCGCCCGCCGATCGCAACGCTCCGTCGCTGTATTCATTCACCATCGAGGCGCCGCGCACTGACAAACCGCTACGACTGCGGCTGCAGACCGCGTCGCAACAGGGACTTGACTGGTCGCTGCACCGCGACGTCAACGGCGATGGGCGTCTCGACGGCGCCGACCCGAGCTGGCGCGACGGCTATGCTCTTCAGCCCGGCGAGCGGTTGCATATGATTGCTCGTGCGGTCTTGCCCGAGACGACGCCGGTTGGGTGGCGTGACGTCGTTCGGCTGTCGGCTTTGGGGATCGGCGGCGACGGCGCAGCGTTGCACGGCGCCCGCGAGCTGGTTCTGAGGCGCGCTGACGCTCGCGCCGGATTTGTGACCGCCCGGCGGCTGATGGCGATCGACCGGAACTGTGACGGCGCGCTGGAGGATGAAATCACCCAGGATAGCGTGTTCTCCGAGGGGCAAGACGTCGCTGTTGGGGAGTGCGTGGTGATGCGCTTGGCGTTCAGAAACGCTGGCGCGGCCTCGGTGGAGCAGGTCGAGGTCGCCGATCGGTTATTCCCTGGTGCGAGCTTTATCCCCGGAAGCGCACGCTTCATTGCGACCCCGGCTGGCTTGGTCGCTGGCGGGGTGCGGACGCCCGGGTCTGAAATCGAGGCGTTGGCGCGCGCGGGGGTAGAGCTCAGTAGAGAGCCTCGGTCAGACCCGCGGCGCGATGACGGTGCGGCCGCTAAAGATGAGATCAGTTATCGCTTCGTCGGTTCGCTCTCGCCTGGGATCGAGGGAATTGTAGAATATCGCGCCCGGCTGACTGGGGCGCCTTAACTACTTCTAATTAAACGATTGTATGCATTCAGTGCCGCCATGCGCCATACGGCGCCCAGCTATGCATTGATGCATCTGCCACACTGATTTCAGAGTGTTATATTGCAGTGCACAATAAGAGCGGACGCCTTGTGAGGCGGACACGCCAAACCCGGGATTTGAGGCGCTTGGTATGGCCGCCGTTCTGCTGAAAGGCGATCGGCGGGCGCGCGCAAAGAGGTATTATAGAGATGACTGAGCTGCATAAAGATTCTTCCGCCGCCACCAACTTCGAAACCGTCACCCCGGAGATGGTCGACGCGTATTTGATCGAAGCCCGCCGCCTGCGGGCCAAGGCTATGTCCGAGGCGCTGCGGAGCCTTGGCCGGTCCTTGTTCCAGAAAGCCGATGCCACAAAGTCGCGTCCGTCGACTCCGGTTGTGACGCGTCCGGTTGGCGCTACAGGCTAATACTCTCCCTCCGGCGGAGCGGACATTTGTTCGCTCCGCTGAGGCTCGCCAGCGAAATTAGTTCTATCCGCTCGCCGCCGATCCGGGCTATCGCGAGACGGATGAACCAACAATCTTCCCCCGATGAGGCTGCCGAGCCCTCGCCGCCCCAAAATGAGCCGGTCGCCGATCACGCGCGCCCGACGCTGAAACTGCGTCCCAAGACTGGCGGCCGCTTCTTCGCTGGCGCGCCATGGGTTTATGTTAATGAGCTGGCGATGGATCGCCGCGCCCGCGCCCTTCAGCCCGGCGCGATCGTCGACCTCGCCGACGCTGAGCGCGAACTGGTCGCCACCGTCGCCGTCAATCCCAATTCCAAAATCGCTTGTAGGGCCTTGGAACGCCGCCCCGGCGTCGAAATTGATGTCGATTGGTTCACCGCCAAACTGAGCGCCGCCTTAGCGTTGCGGGAGCGCTTATTCGAGGCTCCCTATTATCGCCTGATCCACGCCGAGGCCGACGGTCTGCCGGGGCTGATTATCGACCGCTTCGGGCCGGTGTTGGCGGTCCAGCCTAATGCGGCGTGGTTGGAGATCCGCCGTACCGCACTGTTGGCCGCGATCGACCGCGTTATCGACCCCGAGACGGTGATTTGGAACGGAACCAGCCGCGCGCGGGCGCTGGAGGGGCTGCCGGAGGAGACCCGACTGCTGAAGGGCGTGCTGGATGGCTCTGTTGCGGTTCCCATGAACGGCGCAACCTATCTCGCCGATGTGCTCGGCGGTCAGAAAACCGGCTTGTTTTTCGATCAGCGCCCCACTCATCGCGCTGTCGCCGATCTCTCCGCCGGGCGCGATATTCTCGACGTGTTCGCCCATGTCGGCGGCTTTGGCCTCGCCGCCTTGGCTGCCGGGGCGACGCGGGCGACTTTGATTGATGGGTCCGAGGCGGCGCTGGAACTGGCGCGAGCCGGGGCCGACCGGATGGGCGTCGTCGATCGGGTTGAGACTTTGCGTTCTGATGCGTTCGACGCCATGCGGGCGCTGTCGGGCGAGGGGCGGCGTTTCGAGCTGGTGGTGTGCGATCCGCCCGCCTTCGCCCCAAATCGCGCCGCCCGTGAGGCCGGCTTGCGCGCCTACGCCAAGACCGCGCGCTTCGGCGCTGCTTTGACTGCGCCAGGCGGGATCTTCACCCTCTGCTCTTGCAGCCATGCGGTCTCAATCGATGAGCTGCGAGATGTCGCCGCCAAGACGTTTCGCATGGCGGGGCGGGGCGCGCGATTGCTCCGGGTCGGCGGGGCGGGTCCAGACCATCCGATCCACCCGCATCTGCCAGAGACAGAGTATCTCAAATCTCTGATTTATATGCTGGATTGAAGGGGGAAGTGACTATGGGCGCGATCAAGTCAGATGGGTGTTTCAAGGCGGGGTTATGGCTCGTGGCGGCGGCGCTCAG
>JAHQVS010000202.1 GCA_019634215.1 Paracoccaceae bacterium | reverse complement strand
GGTAAGCCGCCCATCCTGCTGCAATGCGCGAAGGATCTTGCGGTCAAACTCGTCAATCTTGGTGATTTCCATCGCGAAATGCCGTGTTGATGGCTACCTCAAGCACTATCGTCACGTTTTGCGCTGCAAGACGCAAGAAAATCGCGTGAGAACGCGGCTAGTGTCGCCTTTTGGCGAAAGACCCCATCACAGCGCCATAGGAGAGCCCAATGCGTGACGGCGCGCTGACCCATTTGAAAACCATCGAACAGCGGCTGTTATGGCTGTCCTGCTGGATGATCCACAACGCCAACCATCTGCGCGACCACCCGGACGGGCTGAAGGTCGGCGGCCATCAAGCCTCCTCGGCGTCGATGGTCTCGATCATGACGGCGCTGTATTTCCGGGCGCTACGGCCCGAGGATCGGGTGGCGGTGAAGCCGCACGCCTCACCGGTATTCCACGCCATGCAATATCTAATGGGGCGGCAGACCAAGGAAAAGCTGGAGAACTTCAGGGGCTTCGGCGGCGCGCAATCCTACCCTAGCCGCACCAAAGACATTGACGACGTGGACATCTCCACCGGGTCCGTCGGCCTCGGGGCGGCATTCACCGCGTTTGCCTCGCTGGCGCAGGATTATCTGGCGGCCAAGCCTTGGGCGAAGTTGGATGAGCGGCGCCTTGGGCGGATGGTGGCCTTGGTCGGGGACGCGGAGTTAGATGAAGGCAATGTGTTCGAGGCCTTGCAAGAGGGCTGGAAGCATGACCTGCGCAACTGCTGGTGGGTGATCGACTACAACCGTCAAAGCCTGGACGGGGTGGTGCGCGAGGGGTTGTGGCAGCGCATCGAGGCGGTGTTCGAGGCGTTCGGCTGGGAGGTGGTGCGCCTGAAACATGGCGCGCTGCAACGCGCAGCCTTCGCCGAACCCGGCGGCGAACGCCTGAGAGAATGGATCGACGCCTGCCCGAACCAACTCTACTCCGCGCTCACCTTCCAGGGCGGCGCAGCGTGGCGAAAGCGACTGTTAGATGAGATCGGCGATCAGGGACCGGCAACGGCGTTGATCGAGCGGCGGGATAACGCCGAGCTGACGGAGCTGATGGAAAACCTCGGCGGCCACTGCGTCGAGACCCTGGCGGAAGCGTTTGAGCGCTTAGATCAAGACGTGGAAAAAAGGGAGCGGCCGACATGCTTCCTCGCCTACACCATCAAGGGCTGGGGCACGCCGCTGGCCGGGCATAAGGATAATCATGCCGGGCTGATGACCAAAGCTCAAATGACCGCCTTCCAGGAGGCGATGGGGGTTAACGCAGGTCAGGAGTGGGAGCCTTTCGCCGCCGTCGACAACCCCGACGCGCTGCGCGCCTTTCTCGACACGGCCCCATTCTTCGCCTCTGGCCCACGCCGTTTCTCAGCCCAGGCGGCAGCAAGCGCATCTTTGAGCCCGGTGGAGGATCGCGAGATTTCCACCCAGGCCGGATTCGGCAAACTGATGGATCAATTGGCGAAATCAGACTCTGCCCTGGCGGAGCGGATCGTCACCACCTCACCGGATGTCACGGTCTCCACTAATCTCGGGCCTTGGGTGAACCGGCGCGGCCTGTTCGCCCGCGATCCGCTAGCCGACACCTTCCGAGATGAGCGGATTCCCTCCGCGCAAAAATGGCGCTTCGCGCCGGAGGGGCAGCATCTGGAGCTGGGCATCGCCGAGATGAACCTGTTTCTGATGCTCGGCGCGGCGGGGCTGTCGCATTCGCTGTTCGGCGAACGGCTGCTGCCGGTCGGCACGGTGTACGACCCGTTCGTGGCGCGCGGTTTGGACGCGCTGACCTACGCCTGCTACCAGGACGCCCGTTTTCTGATCGTCGGCACTCCCTCCGGCGTGACGCTGGCGCCGGAGGGCGGGGCGCATCAGTCGATCGCGCAGCCGCTGATCGGGATGAGCCAGGATGGACTTGCGGCGTTCGAACCGGCCTATGTCGATGAATTAGCAGCGATTCTGGGCTGGTCTTTCGACTACATGCAACGCGAGGGCGAGGCTGACCCTGACGGCCCGTCGGATGAACGCACTTGGCTGCGGGACGAAACCGGCGGCTCGATCTATCTCCGCCTCAGCACCCGGCCGATCGAACAGCCGTCCGCCCGAACCGACGCCGACTTCACCCAGGGCGTGATCGACGGCGCCTATTGGCGACGCCCGCCCGGCCCGAACTGCGACGTGGTGATCGCCTATCAGGGCGTCGTCGCGCCGGAGGCGATCGCAGCGGCGGGCCGGATCGGCGAATTGCGCCGCGACGTCGGCGTCTTGGCGATCACCTCCGCCGACCGCCTGATCGCCGGCTGGACCGCCGCCCAACGCGCCCGCAAGCGCGGCGACAGCGCCGCCATGAGCCATATTGAGCGCCTTCTGAGCCCGCTGCCGCGCCACTGCGTCATCGTCACCGTCATCGACGGCCACCCGGCCACCTTGGCGTGGCTGGGCTCGGTCGCCGGTCATCCATGCGCTCCGCTGGGGGTGGAGCATTTCGGCCAAACTGGCACAATTGACGACCTGTATCGTCATTTTGGGATCGACGCCGACGCGATTGCCTCCACAGTGGAGCGGCTTAGCCCCGGACGCACCCTAAACGCGCGGCGGGACTGACGGGACGCGGAGAGAACTCAAGGAATGAGACCATGCGGCGATCATTAGGACGCTGCTTAATGGCGTGGGCCGCTCTATGGCTCAGCGGCTGCGCCGTGGCGGGGGTGGAGCTGGCCTACGTCATCCAAGACGAAAAGATTTATCAGGAAAACATCGACAGCGCCCATGCGGGGGATGCTGTGGCGCAGTATCACGTCGGCAAATCGCTGTGTTGTTCGTTTGCCGAGGAGGATGACGGGTATTATAACACGCGGCGGGCCATCACCTGGCTCTGCGCCTCGGCTCAGCAAGGCCATGGCCCCGCGATGCACGCCCTCGGCGATATCTACGCCGGACAACCCTTTGAAGACACCCGCTTTGTGCGCCAGGCGATGGTGGACCCCGGCGGCGGTCGCGTCAGCTTGGCGATGGCCTATGTGTGGTATCAACATGCTATCGCCCACGGCGCGCCCGAAGCGGGAATTGAAGCACATCGGCTGCGCACGGAGTTAACGCAACAGGAGGCGCTGATCGCAAAGGCGCAGCTGGAGATCGAAGGAGTCACCCCCTGCGAGTGGGACGAAGTGATGAGCGGAGCTTATGTACGCCACCCGAAACCCAGATCGCCGACACCCCTCCCCGCGTCAGAACGTTAACGCGAAATCGTCTTGATTGATTCGATTACTCCGGGCTATCTACATATAAACATCGACAAAAACGAGATCTCGTCAGATTTACCAACATATTGACCTACATTTCGCCAAGAATGCTCATCCAAATGTTTTCATACTGGCTCGGGATGGTCGGAGTGTGCCAAGTTGGCGCCGCCAACAGAGGACAATTGTAGTCTCTCAGAGGAAGCGCGACGATGATTGAAATATTTGCAATGGGGCTCGCTTGCGCGGCGACAGCGCTTTCTTTTTTGTACGTTTGGGAACGTAAAGAACGCCAGCGTCTGTCGCAATTGCTTGGGCCAAGGGATAAAGAAGAGCGTCGGCTTAAAAAAGAGATCGCGACCCTGAAGCGCACCGCCAGCACCCTCTCCGAAAAACTTGAGGCGCGTGAGGCGACGGTTGGCAGAGTTATGCGCGAGACCCAAGAGATTATCGACGCGTTGAAAGACCGGCGCGTGCTCACCGAGCATGCTCAAGATTTCTACGCTGGCACCCTGCGTGACCTCGCTGATAAAACCGGCGAGCGGCTGCGGATGATCGGCTCGCTCTTGGACGAGTCGGAGGAGCTGAAACAGATCTGCTTCGCCGAACTCACCCGCACCAACCTGTTTGATCGCAAACAGCGGTTTGAGATTTTCCACGCCAAGGCCCGCAACACTGAATTGGCTCTCGGAGAGCTGCTCGCCCAAACCCGTGACAGTTTGGCGGTGCTCGATGAGCTGGTGGATCGCTCCGAGGCCGGAATGTTGGCGCCCGCGTTCGATCAAGCCCATGTCGCCAATCTGGTCGAGGTGGTGGATGAGTTGGAGAACGAGCACGCGCAAAAAGCCATCAAGGAGCTTGAGAAACGCGTTCGGCGCTTCGATCGCAAGCGCCTGTTGGCGCTGCGGGACGCCCTCCTCACCTCTCCAGAAGAACGCGCGATCGCCCAACACGCGCGGGATCAGAAAACCCCGGTGGTGGTGCCGAAATCAAGAGAAACGGAACAGCAGGAGGCTCGCAAGCAAGCGTCTTAAAGCTCCGGCCCTTGCTCGAACCCCGCCAACACATTAACGGCGTTGACCCCGATTTCGGCCACAGCGTATCCGCCCTCCATGACGAACAGTGTCGGCGCGCCAAGCCCCGCGATACGGCGACCCATATCGGTGAAATCAGCGCTCTCCAATGTGAAGAAGCTGATCGGGTCCTGCTTAAACGCGTCCACTCCCAGAGACACCACCAGCGCCGAGGGCGCATAGGCGCTCAATCGGGTCAGAGCGTCCTGCAGTGCGCGCGACCATTCAGCGTAACCGGTTCCAGACGGCATTGGGTAGTTCACCGTAAAGCCCTTGCCGGCGCCCTCCCCAGTCTCATCGGCGCCTCCGAGGAAATACGGGAACGCCTCATCCGGATCGCCATGCAGCGACAGGAACATGACGTCGGCACGATCATAGAAAATCGCCTGGGTGCCGTTGCCATGATGAAAATCCACGTCCAACACCGCGACGCGCGTCGCGCCAGCGTCAATCATCGCCTGCGCGGCGATGGCGGCGTTGTTCAAAAAGCAATAGCCGCCGAACATATCACGAGCGGCGTGGTGGCCGGGCGGACGGCAGAGCGCGAAGGCGGTGCGGGCGCCCTCAGCCAATCGAGCCTGGCCGGTTAACGCAACATCAGCCGAGGCGCGGGCCGCCTCCCAAGTCCCCTCGCTGATCGAGGTTTCGCCCGCGAGGGCGTAATACCCAATTTTGCCGTCGATCTCTCGCGGCGGCCGGGCGCGGGTCATGGCGCGGGACGGCCAACAGGAGGCGATAGCTTCGCCCTGATAGCCGGCGGCGCGCCAATCGGTCCAACAGCTCTCCAGAAAGTCAAGATAAGCGCCGTCATGCACCCGCCGGACAGGCTCCAGACCAAAGTCGCGCGGAGCGCTCACAGGCCCCAGAGCGCGGGCGGCGATCTCCTTCAAGATATGATCCACGCGTTCAGGACACTCGAACGGGCGTACAAGCTCGCCGCCATAAAGCTCGGTGGAGGGATTGCGGCGGCGATGCGCCTCAGTGTGAATGATATCCATGTCTCGTCTCCCGCCCGGCCGCCGCGCCATGCTCCGAACCGATCCTCTGTTTCCCCGATCCCCCCAGCCCGGGCAAGGAGGCTGGCGAGCAGGCGGAAAGCATCACATATTCGCCCGATGCGCCGTAGAACTCATCCAATTCGCCCAGGTTAACCGTAGAAAGCCGCCCCATGCGCGCGTCGACCCCACTCACCAAGGACCTTGTCCTGATCGGAGGCGGCCACGCCCATGCGCTGCTGCTGCGCGGCTGGGCGATGGAGCCGTTGCCAGGAGCGCGGATCACACTGATCTCCCCGGAACCGACAACGCCCTACACTGGGATGCTGCCCGGCCATATCGCCGGGCATTACACCCAGGCGGAGTTGGAGATTGATTTGGTGCGCCTGGCCCGCCGCGCAGGCGCGCGCCTCGCGCTGGGCGCGGCGACAGGAGTCGACCGGACCACCCGCCGGGTCCGCCTTGTGGATCTAGACGGCGCCCCTCGGCCCGACATTGCTTATGACGCGCTCTCGGTCGATATCGGGATCACCTCGGCCATGCCCGACCTCCCCGGCTTCACTCAGCATGGGCGCCCCGCCAAACCACTCGGCCCCTTCGCCGCCCAGTGGGAGGCGTTCTTAACTCGAGTCCCGGCTCTCGGCCGCCCGCCACGCGCGGCGGTGATTGGCGGTGGAGTCGCCGGGGTTGAGCTAGCGATGGCGATGGCCCACCGGCTGCGCCACCTCACCGGACCAATGGAAGTCCAGGCGGACACTCCGGCGGAGCTCCAAGCAGAAATCACAGTGTTGGAGGCGGGGGAGACGCCCTTGCCCGACCTTGGTGCGGCTGCGCGGGCGCGGTTGCTCCAACATTTGGAGCGGCTAGGCGTCACCTTGCGCACCGGCGCAGAAGCAGCGGAGCTCGCCGCCCACGACGTCGCCTTAACCACCGGAGACTCCATCGCATCAGACTTCACGGTGGGCGCCGCCGGGGCGACTCCGCACCCTTGGCTGACGGAAACCGGTCTCGCGCTCACCAACGGCTTCATCGATGTCGGCCCCACGCTGCAATCCACCTTAGACCCTGAAATTTTCGCCGTCGGCGACTGCGCGCACATGACCCACGCTCCTCGCCCCAAGGCTGGCGTGTTCGCAGTGCGTCAGGCTCCAGTGTTGCTGTACAACCTAAAAGCCGCGCTAAGCGGCGGCCGCTTGAGCCGTTATCATCCGCAACGGGACTATCTCAAACTGATCTCCACCGGCGACCGCAACGCCGTCGCCGATAAGTTTGGCCTCGCTTTCAACGGTGCTTGGCTGTGGCGCTCGAAGGACCGTATCGACCGCCGTTTTATGGCGCACTTCACCGGACCATCGGACATGCCAGCACCCGAGATCCCGCGCCCCGCCGCCCTGGGTGTCCGCGAGCGGATCGAGGGCGCCGGACCGCTCTGCGGCGGTTGCGGCGCCAAGGCTGGCGCCAACGCGCTGAAACTGGCGCTCACCCAACTGCCCACGGCGCAGCGCGCAGATGTGCTGTCCCGTCCCGGCGACGACGCCGCGATCCTCGGGATCAACGGCTCCGCGCCACAGCAAGCGGCGCAGGTGATCACCACCGATCATCTGAGAGCGTTTACAGACGATCCCTGGATGATGGCGAAAATCACCGCCGTCCATGCGCTGGGAGACGTCTGGGCGATGGGCGCCCGCCCGCAAGCCGCGCTGGCGACGGTGATTTTGCCGGAGATGTCGGAGCTGATGCAGGCCGAAACTTTGCGCGAAATCCTTGATGGCGCTGGCGCTGTTCTGCGAAAGGCCGGGGCCGATTTGGTCGGCGGGCATACCAGCCTCGGCGCGGAAACCACCATTGGTTTCACCATCACCGGCTTGCTGGACGGCCCTGCCCTGACTCTGGCTGGCGCACAGCCCGGCGACGCGCTGTTATTGAGCAAACCGATCGGCGTCGGGGTGTTGCTGGCGGCGGAGATGCGCCAGCAAGCGCCTGGCGCCGAGGTGGTCGCCGCTTATCGCGCGATGTTGCGGCCGCAAATCGAGGTCTCAATACTGCTTTCGGCCCAGGCTCGGGCGATGACCGACGTCACAGGCTTCGGGCTGGCGGGGCATCTCCTGAATATTCTGGAAGCTTCCGGCGTTGGCGCCCAAATCCGGCTTGAGGCTGTCCCCTTGCTGGAGGGAGCGGCGGCGCTCTCGGCGGAGGGGGTGCGCTCCAGCCTCTGGACCTCGAACCGGGACGCAGCGATGGAGCGGCTGATAGGAGACCTCGATAGCCCCCTTGCAGAGCTGCTGTTTGACCCGCAAACCGCTGGGGGCCTGCTTGCCGCCGTTCCGGCCGAGAGCGCCGACGCGTTGAGAAAGCAGCTTCATAGTCTCGGCTTTCCAGCAGCGATCATTGGCGAGGTGCTAAAGCCGCCCGCACGTGGGGAAGCACGGCTTCAGTTGGTTTGAACCTCGCCCCAAACCAACGCCTCAATCTCCGCTAACAATCGCGGCGCCGCCGCATCCAAAGCAGTGGACGACAAATCGGCAAGCGGAAACGCCGCCGCCCGCTTCTCCCGCAACCGCTCCCTCTGTTTGGCGTAGCGTGGGTCATAATGGCGGGCGATCAGCGACGCCGCCAACGCCTCGCCCTCTCCCGCCGCCGCCAGCGCCCGCCACTCCGCGACCTGAGCGGCGCCATGCAGGGTGCGCAATCTCTCAAGCATGCCGTCAAGGCTGGCCGGGGCCGTTAACAGCGCGCCATACTCCTCGGCCAAAAACCGCGCCCGCGCCGCCTCCGGGGCCTGGATCACCAATCGGGGCGCCGCCTGCATCGCCTTCCACAGCGCCGGCGGCAGCGATAATTGGCCGAGTTTGCTAGATTCCGCCTCCAGAATCAGTGGCTTGAGCGGGTCGACACGCGACAACGCCATCGCAACCATGGTCTCAAACGCCTTCTGAGAGGGCTGGGCGACCGCAACCGCCCCAAACACCGACCCACGATGCCGGGCAAGCCCCTCCAAATCCATCACCTGCGCCCCAAGCGCATGCAATCGCGTCAACAGCGCCGTCTTGCCGGAGCCGGTGTCGCCGTCCAACAGCACCAACCGGGCGTGCAAGGGCTGATCATACAGCCGCGCCGCCACCAGCCGGCGAAACCCGCGATAGCCGCCCTCCAGCACCGACACCCGCCATCCGATTTGATCCAAAATCGTCGCCAGCGAGCCAGAACGCTGCCCCCCGCGCCAACAATACACCAGCGGGCGATATCCGCCGTCCTTACCCGCGAAATGGCCTTCGATATGGCGGGCGGCGTTCCGGGCGACATAGGCGGCGCCGAGCTTACGCGCCCGAAATTTACTGTCCTGAACGTAAACCGTCCCCACTTCAGCGCGCTCGGCATCGTCCAGCACCGGCAGGTTCACCGCCCCCGGCAAACAATCCTCGGCGAACTCCGACGGCGACCGCGCGTCGATGATCTCATCGATCGGCAGCTGTTTCAGGTCGCTCAGATCGGCGAGACGGAGGGGCGTCATGGACTCGTTTTCCGGCACAACAGAACAAGAAAAGGGGAATTTGACGCGGTCCCACCTCGAAACCAACGGTTTTCCGCGCCCCGGCCAGGGCGTATGAGATCCCCATGACGGTGACAATCTATATCGACGCAGACGCCTGTCCGGTGAAAGACGAAGCCATCCGCGTGGCCGAGCGCCACAGCGCGCTCGTCGTGGTGGTCTCAAACGGCGGCATTCGCCCCAATCCGCACCCACTGGTGACCAATGTGACCGTCCCAGACGGACCCGATGTCGCCGACCAATGGATCGCTGACCGCATTGGCCCAGGCGACATATGCGTCACCGGCGACATCCCGCTCGCCGCCAAATGCCTGGAGGCAGGCGGCGCCGCCATCCGTCATAATGGTGATGCGTTCACCCAAGCGAATATCGGCGCACAACTGGCGATGCGCGATCTGATGGCCGATCTGCGCGCCGCCAATCCGCTGGGCGCAGCGGGTGGCGGCAAGCCGTTCTCACGGGCGGACCGGTCGCAGTTCTTGAATCAGCTGGAGAGAATGGTTCGAGTCGCCGGGAAGAATTGAGCCTTTCTGGCCGCCACTAAGGCGAAATTTCAATTGGCGTACCATTCGGAACCAGAGACCAAATCTCCTCCATTTCCTCATTGGTCACGGCGATGCAGCCCGCCGTCCAATCGCGCCCGCGGAACAAGGCTCCGAGTCTGCTAAAACCGTTCGGTTCGCCATGGATAAAGATCTCCCCACCCGGATCTTCACCTCGCGCGGCGGCTTCTGCGCGATCGGCCTTGCTAGGGTAATTGATGTGCAGGCTGAGATGATAGGCGCTGTTGGGGTTGCGATAATCAATGAGATAATCACCCTCCGGCGTCTTCCCATCACCCTCGCGCCGCTTATCCCCCTCCGGCGCGAAGCCGAGAGAAATCGTGTAAGTTGCGAGGGTTTCTTCGCCCCGGTACAGTGTAAATCTGCGGGCGGCCTTCTCAACGACGACGCGATCCGCCAGCTTATTGGGAGACGCCATATCCGGCGTCTCGGCGGCTGTTTCCAGCGTCGCCCATAGCGCAACCGCACAAATCCCTAATATTAGGAAAAGTATTGGTGCGGTCGAGAAGACTCGAACTTCCACGGGAGTTACCCCACAACGACCTCAACGTTGCGCGTCTACCAATTCCGCCACGACCGCATTGGTTCGCCGATATAGCTAAGCGGCGGCGGCTTGTACAGAGGGGCAAGCGCCACAAAAACGCAAGCGGCGCGAGGGTGAGGCAGAGAGGCTGAATATGGTCGAATGGCGGATCTCAGACCATCTGGTCGACTATCGGGAGGCGGAGCGACAGCAGGAGGTCCGTGTGGCGGAGATCTCCGCTGAGACAGCGCCGGAATTGGTGTGGTTGTTGGAGCATCCCCCGCTCTACACCGCCGGAACCAGCGCGACCTCCGGTGATCTGCTCAAGCCGGATCAGCTCCCGGTCTATGAAACCAAGCGCGGCGGCGAATACACCTACCACGGCCCCGGCCAGCGGGTTGGCTATGTGATGCTCGACCTCAATCAGCGCGGGCGGGACGTCCGCTTGTTAGTGTGGCGCCTAGAGGAGTGGGTGATCCGCGCTCTCGCTGAATTCAATGTCGACGGCGAGCGCCGTTCAGGCCGCGTCGGCGTCTGGGTGCGCCGGATTGACAAGGGTGCGCCGGAGCGGGAGGACAAAGTCGCCGCCCTCGGCGTGCGTTTGCGCCGCTGGGTCAGCTTTCACGGCGTCTCCATCAACGTCGACCCTGACCTCTCGCATTACGATGGCATCGTGCCCTGTGGAATATCGGGCCAAGCATCGGGCTATGGCGTGACGAGCCTGCTTGATCTTGGCGTCACAGCGACCCTGGCGGATGTCGATCTCGCGCTCCAAACCACCTTCGACGCGGCCCTGAACGCCACGCCGCAAGGCGGCCCGAGCTGAAGAATTTACATATTGGAAAGCAAAGCCGCCTCACTACCAACACGCTCACAAAATTGCGACATGGCGTCGCGTTGGCGAAACGTTGCTTCACAACATCCCCTAAAACCACGTGTTAGCCCTTCTTCAGGCAATCTCACCCTTGCTAGCGACCGTTAGTGAGCTATCAAGTCACGCGAGCGAGAGTGTCCGCTAGAAACTGACAGGTTTATGCGTCGTCTGAACGCGACCGCGGGAGTTGAGAATGGCTGAAGCGACAGCGCATCTGGAGCAGCATGCGCGACCGGGGTTCTTCACCCGGTGGTTCTGCTCCACAAACCACAAGGACATCGGGATCCTTTACATCTGGACTGCGGGACTCGCAGGCCTGATCTCGGTGGCGATGACCGTATACATGCGCATGGAGCTGATGGAGCCCGGCGTACAATACATGCTGATGGAAGACGGCGTAACGCCGAATGGCCATCTGTGGAACGTCATGATCACCGGCCACGGTGTCTTGATGATGTTCTTCGTGGTGATCCCGGCGTTGTTCGGCGGGTTCGGCAACTACTTTATGCCACTGCAGATCGGCGCGCCGGATATGGCGTTCCCACGGCTGAACAACCTCAGCTACTGGCTATATGTCACCGGCACCACCTTGGCCCTGCTCTCGGTCGTAGCTCCGGGCGGCAATGGTCAAACCGGATCGGGGGTCGGCTGGGTGCTCTATGCGCCGCTGTCGACCAACGAAGAAGGGATGTCGATGGATTTGGCGATTTTCGCCATCCACGTCTCGGGCGCATCGTCGATCCTGGGCGCGATCAACATCATCGCCACCTTCTTGAATATGCGCGCGCCGGGCATGACCCTGCATAAAACGCCACTGTTCGCTTGGTCGATCTTTATCACCGCGATCCTGATCCTGTTGTCACTGCCGGTTCTGGCGGGTGCGATCACCATGCTGCTGACCGACAGAAACTTCGGCACCACCTTCTTCGACGCCGCTGGCGGCGGCGATCCGGTGTTGTATCAGCATTTGCTGTGGTTCTTCGGCCATCCAGAAGTGTACATGCTGATCATCCCGTCCTTCGGGATCATCAGCCATGTGGTCGCGACCTTCTCGCGTAAGCCGATCTTCGGCTATCTCGCGATGGTCTACGCCATGGTGGCGATTGGCGTGCTCGGCTTCGTCGTGTGGGCGCACCACATGTACACCGTCGGCATGAGCCTGAACGCGCAGATGTACTTCATGCTCGCCACCGTCACCATCGCGGTGCCGACCGGGGTGAAGATCTTCTCATGGATCGCGACGATGTGGGGCGGGTCGATCTCGTTCCGCACGCCGATGCTCTGGGCGATCGGCTACATCTTCTTGTTCACGGTCGGCGGCGTGACCGGCATCATGCTGAGCCAAGCGGGTGCGGACAGAGTCTATCACGACACCTATTTCGTGGTGGCGCACTTCCACTATGTGATGTCGCTGGGCGCTGTGTTCGGTATCTTCATGGGCATCTACTATTGGTTCCCTAAGATGACCGGCCGCGAGATCCCTGAGGGAGCTGGCAAGCTGCACTTTTGGTGGATGTTCATTGGTTCGAACGTCACCTTCTTCCCGCAGCATTTTGTCGGCCTCGCCGGCATGCCGCGCCGCTACATCGACTACTCGGCGGAGTTCGCCTACTGGAACTACGTCTCGTCGATCGCCGCGTTCGTGACCTTCGCCTCGTTCTTGTTCTTTATCGGCTTGATCTTCTGGTCGCTGGCCTATGGGCGCAAGACTGTCGGCAACCCGTGGGGCGAGTACGCCGACACACTGGAGTGGACCCTGCCCTCCCCGCCGCCAGAGCACACCTTCGACGTACTGCCGGACTTCCGGGGCAAAAAGTCGGCTCACTAAGGCCTGCACTATCCGGCCCGCCGCCTCAGCGGCGGGCCGTTTTGCTTTAGTGCTTTGTTTTCTATCTTGGCTTCCCGGATTGTTTTTCGATTCCAACGCCCCGATCGAGCCTTCCGTGGCTCAAACCCTCTATTGGGTTCTTCGGCATTTGGAAGTGCATGTTGGCCTGCCCCTGCTCGCCGCGACGCTATTGGCTTGGTTAGCGATATCCCTGGCCTAACGCCTCCCCACCTCGAAGACAGAGCAGACCACGGAGCTGGGTTGTCGGTTCTTGGATTCGGCATATTTCTCGGCTCACTTCCGTCAGCCGGTCTCTCAAAGCGCCGGAACGATCCTTTATCGAAAGGTGATGATGATGGCCCTAAGCCCTGAAGCCGACGCCCCACCGGTCTGGAGCGTGACGCTGTGGCCGCATCGGTCGATGAACCCTCGACATTTCCGTTGGTTCCTCCTGGTGCTCGCCGCCATCGTCATCCTGCCGCTTAGCCCGGTTCTCGGCGGCGCCGCCTTCTGGATCGTGGGGTTGTTCCTGTTGGTCGATCTCGCGCTGCTCTACGCCATGATGCAGCTGACCTACCGATCAGGACGTCTGCGGGAGCATGTGCAGCTATGGCCGGATCGATTGCGGGTTGAACGCGTCGAACCCAACGGCGCACAGCAGGTGTGGGAGGCGAACCCGCATTGGGTCCGGGTCAGCCTCATCCCGACCAAACGTGTGCGGGACTATCTGGTGCTGTCCTCAGCGGGCCGCGATATTGAGCTGGGAGCGTTCCTGACCCCCGCCGAACGCCGCGATCTCGCCGACGAGCTGCGAAGCAAGCTGGCGACGCTTTAAACCCAGGCGCAACCTCGTTATCACCCCTCCCTTGGGATCATTTAGGACGCTCCAAGGCGGTGCGGGATGGGAGGGGCGATGACGGATCAACAGGGCGACGGCCGACGCGATCTCAACATGTCGGCCTCGGAAAAAGACACGCCCGGACCGACACCGAACGCGGCGCAAATCGACGCGATCATGGCCGTTATCGAGCTCGGCGCGCGGGAGCGGCTGTTGGAGCTGATCGCCGACCTGCACGAAGCAGATATCGCCGACCTGCTGGAACAGATCCGCCCTTCGGAACGCCGCCGCTTCGTCCAAACCCTCGGTCCAGCGCTTGACCCGTCGATTCTATCCGAATTAAACGAGGCCGCTCGGGATGAGGTGCTCGGCTACATCACCCCCGACGATCTCGGCGAGGCGATTACGGACCTGGAGACCGACGATGTTGTCTACATCGTCGAGGATCTGGAGCCCGAGACACAAGCTAAGGTGCTGGACGCGCTCGACGCCAGCGACCGCGCGGTGGTTGAACAATCCCTCACTTACCCGGAATATTCCGCCGGCCGGATGATGCAGCGGGAGATGGTGTGGGCCCCGCCGTTCCGCACCGTTGGTGAGATGATCGACTGGATGCGCGCCAGCGACGATCTGCCGGACCGGTTCTATGACATCACCCTCGTCGACCCGACCATGGCTCCGATCGGCCTCGCTCCACTCAGCCGGGTAATGGGCACCCCGCGCCATGTGCCGCTCTCCGAGCTGATGGAAGACGATTTGACCATCTTCACCGCCCTCCAAACCCAAGAGGAGGTCGGTTACGCCTTCAACCAATATCACTTGGTCTCCGCCCCGGTGGTTGATGAAGCTGGCCGCCTCGTCGGCGTGATCACCATCGACGACGCCATGCAGGCGCTCGACGAAGAGGCAGAGGAAGACCTGCTGCGCCTCGGAGGCGTCGGCGACGAATCTCTGGGTGAGGCGGCGGCCAAGATTGCGTGGCGGCGATTTCCCTGGCTCGCGGTCAATCTGCTGACAGCGGTGTTAGCGTCCCTGGTCATCGGTTTGTTCGACGCTGCGATTCAGCAGGTGGTGGCGCTGGCGATCCTGATGCCAATCGTCGCCTCTATGGGCGGCAACGCTGGCACTCAAACCCTGACGGTGGCTGTGCGCTCGCTCGCCACTAAAGACCTCACCCGCACCAACGCCATGCGCATCATCGCACGCGAAACCTTGGTTGGCCTCTCCAACGGCCTTGCCTTCGCGTTGATTGTCGGGGTGGTTGGGTATCTGTGGTTCGGCGACGTCACCCTCGGCGCAGTTCTGTCGATCGCCATGGTTATCAATATGGTGGTCGCCGCCTTGGCCGGGATCTTAATCCCGATTGGACTGGATAAAATCGGCGCCGACCCCGCATTAGCCTCCGGAGTTTTTGTCACGACAGTGACCGACGTCGTCGGCTTTTTCGCCTTTCTGGGCATCGCCACCGCTCTGTTGCTCTAGTCGGATGCCGCCTCTGCCTACGAAATAATCCAGCATCACTGCGCATGGCGGGATTGGAGTTAAAAAGCGGCCAAATCGAGCCGTTCGCGGTTGCGAATCCTGACGGCTCGCGAAAGGTTGCTGATATTGAGCAGAGTTACAGTTGAATGGAGGCGCTTATGGAGTTCACTGGCCGTTACCGTATCGAGGCGGCGCGCGACGTGGTTTGGGAAAAGATGACCAACGCGGATGTTTTGCGGCGCGCGATCCCAGGGTGCCAGAAGTTGGAGACGACCAGCGAAGGCCGGTTCCAAGCCACCCTGTCGACCAATATCGGACCGGTGAAAGCCGCCATTAATGGCGATGTGGTGATGGAAGAAATGCAGCCGCCATCGAGCTACCGGCTACGCGGCAAGGGCGGTATGGCTGGTTTTGTCACCGATGTCGACATGTTGGAAGATGGTCCCGCCGCCACCATCGTCACCTTCAACGCCCGCTCCAAAATCGGCGGACCGCTAGCCAACCTCGGCGGGCGCATGATCAAGCGCGTCGTCGGCCGACTGGTGAACCGCTTCTTCGTAAAACTCGGCGCAGTGATGTCCGTTGACGTCGCCGAGTTGGAGAGCGAAAGCGGAGCCCAGGCCGTCGCATGACCCAAACACCGCCGATTGCGTCGATAGACGCTGTGGAACATGCGCTTTCAAACGCAGGTTATGTTTGCAGCCGACCGCTCGCGACGGTGGTGTTTCTGGCGTTGAAACTCGGTCGCCCCCTTTTTCTGGAGGGGGAGGCCGGCGTCGGCAAAACCGAAATCGCCAAAGCGCTGGCGGCCACTCTCGGCCGCCGCCTGATCCGCTTGCAGTGCTATGAAGGTTTGGACGCTGCGTCGGCGGTGTATGAATGGAACTTCGCCGCGCAGATGATCGAGATCCGCCTGGCCGAGGCTGGCGCCGGCGGCGAGAGCCGCGAGGCGCTGGCGCGGGAGCTGTTCAGCGAAAAATTCCTGATCGCCCGTCCCTTGCTGGAGGCGATGCGCCCGCAACCCGGCGGCCCGCCAGTGCTGTTGATTGACGAGCTGGACCGCACGGATGAGCCGTTTGAAGCGTTTCTGCTGGAGGCGCTCTCGGACTTTCAGGTCACGATTCCCGAGCTAGGCGCGATCAAGGCGCCGGAGCCGCCGATCGTGGTGCTGACCTCCAACCGCACCCGCGAAGTGCATGACGCGTTGAAACGGCGGTGCCTGTATCACTGGGTCGACTACCCGGATTTCCAAACGGAGTTGACCATCCTCCACGCCAAAGCGCCAGAAGCGGCGGAGGCTCTCTCGCGAGAGGTGGTCGCATTCGTGCAGCGATTGCGGACCGAAGACCTGTTCAAGAAGCCCGGCGTCGCCGAGAGCATCGACTGGGCTAAGGCGCTGGTGGCGTTGGACGCCCTCGCGCTCAGCCCAGAGGTGATCTCCAACACCCTCGGCGCGTTGCTGAAATATCAGGACGACATCGCTAAGATCCAAGGCTCGGAGGCGGCGCGGCTACTGCAAGAGGCGAAATCGGAGGCGGAGTAGATCTCAAAACGCCTCCACCCAAGGCCTGACGTCGACCTCCCAGCTCCAACAACTACGATCCTGTTCGAGGAAGTGCCAGTAGGTGCGGGCGATCGCCTCAGGGTCGAGCCACCGGTCTTCTTCTCCTGGGCCTTCAACCCGCCCCCGTTCGGTATTTCGAATGCCGCCATCAATGTTGACGTGGCCGATATGGACACCCTGCGGGTGCAACTCCCGAGCGAGGCTCTGCGCCAAGCCTCGTTGGGCGAACTTTCCCATCGCAAATGCCGCCGAACGTGGGTAGCCCTTCACACTGGCCGAAGCTCCAGTGAACAGGATCGCGCCATGCTTTCGCGGCAGCATCCTTTTCGCCGCCTCTTGCGCCACCAGAAATGCGCCGTAAGCGGTGATTCTGATCGCGCGCTCCACCTCCCCCGGATCAAGATCCACGAACGCGCCAGGCGTTCTGGCGCTGGGGTTGTAAACCACCACATCCGGCGCACCGGCTGGGCTCGCCTCCACCGAGGTGAACAGCGCGCGGACGCTGTCCTGATCACCAGCATCGCATGGGAACGCCGCCGCGCCTGTCTCCGCCGCCAAGGGGCCGAGCTTGCCCGTGGAGCGCGCCGCTAGCGACACCTTCAACCCCTTAACGGCGAAGAGTCGCGCCAGAGCGCCGGATAGGCCCATGCCGGCGCCAACGATCAGAGCGTGTTCGTAAGTCGGGGTCATCGCCCGATCTCCCTATTCAGGAACAACCTAAAGCAAGCGCGGCGCTCGATCGAAGGCGAACACATCCGCCTCAGACACCGGCGCACGCAGCTCCGGCCCGTCCGGCGCATTTCGGCCGCCGGCATTGATGGCGCTCGAAACCGGATGAAAGTCGTAGAAATCCTCCACCGGCGACTGCATCAACCGCGCGGCGCCATGACCTTCCTGACCCAACCACAACCCATAATGCTCTGGGGCGATCGCCAGCGGCAACCGGTGATGTAATGCGCTCATGCGCTCCGAAGCCGCACAAGTCACGATGGCGACATTGGCGATGGTCTGCGGCGCTGCGCTAGGGTCCGGCGGACCGCTCCATTCGCTCCAGACTCCGGCAAACACCAGGGGCGGTCCGTTGAGCGGGCGGCTCGGGTGAATCCAATAGGGGATTTTTGCAGCCCCAGCGCCCTCGCCTCGGACTTTCCATTCGTAAAATCCATCGGCAGGCAGCAAACAGCGGCGATGGCGGGCGCTTTGGCGAAAAGCGGGCTTCTCCGCAATGGTTTCCGATCGGGCGTTGATCAACACCGGCCCTTCAGTTGGGGTTTTCCACCACTCCGGGAGAAAGCCCCATCGCATCGCTTGCAGCCGTCGGGCGCCGCTCTCATCCAGGCGGATCACCGCCACATCTTGGGTCGGAGTAATATTATGGCGCGGCCGATCGATCACAGCTAGCGCCGAAGCCTTCTCGGAATCGACATCGGCCTCGAAATGCTCCTCCACCGTCTCCTGCGGCGTAGTGTGGGCGAAACGACCGCACATTAACCCGTCCTGTTACCTTGGCGTCATCTTTATTCTGGCATCGGCCCGCTGGAGGCGGGCGCGGGAACTGGCGTGTCGAAGCGCACTTGCACATAATCCCCCGGCGCCGCGCCAAGCGCGTTGTGCCTGCGCCCAGGCTGTTGCGCCTCAATCGTCCTGTTATCGTTCAATGTCTTCAGCCAAGAATCCCAATCAACCCACCAGGAACCCGGAGTCTCTGTCGCCCCGGCGCGCCATTCCTCAACAGTCTCGGGAAAGGCGTCGTCATCTCGCGACCAGAACTGATACTTGCCCCCTGCTGGCGGATTCACCACGCCAGCGATATGACCGGAGCCGGCGATGATGAAGCGTCGATCGCCGCCGCTAAGCCGCACGCCGCGATACACCGAAGCCGCTGGCGCGATGTGATCCTCCTTGGTGGCGATGTGGTAGGTTGGGATCGCGATTTTGCCGAGATTCAATAGGCTATGCCCCAACCGCATCTCGCCCAGCGCCAGTGCGTCGTCACGATAGAAGGTCTCAAGATAATATTTATGCACCTTGCCCGGCATCCGGGTGCTGTCCGAGTTCCAGTACAGCAGATCGAACGGGAACGGATCTTTGCCGAGGAGATAGTTGCTGACCACAAAGCTCCAAATCAGATCCGAGGCGCGCAGCATATTGAACGCCGAAGCCATCTTATCGGCGCCGAGGGTGCCGCCGATCATCTGCTCGCCCAACGCCTCCAACTGTGGATCGTCGACAAAGATCTGCAACTCGCCAGCATCGGAGAACTCGAACTGTGAGGTGAAAAAGGTGGCGCTTGCGATCTTGCCACTTAGCGGATGGGCGGGGTTGTCGGCCAAGTAGGCTAACGCCGCCCCGGTCATGGTGCCGCCAATGCAATAGGACGCGACA
Source organism: Paracoccaceae bacterium (assembly GCA_019634215.1). Lineage (GTDB taxonomy): Bacteria > Pseudomonadota > Alphaproteobacteria > Rhodobacterales > Rhodobacteraceae > JAHQVS01. The sequence goes on along the minus strand of JAHQVS010000202.1, from coordinate 10,998 downwards.
TGGAGGTCCTCGGCCTCGGTCTCCTCCAAGACCCGCGCCGCCGCTTCAAACAAGCCTTCGGCGATATAATCGACAAACTCCTTGCCCGCCTGCTCGGGACCGGGGTTGACCCAAGAGATCATGAACACCGTGTGACCCTGGTCGACCAGCCACTGCACCATCGACTTCTTCGGGTTCAGGTCCAGGATGTAATATTTATTGATCCAAGGCGGGCAGATCAGCACCGGCCGCGCCTGCACCTTGTCGGTGCTGGGGGCGTATTGGATCAGCTCCATGACGTCATTGCGGTAAATAACCTGCCCTGGCGTGACAGCGACATTCTCACCGACCTTAAACTTCTCCAAATCAGTCTGTTGGATCAGCAGAGTGCCGTGGCCGCGCTCTAGATCGGTGAGCACATGCTCCATGCCGCGCACCAGATTGGCGCCTCGTTCCTCCATGGTGGCGCGGAGCACCTGGGGGTTGGTGGCGAAGAAGTTGGAGGGGCTCATCGCTTCGACGAACTGGCGGGTGAAGAACTCCACCTTTTTCCGGTCGCCAGGCTCAAGATCGCCAGCGCTATGCGCTGTTTCGGTGAAATAGGCGGCGGTGAGCAAGTAGGATTGCTTCAGCGCGTCAAACACCACGTTCTCCGACCAATCCGGATCGGCAAAGCGTTTGTCGCCGCGCGCAGGGGTCGCCAAAGGCTCAACCTCTGTTCCAGCGGCGCGCAAGGCGGCGCGGCGCCATAGCTCGGCTTGATCGTTCCAATATTTCAGCGTCTGTTCGGCGAGCTTGTTCGGGTCGCTCATCATCGACAGCCACAGCTCGGCGAAGGCTGGGCCGGCGTTAAACGGATCGACCCGCACCTGCTTATCTGGCCCCGGCGCCGCCTCCAGCAGCTTTGACCAGACTTCCTGCCCACGCTCGAACACCGTGGTCAAATTGGTGGCGAGTTCCGCAGCCGCCTCTGGCGACTGCGGAAACATTTCACTCATATCGTGCCCAGGCGCTCTCGTAAGCGGATTCAGCTTGGATGATGCGGACCAAGGTTTTTCAATCGTCACGGCTGGTTTCTCCCCTCGTCGCTCGGTCTGCTTGGCGCGTTCCACAGCGCCGGCGCCTGTTATCACGCCGCCCCATTTTATCGGGCGGGCTGGGGCGCGAACATGTCCTGAGTCATAATTGTTAGATCCTGGCCTTTCAGGATAAGTCAGTCGCGTTGCGTATCCAGCGCGGTTTTTCATGAGAACGCGCGCGCCGCCTTGGAAGGTAGCATCGGCGCGGGTTCGCCGCTATGGTCAGCGCGTTGCGCGTAAGGGTGCGTTTTCTTCCCTCGCCATATCCAATAGTTGTAAGAGGCGAAGCATGAGCCGCGTTTCGACTTCCATTCTCACAGCGGGCCTTTTAGTGGCGATGGTCACCGGTTGCGGACGCGCCGAGTTGACGGAAAGCTATAATCTGCCGGAAAGCCCGGAGGTCGAAAACGAGCCGTGGCCTCGCCTGATTGATGCGCCAGCCCCCATCTCAACGACCGGAGAGAATCCGCTGGCCGAAATCATTGGCAAAGGCGATCAGATCAATGATGAGCTGAGCGCGGACGCCGCCGCCCTGTTAGAGCGCGACGCCGCAGCGGCGGCGGAAGCGCCAAACACAGTTGTTGTGACGCCTCAGCCGGTGGACCCCGCCCTGGCCGCACGCGCAGAGCGTTTGCGCGCCCGCGCAAAGGCCCTTCACGCGCAGGAATAAGCGGCGTAAAGGGCGCTCCGCCGCACGCGCCAAAGCACAGCGCGTCTGCCGCTGTGCCCACGCCCCAGCGCGAAACACATCCTATCGGTGCGCCTATTCACACCCTGAACAACCGTTGAAGCCAACATGTCAGAAGACGTCTTTCCCTCCCCGCCAACGCCGGAGACCTTCCACCGCATCAAGCGGCTGCCGCCTTATGTGTTCGCGGAAGTGAATCGGCTTAAAGCGCAGGCCCGGTCCGAGGGCGTGGATGTAATCGACTTTGGCATGGGCAATCCGGACATGGATACGCCTGAGCATATTGTCGACAAGCTGGTGGAAACTGTCCGCCGGCCCCGCACGCACCGCTACTCCGCCTCGAAGGGCGTGCCTGGGCTTCGGCGGGCGCAAGCCGCGTATTATGAACGTCGCTTTGGCGTGACGCTCAACCCTGAACGCGAAGTGATCGCCACCCTGGGCTCAAAGGAAGGGTTGGCGAACTTGGCGATGGCCATCACCGCGCCGGGCGATGTGGTGCTGGCCCCAAACCCGTCCTACCCGATCCACCCCTATGGGTTCATGATCGCTGGCGGCGCTCTGCGCCATATTCCAGCGCTCGACGGCGAGGGGCGCTTCAATCCGGAGGAATATCTCCGGGCGTTAGACCGGGCCGTGAAGCACAGCGTGCCAACGCCGATCGCGCTGATTTTGAACTTTCCGTCCAACCCGACAGCGCAAGTCTGCGATTTGGATTTCTATCGTGAAGCTGTGGCGTTCGCCCGCTCTCGCGGGGTGTTCATTCTCTCAGACCTCGCCTACTCGGAAATCTATTTCGACGACAATCCACCGCCTTCAGTGCTGCAAATCCCTGAGGCGCGCGACATTGCGGTGGAGTTCACTTCCTTGTCGAAAACATACTCTATGCCGGGCTGGCGAATGGGATTCGCTGTCGGGTCGGAGCGCTTGATCGAAGCATTAGCGCGAATCAAAAGTTATCTAGACTATGGCGCATTTACACCAATCCAGGTGTCCGCCGCCGCCGCGCTGAACGGCCCACAAGAGTGTGTCGATGAGATTCGAGGGGTATATCGCAGTCGGCGAGATACCTTGGTGGACGCTATGGGGCGGGCTGGTTGGGACATTCCCCCACCTCCAGCCACAATGTTCGCCTGGGCGCCTGTGCCGGCGGCCTTTAAAGAATTAGACTCCATGACCTTCGCCAAAATGCTGCTGCAAGAAGCGGAAGTCGCCGTTTCACCCGGCGTCGGCTTTGGAGAGTATGGCGAAGGGTATGTCCGGATTGGATTGGTCGAAAATGAGCAACGTATTCGCCAAGCCGCACGTAACGTAAAGCGGTTACTTTCAGACCCGGACAGCTTCATGGCGAAATGGCGGCAGGCGACCGATTAAACAAAATATTGAGCCTCGACGACATCTTTTGTGAAAAATTCCACTATGAAACACTTCATTAACCAAGGCTAACGATGTTGACCCCAGCTCACGTCAGCGCGTTCCGCACGACGTATTCATGGGAGATCGATGAAGATGCTGGCTGTGATTCCCGCCCGCACCGATCCGACGGCGCCGCTTCTGCCGCAGGCGTTTCAGAACATGTTTTACCAGTTCTCGTCGGCTGAAATTTTTGTCAGGGGTTTGGCTTGCCGGGACAGTGAAGCAGTGTCCCTGTTCGCTACCGTAATGTTGCTGGTGCTGAGCAGCGCATTACTTGTGGGCGGTTTTCCAAGTCCCGTCTTGGGATTTTTCATAATGATCGCTGGAGGATTGGGCGCACTGGTCCGGTTGGCCCATTTACAGGGCCCAGGCGAAAGCCGCCAAGAATTCGCCACTTAAACGCCTTCAACAATTGACTTCGTGCAGGAATAATCAGCAAATACACGGGAAATCTGTGGCTGATTGGCTATACCCTGCTCTGCGAAGGCGGCAATGTCTAAAACAAAAATGAAATGGGTTGATGCGGCGATCGCTATCGCCGTCGTCTTGTTTGCGGTGGTTGCGGAGACCGCCTATTGGCCCGGAACCGCGCAAGCGCGTGTTGTCGAGGCTGTCGACATTCACAATCCACTGGTGGCCCAGATCGCGGCGTCAGTTAAACAGCAAATTTCCGTTGAAGATGCGGAGAAACGTGGGTTGGTCACCACCTCCTCCCGTCAGCTCGCTCCGGAAGCATCCGCAACGCCCAAGCCGCGTCAGGTTCGCCAGACAACCACAAAGACGCAGACGTCCCAAATTCCAGACCCGGCAGGCGATCAGAGCACCTCGGCGACCCTGCCAATGAACCAGCCTGTGGTCAGCTCCATTCGCGCCGGCGATCGTGATTGTTTCCGCGTCGCTCCCCAAGGCGGTTCAGTGACCATCACCCTGCGTCCAGAGCCTTACGGCCCCCAAAACGCCGCCTTGTTCGACCGTGAACTTCGCGCGCTCGACGCACGAGGCGCCATGATCTCGGAAAAGGTGGATTGGGAGGAGGATGAGCAGACCATGACTCTCTCTGGCCCGGCCGCCACCAAGGCGCGATTTGTCTGTGTTCGCGGCCGCTTCGACGCTTGGGTCGGCGACTATGAGTTGTCGATGTCCCCCACAACGCCCTGAGCAACGCAAAAAACGCGTTTCGCCGTAAGCGAAAATCCCTAAAGTCCCGCCGTCATACTCCTGACGGCGGGATTTTTTGTGTTTCGCCGCCGCCCGCTCAAATGGCTTCCAAGGAAGCTTGCAAAACAAGCACTTACGCCACACTTCCAGCAATGGGATGGGTCGCGGCGCTGTAACCTGTTGAAAGGCCCATATGATGACGGAAACGGCCCCCGCCTTGCGTATTGGCGTCGCCGGACTTGGAACGGTCGGCGCTGGCGTGCTGAAAATTCTCGCTGCGCACGGGCCGCGCCTGTCGACTCACGCCGGACGCCCCCTAGTTCTCACTGCAGTCTCCGCTCGCAATCGCGCCAAGGATCGCGGCGTCGACATCTCTCAATTTGAGTGGGAGGACGACCCCGTCGCCCTGGCGCGGCGGGACGACATTGACCTGCTGATTGAAGTCATCGGCGGCTCCAACGGCCCGGCGAAAGCAGCGGCTGAGGCGGCGTTGGCGCGCGGCGCGCATGTGGTCACGGCGAACAAGGCGCTGCTGGCGGCGCATGGTGGGGCGCTGGCCGAGATGGCGGAAGAGAAACGCGCCGGCCTGCGCTTCGAGGCGGCGGTGGCAGGCGGCGTGCCGATTGTGAAGGCTCTAAGCGACAGCTTGGCCGCTAACGCCATTTCTCGAGTGTATGGGGTGCTGAACGGCACCTGTAATTTCATCCTCACCGAAATGGAGCGCACCGGACGCGACTACCAAGACGTGCTGGCCGAGGCGCAATCGCTTGGCTACGCCGAAGCAGATCCGACCGCTGATGTCGGCGGCTGGGACGCGGCGCACAAGTTGGCCTTGCTCTCTACCCTGGCATTCGGCGCGTCGGTGGATCTCGACGGCGTCTCAGTCGAAGGCATTGAGCGAATCTCGGAAAGCGACATTCGATTCGCCGCAGAACTCGGCTACCGGATAAAATTGATCGCCACCGCCAGCCGCGATGGCGGCCAGACACTGCAGCAAGTTGCGCCTTGCCTGATCCCTGCAGAGTCGGCCATCGGCGGTCTCGACGGGGTGATGAACGCTGTGGTGTGTGAGGGCGATTTCGTCGGGCAAACAGTGTTCGAAGGCCCCGGTGCGGGCGAGGGACCAACCGCCTCTGCAATTGTCGCTGATGTTTTGGAGCTGGCGCGCAATGGCGCTCAGCCAGTGTTTGGGCAACCGATTCAGCGCCTCACCCCACTGCGCCGAATGCCGCCGGAAAATGTCTCAGCGCCATACTATGTGCGACTGAAGTTAGTGGATCGCCCCGGCGCTCTCGCCGAAGTCACAGGGATACTTGGCGGCACGGATATATCGATTCATCAAATGCGTCAGATCGGCGGAACGCCAGATCCAGCGAGCGTGGTGATAATCACCCATGAAGCCCGCGACGGCGATCTCCGAAGCGCCGTCGCGAAAATAACCAACCTTGAGGTGTCACTCGCGCCGCCCATGGCGCTTCGCATCGAACGAGCTTGACCTGATCACGGCGTTGCTGGAGAGGGCGCCGCGCGGCGAAGTGCGGGCCGCATCCGGTCAGGTTAGATGCGCGCAGGGGGGTGGGGCGCGCCGGACGTAGCGAGCAACCAGCGGACCTCTACGCTAGAGCGTCGGAAGATCCGCTGTCTCTCGCATCGCTATCATCATGGGTTGCCAAAGACGCGGCGGCGCCCGGCGGTTTCTCGTCCAAATGATGCTCTTCATAGGCAATCCCCTTCTCTCCCTTTGCGACCGCTTTGCGCGGCTCTACAGGACGTCGACGGTCTCGCCATCGACCTGACTACCCTAGTACGCGCGCATTACCACGCTGTTAAGAATTGGTGTGAATTGTGGATTCAGGCTCTCAACCCGCGCTTCGCTGACCGCATGACGATTGAGAGACCGAGCCGGCCCCGCTATGGCTTGGCGCAGCTCCACGCCAAAACCCTTGGCGAGACCATCTCAACGCGAACGACACTCCAGCGATACCGCTCAAAACATCGGCTAACGCCGCCAACCATTCAAAGGGGCCTCCATGGAACGCAAAGATATCGTCGACAGCGAACTCGAATTCAAAGATCGCATGCTGTCCCTAGGTTTGGCCCGGGTCAGCGAAGCGGCGGCGATTGCGGCGTTCCTACAGATTGGCCGAGGCGATCAGAAGGAGGCTGACCAGGTCGCCGTCGACGCCATGCGCACCCAGTTGAATATGCTCGACATCAAAGGCGTGGTAGTGATTGGCGAGGGGGAGCGTGATGAAGCGCCGATGCTCTATATCGGCGAGGAAGTCGGCCAAGGCTGGGGCCGCGATGGTTCGCCGGAGGTCGACATCGCGTTGGACCCGCTGGAAGGCACAACGCTGACCGCCAAAGGTATGCCCAACGCCTTGGCCGTGATCGCCCTCGGGCCGCGAGGCTCGATGTTGCATGCGCCGGACGTCTATATGGAAAAGCTGGCGATCGGCCCTGGCGTCCCGCGCGGCGTTGTCGATCTAGAGCAAGATCCGGCAGACAATGTGCGCGAATTCGCCAAGGCCAAGGGCTTGACGCCGCGTGACGTCACAGTCTGCGTACTGGAGCGTCCGCGTCATGAGGATATGATCGAGAAGGTGCGGGCCACAGACGCCTCGATCATTCTGATCACCGATGGCGATGTCGCCGGCGTGATCCATTGCGCAGCCAGCGACCACACCGGGATCGACATGTATATGGGATCTGGCGGGGCGCCAGAGGGCGTCTTGGCCGCAGCGGCGTTGAAGTCGATGGGCGGGCAACTTCAAGGCCGCCTGACCTTCCGAAATGATGATGAACGTGGCCGCGCCGCCAAGGCCGGCATCACCGATCTCAACCGCAAATATGAAATCGAAGACATGGTCCGTAACGACGTGATCTTCGCCGCCACCGGCGTCACCAACGGCTCGATCGTACAGGGCGCGCGGCGCATTGGCGACCGGTTGGAGACGGAGACCATCCTGATGCGCTCGGCCACTGGCTCAGTGCGTCGAATCAAGTACAGTCGCAAACTGAAAGATCAGTAGACGACGGACGGGGACGAGGGATGGCGCGGCGCATCGGCTTTGGCGACAGCAGCGGCTCCAACAGCGCGGTGCGTCGCCGCGGTCATCGCACCACCGAGGTGATCTGGCCGTTCATCGCGGTCCTGGTCCTGTTAATCGTCGCCATCAGCTTGCAACAAGCTCGGCTGGACGGCATGGAAGCAACGCTTTCCAACGCCGCCGGCTCCTTGAAAACGATGCTCGGCGATGGTTTCGATCCGAAATTGCTTGGTTTTATCATTCCAGTGGGCGTCTTCGCGCTCATTCTCTTTAACGCGGCGCTGAAGGGCGAAAAACAGCGAAAGTCCAACTCCTCGGCGGGCCTTCGGCATCAGGGCGCCGCAACCAGTTCAGCGCTTGGAACGCCCTCCAAACGCCTTAACGTACCAACATCTCAAGCCATAAAGACGGGCTCGCCTTGGGAGAGAACCGCCCGCGGGCGCCCCTCTGAGACTATGGCAACCAAAGCGCAGCCTACTCGCGAGGCAACTTCAGCACCTGTGATGACAGCCAAACTCCCGCTTGGCGTACGCTTGGCCGCGTTAGCGATATTGGCCCCCATGATAATCGGCTTCGGCTTCTCCGCGATTGGAGGCTTTTTCAGCGCCCTGCAAGCACTCCGCTTTGGCGGCGTCGGCGCTGCGCTTGGCCCCGGTGTCCTCGCTTTATTTATGGCCCTAGTCGCACGCGGGTTGTTCGCGCTGTTTTGGGTGATGCTGATGGGGCCAAGCTCATCCCAACAGGTCACCTCACAAGGGCGAGGCTAAACTGACATTCCCGCTATCCAACCACCTAATACTCTTTAAATCCGTAGACAATACAAATAAAAATCTAAATCCCAGGAGTTAAAATTGAAAAATCCTCTCAAAAACCAGGCAAATCAGGAGTTAAAGCCTCATATTCCCTCATTAATTCATGCGCCAAAAATCTCAACTATATTCAAAAGTCCGAATGGAAAAACATATCTACTCAAATCAGGGCGTTTCTCGGAGGATAGATACAATCAACCCTGGGGTGAGGCTGAGAAATTACGCTCAAGGCATGGCTCACTTTATCAAGCCATCACTTTTCTCAAATTATTATCGCTGATAACCTGTATTGCCTCCCTATTTAAATGGATATCTACTCCTGGTGCAGCATCTGCAAATGCTTCAAGTGAATATCTTTACATTACAATTTCTGCTGCGATTTTGATATTAATTTTCTGGCGTATTGGCGCGGTAATCGCTGCAAGAAGCAATCACCAAGATGATTAGGGTGTGTCGGGCGACAATCCACACTGCATCTAGCGCTCAGATTTATTTCAGGGCATAGATTTCGTATGCAAGACTCATCTCGCACCCCCGACGCCTTTCTCAACGTCTCTCAATCAGTCACGGGCCGGCGCTGGACCACCCGCGACGCCGCCGCAGAGCGCATCGGCCTCGCCATCGCGCAAAGCCACGGGCTGCCGGAGATCGTCGGCCGCGTATTGGCGGCGCGCGGGGTCGAGATCGAGGAAGCGGCGGCCTATCTGGAGCCGACCCTTCGCGATCTGTTGCCAGATCCCTTAAGCTTGAAGGATATGGACATCGCCGCAGCGCGTTTGGCCGAAGCTGTGCAGCGCAGGGAGCGCATCGCGGTGTTCGGCGATTACGACGTCGACGGCGCGGCCTCCTCGTCGCTGTTGATTCGCTGGTTAAGGGCCTTGGGCCTGTCGCCGACGCTCTATATTCCCGACCGCATCGACGAGGGCTACGGCCCCAACGTTCCAGCCATGGAACAGCTCGCTTCCGCGCATGATCTGTTGATCGCAGTCGACTGCGGCACCCTCGCGTTCGAGCCGATCGACGCCGCCAACGCCAAGGGCGCGGAAGTGATTGTCGCCGACCACCACCTCGCTGGCGAAACCCTCCCGGAATGCGCGGCTGTGGTGAATCCAAACCGGCATGACGACGATTCTGGCCAGGGCCATCTCTGCGCCGCCGGGGTGGTGTTCCTGCTGCTGATCGCCTCGCAACGACGGTTGCGCGACGAGAGCGCGTTCTTCACCGCCAAATCCGCGCCGAAACCGCCTGATTTGATGCAGTATCTCGACATGGTCGCACTGGCGACCGTGGCAGACGTGGCGCCGCTGATCGGCGTCAACCGCGCCCTGGTGCGCCAGGGCCTGAAGGTGATGGCCAAGCGTGGCAACGCCGGGCTGACGGCGCTGGCGGATGTCGGACGCCTGACCACGGCGCCCAGCGCATATCACCTCGGCTATGTGCTCGGCCCCCGGGTCAACGCCGGAGGCCGGGTGGGCCAAGCAGATCTCGGCGCCCGTCTGCTCAGCTCTGAAGATCCCGGCGAAGCGCAAGCACTGGCGGAGCGGCTGGACGGCCACAATGAGGAACGCCGCGCCATCGAGGCGGGCGTGCAGGAGGCCGCAATCGCCCAGATCGAGGCGCGCGCAGCCGCTGCATCCGGCGGCGCCGAGGCCCCGCTGGTCTGGGCCACCGGCGACGGCTGGCACCCCGGGGTGGTCGGCATCGTCGCCTCTCGCCTCAAGGAGAAATTCAACCGTCCGGCGCTGGTGATCGGATTTGACGACGGCGTCGGCAAGGGCTCCGGCCGCTCGATCGAGGGCGTTGATCTGGGAAGCTCAGTCGCGACTTGCGCACGTGAAGGGCTGTTTTTAAAAGGCGGAGGGCACAAGATGGCCGCCGGGGTGACCGTTGAAGCGGATCAGCTTGAGGCGGCCTTGGAGCGTCTCTCCGGTCTGCTGGAGCGCCAGGGTGCGGCGGCGATGGGACCAAGGGACCTCCGCATTGACGGCGCGCTGGCGCCCTCCGGCGCGACCTTGGAGCTGATTGAGACCCTGGAGGCCGCCGGCCCGTTCGGCCCCGCCAACCCCGCCCCCCGCTTCGCGATCCCATCGGCGCGGATCTCTTGGGCGAAACCGGCGGGCGAGTCGCATCTGCGCTTCACCGCCACTGACGGCCACGGCGGCAAACTGGAGGCGATCGCCTTCCGCGCCTTCGACGGCCCCCTCGGCCAGTTCCTCGCCAACCGCGCGCAAGCGCCGACGCATTTGGTCGGCAGAATTGAGATCGACGACTGGGGCGGACGACGGCGCCCGAAGCTGCGTGTAGAGGATGCTGCGGCGGCGGAGATATAGTTTCCACCAATAAGCAAAATCGCGCTTGAAACTCTACGACTAACGCCGTATCTCAGCCTCCATTGCGATGCGCCCTTCGTCTAGTGGTTTAGGACGCCGCCCTTTCACGGCGGTAACACGGGTTCGAATCCCGTAGGGCGTACCAAAAAATTTTAGAATACCCATATTTATCAATCCATTAGATTGATAAACTTTCCCATTTGGTTTCAAGGTTGGGTAAATTATTGAGTAATTGCGCTTCCAGACATCTTTCACAAAACAAAAATCTCTCGGAGTTCAAAGCTCTATTCCGTGGCTGTGGTCACGTTTTAAAATGAACCTCGTCTGTCCGTTTCGATGTATCCAGCTTGGCGAAGATGGAATTGGCAGGAAGCATTTGGCGGGCTTCTTGGAGTAGATCGCAGCTAGGAACGTATCGTCATGCCCGAGTCAGACAACGACTTGGTTTTCTGTCGCCCCGACGCCAACGCCAACGCCGACGATAGGGCGGCC
>JAHQVS010000201.1 GCA_019634215.1 Paracoccaceae bacterium | reverse complement strand
GAGCGGCGCGGTGCTGGGCTGGGGCGATGGCGTAGTCTCAGCCTCGGCAGCTGCGCCCGGCTCAACCTCCGGCTCGGCGGCCCCTGCGTTCATCATCGCGAACCGAAACCGCCCATCCGTCTCCCGCGCCAAAACGGCGTCCGCGCCATGCAGCCGCAACGAGATCGGCGCCAGCACGCCGCGAATCGCAGGCCCAAGGGCGAAGCGCATGCTGGCGAGCGGCGCACCGGCGACCCGCTCCCCATCTGGGGAAAACAAGCTCAAATCATTCAAGCTAAAGGCGATCTCACGTTGTTTGCGATTCAGCGCCAAAGCCGCGCCGCCAAGATCCGCCCGCCAACCGCTGAGCTGATCATTCACCCGCGCCTCAATCGCTGGGGTCAACGCGTCCAGCCGAACCGGCCCCATCGCCAAACGGGCGTGTAAAATCACGGTGGCGGCGATCACACCCGTCAAGAGGAACGAGCCGAAATTCACGAGCATGCGCCCGCTCGCCTTGCGCAGCGCCGACCTTCGCGAACCCGCGTTCACATTATTCTGCTCCAAACGCCGCTGCTCCCTTCATGGCCGCGCCAATCGGCGCGTCGATCGAGCTGGTATCGTTGAAATGCGTCTGTCTCGCCATATGTCGCGCCCCGCAAAGCTTGATTTATGAACAAGCTGCGGCGAAACGGCGGTGGCATCACATCTGTTTGGAGGCGACATGACGGACAACATTGAAATCGGCGCAACCGCACCGGCTTTCTCCCTGCCCCGCGACAGTGGCGGCGACACCGTGTCGCTGGCGGATCTCAAGGGCAAAACTGTCGTCCTCTATTTCTATCCCAAAGCCGACACCTCCGGCTGCACAAAGCAGGCCATTGGCTTCACCGAACACGCCGCCGCCTTCGACGCCGCAGACGCGGTGATTCTCGGCGTCTCTAAGGATCCGCTCAAAAAGCTGGATAAGTTTAAAGACAAGCACAGCCTCTCAGTTATCTTCCTCTCGGACGAGGGCGGCGACACCTGCGAGCGCTATGGGGTGTGGGCCGAGAAATCGATGTACGGAAAGAAATATATGGGTATTGAGCGCTCCACCTTCATCATCGATGGCGCGGGCGCCGTGCGAGAGGCGTGGCGCAAGGTGAAGGTGCCCGGCCATGTGGAACAGGTTTTGGAGGCGGTGAAAGCACTGTGACCGAGATCTCAACGGCGCTCCCGGCCGCCACACTCGCGGAATGCGCCGAGGCAGTGTTGCGCACGCAGGACCCATGGAGAAAAGCGGCTCTGAGCCGATCGGTGGCGGCCCATTGGCTTGAGGGCGAGACTGGGATGGCGGTTGGCCAATCCTCCCCACCCTCTGAGCCGGCCCGCCCTGGCGCGCCGGAGCTGCTGGACCCCCGCAAGATGCCGAAACGCGGCTTTGGCGGGCCTCGCGGTCGAGCGGCGCTGATTCACGCCATCTCCCATATTGAGCTTAACGCCATTGATCTGCATTGGGACATCATCGCCCGCTTCGCGCATGAGCCGATGCCCCCGAGTTTTTACGATGATTGGGCGCTGGCCGCCTCGCAAGAGGCCAAGCATTTCCAACTGCTGACGGCCCGCCTCTCCGAGATGGGCTTTACCTATGGCGATTTCCCCGCCCACGCTGGCCTCTGGCGCTCGGCCTCGGCCACAGCGGAGGATCTTCTCGGCCGGTTGGCCGTGGTGCCGATGGTGCTGGAGGCCCGCGGCCTTGACGTCACCCCTGGCATGATCGCGCAATTCCGCGAAATTGAGGATTTGGAGACGGTGGCGGCGCTTGAGGTGATCTACGCCGAGGAGGTGGCGCATGTCGCCTATGGCTCGAAATGGTTCCACTTCCTCTGTGGCCGGAAAAACACAGATCCGCGCGACGCCTTCCATGAGCTGGTGCGGCTTTATTTTAGCGGCTCCTTAAAGCCGCCCTTTAATGAAGAAAAACGGGCGGAGGCGGGCTTGCCTCCAGACTTCTACTGGCCTTTGGTGGAGACTTCACCCACGAAACAGTAATTACGACCAAAGTATGGCAAAGCTTACATTCACTAAGTTGTAACCAATTGACATCGCGTCAAAACCTGATCGCATGTCGTCACAGGTTTAACACTTGATCGCCTTTAGTGTCGTGTATACCAACCCTGGAATGATCGCTTATTTGCGTGTATTGGATAGTATCAAAACACGCAAAAGACGAATCTTCCGCGTAAGACGTAGATCGTTGTTTGCAGCATGACGAGGTGTTTATGAGTGTTTTTCATAGCTTAGACGCCGCATGCGCACGTCTCTTCCCCGAGCGCGAGCTGTATGTTCGCAGCAATGGCGCCGTTCGCTATCTAACCTTGTCATCAACCATGCAGGTCATCAGCGCCGTGGCGGTGTTGGGCGTGATCGGCTGGGCCACCACGGTCACATTGTTCAGCTATGTGTCCGACACCGAGCTGGCCTCGCGCGATCAAGCCATGATCGAGGTGAAGGAAGCCTATGAAGCCCGGGTGCGCAAGCTGCAAGACCGCTACTCCCGGCTTGAAGCTGAGTTGACGGATTCGGAGCGCCGCTTTGACGAAGTGATGCGGCAACTCTCCGGCAAGCATGGCCAACTGGAAAACGCCGCCGGGGTTGAAGTCGCGCTGGAAGGCCGCTTGAACGCCAGCCGCCGCCGCATGTCTGAGGTGACGGAGCAGCGAGACGACGCGCTGACGAAGCTTGAGGAGTTGCGGCTTAAGTCACTGGAGATGGAGCGGAATCTGGCCAGCGCTCTGCGCACGGCGGAGCAGCGGCGCGACAATCTTGAGGATTTCGTCTCCACCATGGAGGAGACCTCCGTGGAGCGCGACGACGCCCGCCGCCGGATGCGGTCGCTCACCTCGGAAGTTGCTAAGCTCACCAGTGACATCGAAGCCATCCGTCTGCACCAAAGCCGCGTGATGGCCCAGCTTGGCGAGGCGACTCAAGCCAGTTTGACCGAGCTGGAAGGGATTATGCGCCAGACGGGCGTCGACGTTGACTCGCTGGTGCGTGAGATTGAGAACGCCTATAGCGGCGAAGGCGGACCGTTTATTCCCCTAGCCTATGTCTCACCCGCCGCCGCCACCAACTTCCCCGTCAACGAGCGCACAGTTCAATCGGCGCTTGAAAAACTGCAACGGGTGAATTCACTTCGCATCGCCATAGAAAAAACACCATTGATGAAGCCGGTCTTGGACTCGTATCGATTTACATCGGGCTTCGGCAATCGCCGCCACCCGGTGACGGGCAAATGGACGCGCCATCTCGGCATTGACATGGCCGCGCCCAAAGGCACGCCGATATACGCGACCGCTGAAGGGGTAGTGCGGCATGCTGGCAAGGATGGAGGCTTCGGAAACGCTGTTAAGATAGATCATGAGTTCGGATTTCGGACGATCTATGCTCATATGCACCGAGTACATGTGGAGGCGGGTCAACGAGTCGCGCAAGGGGACTTGATCGGAGAGGTGGGAAGCACCGGGCGAAGCACCGGGGATCACCTCCACTATGAGATCAGAGTCGGCAAGAAAGCGTTGAACCCAAGGAAGTTCATCGAGGCTGGACGCAATGTTTTCTAAAAGCAAAATCAACGACCCGAACGAGCCGGCCACCCCGGCCGCGCCAGAACGCGCCGAGCGGCAACAGCCGGCGCCCACCGCGCCCCAACGACCGACGCCGCCACCGGCGCCGCCGAAAAGCGCCGCCCCAAGCGCGCCGGCCCAAGCGCCGGTCGCACCGCGTCAGGCCAAGCCAGCGCCGTCAATCATTTCGGCCGATCTGACCATCAAGGGCAACCTTGAGACCACCGGCGACATGCAAATCGAAGGCACGATCGAGGGCGACATTCGCTCCCATCTGCTGACGATCGGCCAAAACGCTCTGGTGCGCGGCGAAATCGTCGCCGACGATGTGGTCGTCAATGGCCGGGTGATTGGCCGGATTCGCGGTCAAAAAATCCGCCTCTCGGCCACCGCCAAGGTGGACGGCGATATTCTGCATAAGA
Organism: Paracoccaceae bacterium; assembly: GCA_019634215.1. Lineage (GTDB taxonomy): Bacteria > Pseudomonadota > Alphaproteobacteria > Rhodobacterales > Rhodobacteraceae > JAHQVS01. Next base: position 2,173 of record JAHQVS010000201.1, on the reverse strand, counting down.
ATATCGCCATAGAGTCCGGCGCGATCTTCGAGGGCTCGGTGCAGCGAGCGGAAGATCCGGTCAGCCAGCCAATGGCTCCCCGGCGTCCGACTCCTGCGGTGGCGCCAGCCCCATCTGGGCCGAAGATCGTCAACAGCTAAACCCAACGGTCGAGGCGGGGCATGCCCCGCCGAGATCAATGGTTCGAAATGCTGACATCACGACGATGAGATATCACCCCTTGTGCGCTAGGATCAGAGAGCTCAAGGGGCGCTCGCTCCAGCCTTTAGCCCTTTATGCTCCGAAGTTCCCACCGGTGTGTAAGGGCCCTTTAGGATGTTGAGACCTGAGCAGCGGCTTGATCGCGCCTCACAATCTCACCGCCTCACTCCTCTACCTCGCCCCGGCCCTTGCCAGTCACCTGCTGCGCCAGCGCCGCCGCCATAAACGGATCGAGCGCGCCATCGAGCACGCCGCCGGTGTCCGAGGTCTCGACCGAGGTCCGCAGATCCTTGACCATTTGATAGGGCTGCAGCACGTATGACCGGATTTGATGCCCCCACCCGATCTCCGACTTGGAGTCGTGCTCGGCTGCGGCGGCGTCTTCGCGCTTCTTCAGCTCCAAATCATACAACCGCGCCCGCAGCGCCTTCATGGCGATGTCGCGGTTCTGGTGCTGAGACTTTTCCGACGACGTGACGACGATCCCTGTGGGGATATGGGTGATCCGCACCGCTGAGTCCGTGGTGTTGACGTGCTGCCCGCCCGCCCCGGAGGAGCGGTAGGTGTCGATCCGAATATCCTTATCCTGGATCTCGATCTCAATCGTATCGTCGATCACCGGATAGACCCAAACCGAGGAAAACGAGGTGTGACGCCGAGCCTGGCTATCATAAGGCGATATCCGCACCAAACGGTGGACCCCCGACTCTGTCTTCAGCCAGCCATAAGCGTTGTCGCCTTTGATCTGATAGGTCACGGACTTGATCCCGGCCTCTTCGCCCGGTGTCTCCGACATCATCTCAACCTTGAAACCGCGCTTCTCCGCCCAGCGCACATACATGCGGGACAGCATCGACGCCCAATCGCAGGACTCAGTGCCGCCGGCCCCGGAGTGGATCTCCAGGAACGTGTCGTTGCCATCCGCTTCACCGGACAGCAGCGCCTCGATCTCGCGCTGGGCGGCGACCCCTTTCAGGGCATGGATTGCGGTCTCGGCCTCCGTAACGACCTCGGTGTCATCCTCGGCCTCTCCAAGCTCGATCAGCTCGACATTGTCGTTCAGGCCGCTCTCCAGCGCCTTATAGCCATCGATGGCGTCCGCCAATTTCTGGCGCTCCCGCATCAGCTTCTGCGCAGCTGCTGGATCATCCCACAAAGACGGATCTTCGGAGCGGGCGTTTAGCTCCTCCAACCGCAGCTCCGCATCGTCCCAACCAATCCGGGCGCGAAGCAGGGTGAGGGATTTCTCAATGTCTTGTACCAGCGATTGCGTCTCAGCGCGCATGGGGCGTCAACCTGATGATCGTATATAAAAAACGGCCCCGCGCGTCGAACGTGCGGGGGTCGCGGCTGGATATAGGATCGCGCGGACGCCGTCAAAACAACGTCAGCGCGAAAACTGTTCAGGTCACCAGATCCCGCTTTTCAAGCTGTTCCCCGATGGCGGCTGTGGGCGCTGGGGGGCGCCGGACTGCGGCGCCTGCCCCGGGGTGGCCGCATCCGTCGCGCTGTTGGTTGGGATGGTCCGCAGCTCGAAGCCGCCAATACTGGCGATCGCGCACGGGTTGTCGGTCTGGCGGAACGCCTCCCAGATATACTGCTTGCCCTGGGCGCTATCTGAAACGCAGGCGCCGCTCTTGGAGTCGATCTTTTTCAGCACGGCGCCTGGTGGACGGCGGAACTCAAATTTCGGGCGATCTTTCATCGCCTCGGCCATAAAGTTCTGGAACACTGGCGCGCACAACTTGCCGCCGGACATCCGCTTGCCGAGGGTGCGCGGGTTGTCGAAGCCGACAAAGCAACCCACAACCAGATCCGGGGAAAAGCCGATAAACCACGCGTCCTTAGCGTCGTTGGTCGTGCCCGTCTTGCCGCCAACCGCGAAATCGAGGCTAGCGCCGAGACTGGAGGCTGTGCCGCGCACGGTGACACCCTCCATCATCGACACCAGCTGGTAGGCGGTCACCGGGTC
>JAHQVS010000200.1 GCA_019634215.1 Paracoccaceae bacterium | reverse complement strand
GTCTTCGCGGAAGGCGATAAAGGCGGAGAGGATGGTCTTGAGGTCCATCTGCTCCGGCCGGCCACCGTTCAGGGCCAGCATGTTGCAGCCGAACGAGGTTTGCAGCTGGCTGAAACGGTAGAGCTGGTTCAGCACCACATCCGGCGTGGCGTCCCGGCGCAGCTCGATAACGACCCGCACCCCGAAGCGGTTGGATTCGTCCTGCACATGGGCGACGCCGTCGATCTTCTTTTCTTTGGCGAGATCGGAGATTTTCTCGACCAGGCTGGCCTTGTTCACCTGGTACGGAATTTCATCGACGATGATCGCCATCCGGTCCTTGCGGACCTCCTCGATCCGGGTCTTGGCCCGGACGATCACCGAGCCCCGGCCGACGTGATAGGCCGCCCGCGCGCCGGAGCGGCCCAGAATGGTCGCGCCGGTGGGGAAGTCCGGGGCCGGGATATGCTCCATCAACTCCGGGATGGTCAGTTCCGGGTTTTCGATCAGCGCCAGTGTCGCGTCGATCACCTCGCCGAGATTGTGCGGCGGGATGTTGGTGGCCATGCCGACAGCGATGCCCTGGCTGCCGTTCACTAACAGGTTAGGGAAACGCGCCGGCAGCACCGACGGTTCTTCGCGGTCGTTGGAGTAATTCGGTTGAAAATCGACAGTGTCTTTGTCGATGTCTTCGACAAAACTCTCCGCCAGCTTCTCCATCCGCGCCTCGGTGTAGCGCATGGCGGCGGCGGGGTCGTTGTCGAGCGAGCCGAAATTGCCCTGACCGTCGATCAGCGGCGCGGACATCGAGAAATCCTGCGCCATCCGCACCAAGGCGTCGTAAATCGCACCGTCGCCGTGCGGATGGTACGCCCCCATCACGTCTCCGACGATCAGGGCGCATTTCTTATAGGGCTTGTTGTGGGTGTAGCCCTTGTCATGCATCGAAAACAGAATGCGCCGATGCACCGGCTTGAGCCCGTCACGAAGATCTGGGATCGCGCGGCTGACGATCACGCTCATGGCGTAATCGAGATAGCTGCGGCGCATCTCGTCTTCGACGGAGATCAATGGGCCGTCATAGGGGGCCTTTTTCGGGGCGTCGGGGGTTTCGTTGGTGGTGTCGTCGTCGCGCAAGGGAGGGTGAATCCGTTCAGTATTTAGCTATTGGGCTGTCTATCTACTGTGGTTGAGGAAAACAATCACCTTGTCGATCTGGGTTTGAGGCCACTGTTGGATTATTTAGGCCTGTCGTTATTCTGCCAAATAATAATCTAAATCAATTCATTGGGCGCCATCGTATTCGGATGGTTTTGCAGATAATGCGCAAAGTAAGAGTGCTAAGGTATTTTATTTATGTTTGAGGCGATTTTATTGCCGCTAGCCATCATCTCGCGCCACAGCGAAAAATCTCAGGGCTGGGACAAGGTGATCCTCATATTGGCGCCTTGGAAATTGGCGGACATTGAGGGGAGTTGGCCTTGAACCGTGAACTTGGGGCTTCTGCCTTCAAAGGCGAATATTTGCAGCGCGCCTTTGATGGTGTTTGAGGCCGGATCAAATTTCAAATTGTAAGTGATGTTGTCAGATTGGCAGCGCTGCTCCTCCGCAGCGTAAATCTGAAGCCCGTCGGCGTCCGGCGCCCCCGCCGCTATAAGCGGTGTTTCGCAAGAACCAAAGGACTCCTCAAAGCCGCGACGGAAGCTCCAGGAGATCTCGGCCTGGAATTGCTCCGGCGCTCTAGCCGTTTCTTCAGGCGCTGCTGCCGTTTTTTGTGGCTCGGGCGCCGCCGCAACGGGAAGGGGGGCCGCGGGTGCGCTTGGCTCTGGGGTCGGGGCGGCGCTGAGGGCGGCGAGAACCGGCTTTGTGAGCCGTCCGTCAGCCGGTTCGATGCCTTGGGCGCGCTGGAAAGCCGCTAAGGCGGCCTGTGACTTTCGGCCGAAATCGCCGTCCACCAGACCGGCGTCATAGCCCAAACGGTTGAGATCCGCTTGGGCGGCGCGGTTGCGGGCTGCCCGTTCGGCGGCCTTCGCCGCTGCCCGCTCTGCGGCTGCAATCTCTTCCGGTGACGGCGAGGACACGGCTGTTTGTGGCGCAGGCGGGGCGTTTTCCGACCATTTTTGCCGTTTTACGCCCCGCTGATCCGTATCGTCGCGCAATTCTTTTGCAGCCGCCGCCGCGAAGGCCGCCTGTTCCGTGCCTTCAAACTCCTTCGCGAACGCTTCAAGCACCTCGGGATCATCAACGTCTTTGAGGTGAGACCACACTTGCTGAGCTTTGCGCTCCTCAGTGTCGCTGAGTTCTTGTGCGCGTAGCTCCTTCGCGCGCTTGGCGGCCAGAACGCCCAAGGAAGCGCCTTTGAAGTCCTCCGCGAACGCCTCCAACGCATCGGCGTCGCCGCTATCCTTCACCTCGTTCCAGATCGCCAGCATGTCGCCGGCGGGCAGCGTTACGTGGCGCGGCTCAGTCTCTTTCTCCTGCTCGCAGGCGGAGATCACGGTGGTGAGGCAGGCGCGATAGCTCTCTAAGTGACTGCCGCAATTGGCGTCTTCGGTCGTAGGCAGCGCTGCGGCGCCCACGCGGTCGACACAGGTTGCGGGCATCACTGAGGCGCAACTTTGGGCCGGCGCCTCGCACAAACCCTCCGCCCACGCTGGGTCGCCTGAGATGAGTGACCCAAAGCTCAAGCCAGCTGCGAGCAACAGTTTGGCCGGGAATGCGGCGGCGTGGCGTGAAGGGGGTCGAAACATGCAAGCCTCACGGCAAGGAGCGGCAGGAGCCGACAGCGATTGATTAAGCATAAGTAGAGCGTGCTAACCGGTCCAAAAGAACAGAGAGTAAGAAAGAAGACCAGGAGCAGCCGTATCATCTTTCTTGGCGGCTGACCGCTATATTTCACAATTTAATTATGATCTGATCTGTGACAGCGCAAGACGCAGGTGGCTCAGAGCTTAAGATAATCTGAGCGTTTCAGCCGCCTTGAGGGCGTTGACTCTAAAGGGGGCTGCGATGCGCCGCGATCCAAGCGCACCATCGGCAGGCCTTATGTTTTAGGCTGCGACAAGGTCACCGTGAGATAGGCGCCTGAAAAGAATGCTTTGAGGGTCGGATAATGCCCCCGAAGCCGAGTGCTGCGGGTACGGCCATTATAGGACATCACTTGGATGTAGCCGGTGATGAAGCTGCTGGCGCCGTTCACCGACAGCTTATACGTGACGTCGGCGGCTTCGCAGCGTTGTTCATCGCCCTCATAGATGCGCACCCCCTCGGCGTCGGCGGGGCCGCTGGCTTGGAAGTCTGTTTGGCAATCGCCTTGAACCTTGTCGTTGCCGCGTAGGATCGTCCAGGAAATCCGGGCGGTCAGCTGGTCCGCTGTCGGCGCCGAGCGGGCGGCTTCTGACCTTGGCGTCGGTCTGAAGTCCATCTCTTCTTGCGGTTCCTTTATGGCTGGCGGATCGGGAGCGGCGCGCAGGGCGGCCAGTACGGCGCGGGTTATGCGCCCATTTGGCTCCTCGCCTTGTTCACGTTGGAACGCGATTAACGCCTCGCGCGTGCGGGGTCCGAAGGCGCCGTCAACCCGGCCGATCTCATAGCCGAGGCGTCTCAACTCAGTCTGCGCAGCTCGATTACGGGCGGCCTTGGATTTCGCCTCCGCTTGAGCTAGGGCGGCTTCATAGTCGGGCTCGCCGCCCAGCAGATCCGGCTCGCGGCTCAGCAACGGCGCTTCCGTGACGAGTGGGCCGCTGCGCCATCGCGCTGCATTGGCGAGCGGCGCGGGCGGGTTGCGTAGGTTGCTCGCCATCGCCAGAGCTTCGCTCGCCAACTGATGGCCTTGGAACACCTTGGCGAAGGTCTCAAGCGCTTCGGGGTTGTCTGAGTTCTTAATGTGCTTCCACACCGCTTGAGCGTCGCTCGCCAGCTTATCCCGGCGCTTCCTCTCGCGGATGGCTTCGGCGCGCGCGGAGGCGAGCGTGGCGAGCGGCGCCCCGCGGAATTTCCTGGCGAACGCCTCCAGTGCGCTCGGGTCGCCGCTGTCCTTCACCTCGGCCCAAACCGACAGCATATTCTGCGGTTGCGGTGCGATGGCCCGGGCGCCTGGCGCCGGCGCTTGTGAGCAGCTTGTGCTCACCGCCGCCAAGCAGCCGCGATAATCCTTGATCTCCATCTCGCAAATCGGGTCTTCCGCGACGCGGGCGGCGGGAGCGCCAACCAACTCCCGGCATCCCGGCTGCATCAGCGCTCTGCAATTGACGGCAGAGTCGGTGCAAAAGCTCTGCGCCGTGGCTTGGCTTGTGGAAAAGGCCCAACAGAATGCGATGAGAAAGGCGCTTGCGGCAGGAAGAGACGCGCTCCAATGACCCCGGCGGGAAAAACGGGATAAATGTTGGTGCGAAAATCGCATGGTGGATTCAACTGCTCACATCACAAAAGTTAGCACTAGCATCGCATGCTCTTGTGTTTTCTTGAAGGCTCAAAGATGTGGCAGATAGATCATTGTTTCAGATTGGCGCGGTATTTTTCACCCCAAACGGGATATGTATCGCCGGGGTGACGGTCGATGCGCGATCCAGGTGGGTGCGCTGGTCGTCGAAGAACACATGTGGACGCAAGGTGCGCAGCACGTCGGTCTTCTCAACACCGCCGAGGAAGAACACGCTGTCCAGCCGCACACCCCAGGAATCGAGAGTTGTCACAACCCGCTCATGCGCTGGTGCGCCACGGGCGTTGACCAGCGATGTCTTCAATCGCGGACGGTAATCCTTGCGGTCTCGCTCCAGCGCCTGGATCTGAGCGACTCGGGTGAGGAAGGGCTTCAGCGGGCCTGGGCTGATCGGGGCGTCGCGGTGGGTTTCCTCATGGGCGCGAAAGCCGTCCACCCCCTCGGCGACAAACACCCGCTCCGATGCGTCATCGGCCAGCACGCCGTCAAAATCGAAGGCGATGCGCAGTTCATCGTCGTCGTCACCCTCATCCAAACCGCCGCCGCTTGTGGGCGGAGGCAGCACATACCCCGCTGGTTGATCAGCAGCGACAGCCGCGCGCACGTCCGCCTCATTGGCCGAGAGGAACAACTCGCAGTGGAACGCCGATAAATAGGCGCCGGGCGAGCCTCCACTGAGAAAGGCGGCGCGGGTGATGTCGAGCCCATAGCCCGCCGCTGACCGGATCGTGCGCCGACCCGTGTCCGGGTCGTTGCGTGACAACAGGATCGCCTCCACCGGCGGATCATCGGGCCGCACCGCATTCAGACCGAGCAGGCGGCTGAGAAACGGAAACGCCACCCCCTTCGGCAAGGCTTCATCCAGCCGGTCGCGTTGATGGGCGCGATAGGCGGCTTCGCCTTCTGCGCGAAACACGGCGTCGGATTCGCTCAAATCGAATAGCGCGGAGGACGCGACGCCGACCACGAGACGGGAAGAGAGATCAAGAGACATCGGGGAGATTTATGCTCCGAACACGCACGCTGGAATGGCTTAGAACGGGATCTCATCATCCAGATCATTGCTGAAATTTCCGGCGGCTGGCGCCGCCGCCGGGGCCTGCTGTCCACCGCCGAAACCCCCGCCGCCGCCGCTATAGCCCATCTGATCGCCGCGCGAGTCGCCGCTCATCTGGCCCATGCCGCCGCTCTGCTGGCCCTCACGGCCGTCCAGCATGGTCAGCGTCGAGTTGAAGTTCCGCAGCACCACTTCGGTGCTGTAGCGATCCTGCCCGCTGGCTTGATCCTGCCATTTGCGGGTCTCTAGCTGGCCCTCAAGGTAAACTTTCGAGCCCTTGCGCAGATATTGCTGCGCCACCTTTGCAAGACCCTCGGAGAAGATCACCACACGGTGCCACTCGGTCTTTTCCTTGCGCTCGCCGGAGTTGCGGTCCCGCCAGCTTTCGGAAGTCGCCACCGACAGGTTGACAATCGGGCTGCCCGACTGCGTCTGGCGCACCTCGGGGTCGCGGCCAAGATTGCCGACCAAAATCACCTTGTTCACGCTGCCAGCCATCGCCGCCTCCGCCATGTCGGGGTTGAATCAGTCCAAGAGTGTCGCGCACGCTATTCGAGCGGTATTGCGCCCGTCGATGCTTTTCCGGACTGTCGGCCCGTTAGACTCGGTCCCAGGTAAGTATGTTCTCTTTTTACCCCAATCAAGAGGCGGTGTAAACATGGCGTTGGATCTCAGGCCGAATGATTTCGAGCCGTTCAAGCCCGCGCGGCCAGTGGCGGAGAAGCAGGGCAAGGCGGTGAATCCGTCCGTCGTGCCGCTGGTTGACGTCAAGCCGCTGCCGGCGTCTGCGAAATATGTGGTGGTGGGGGCGGGGGTGCATGGCCTCTCCACCGCTTGGCATCTTGCGATGAAGCTGCGTAGGAGCGGCAAGGGCGACGGCTCGGAGGTGGTGCTGATTGATAAAACCGGTCCGGGCGCCGGGGCCACCGGGCTCGCCTGCGGCTGTGTGCGCAACCTCTATATGACCTCGCCGCTGCACACGATCTTGCGTCATTCAGTCGACGTATGGGAGTCCGATCCGGTTAATCTGGGCTTTCAGCAGGTTGGCTACGTCTCGGTCGGCGAGGCCAACCAGGAGGCCGACTATCTGAAGATGGCGGAGAGCCAGAACGCCGCCGGGTATGGCTCGGACGTCTATATCGGGCAGGATGCGCGCCGGTTTCTGAAGTCGATCTGGCCAGACTATAAGACCGAGCGCGCCGATGTGGTGTTGCATGAGAAGCCCTCGGGCTACGCGGGCACCCATATGGCGGTCTGGGGGCTGGATCAGAAATGCCTGCAATGGGGCGTGACCCGCTGCTATGGGCCTGAGGTGACCGGTTATGAGATGGCGAACGGCCGCGTCACCCATGTGAAGACCGATCAGGGCGATATCGCCTGCGATTGCGTGGTGATCTCCGCCGGCGCGTGGGCGCCGCAGCATTGGGCGTGGCTGGGCCGGCCGCCGAAGCTTGATATGGCGTATGCCGATGGCGGCGCGGTGAAGGATCAGGATTTCTGGACCTTCTGGCGTCTGATTGAGGGCGAGGCCGCTCTGCCCGAGGGTAAGGATTTCCGCACCGCCGACGGTAAGGACTCTCCGGTGCTCCATGTCGAGCTGATGAATGCGGAGGTCCGGCGCGAGGATGGCAGCCTGCTGGAGGAGCGGCCGCATTTCTACACTTATGTGCGCTACGCCGCAGAGCGGGTCGGCGCGCCGGGCGTGCAGGGCGGCTCGATTCCGATCCCAATCGGACCGGCGGCGGAGTTGGAGCCCTACGGCCACCTCAACGATCTTTACCAAGCCGATGATTGGTTCGCGGATTATTGGTGCGCCACCCTCGCCATGCTGATGGAGCGGTTCGAGGGCGTTCGCGCCCACTTTATCGAGCGCCGCAATGGCGGGATCGGCGCCTTCACCCCCGACAATGTGCCGGTGTTCGATTGGGTCGCCGACAACGCGTACATGACGGCCGACAGCAATCACGGTTTCAAGATGATCGGCGTCGGCAAGCTGGTGGCGGAGTTATTGGAGGGCTCGACAAGGGTCGAGGCGCTGGAGCCATTCGCGTTGAAGCGGTTCAGCGAGGGCTGGACCTATGGTGATCGCAACTCGAATTGCCCCTGGGTATGAGCCGCCATGCTGAAATATAGCGACTGACGTAGGGGAAGTGAGCTTTTCCCCTCATTCCAAGGCCTTAAGCGCTATAGGAGAGCGTCCCGAAGAGGCCATTCTGCGCTGCTGCCTGTAATAAATATGTCCGAGGATGAAACATTTCTCACAAAATCCGCATGTCGGCGGGATTGAAATAACAGCGTCGTCATTCGGTGAAATATGCTCTGGCGCTATGGCGTCGAACCCCCAAATTCTGGCCATGCTCGAAGCAAACACGCCACGGGCGCTGAGAACCGCACATCTTCAGCAGAGGAGATCAGCTATGTCGAACACTGCGAAATCCGCCACTGTCATCGGCGCCGTCGCCGTCGCCGTCGCCTCGGTTGCGGCCATGCACGGCAACACGCCTGCCGAGGCCGCCGCGAAAGAGAAGTGCTACGGCATCTCGCTCGCTGGTCAAAACGACTGCGCTGCGGGTCCGGGCACAACCTGCGCCGGCACCTCGACCGTCGATTATCAGGGCAACGCCTGGACCTTGGTCCCAGCTGGCGACTGCGTGCTCTATTCGACCGATGCGTCGGACGAAGTGTACAAGCTGCCCGCCACCGCCGACGGAGCGCCGCGCGAAGGGGCATTGGACGCGCTGGAGCGCGACATCCCTTCGGCTTAAGCCCGTAACAAGACTGAAGGAGAGGGCGGCGTCGGCTTTGACGCCGCCCTCGCTTTGGTCGGCCACAAAAATCGGAGCGCTTCATGGCCGATTTCACTTGCGAGGCCGACATTCCGGCGCGCACCGGCGTCGGATTGAAGCCCGAACATTACGACGCCGTTTTGGCGGCCCCCGAAGGGACAAGTGACGGATCAGCCCATGTGGCGTGGTTTGAGATTCACTGTGAAAATTACATGGGCGACGGCGGCCCGCCGCATGCGGCCCTGCGCGCCATCCGCGAGCGATTTCCAATCTCGGCCCATGGCGTCGGCCTGTCGATCGGTGCGGAGCGGGGGTTGGACCCAGAGCATTTGGCGCGCCTCAAAAAGCTGGTCGCCTGGTGTGATCCGGGGCTGTTCTCAGAGCATCTGGCTTGGTCGACCCATGACAGCGGCTTTCTGAACGATCTTCTGCCGGTGCCTTACAATGAGGAAACCGTCGCCCGCGTCTCCGACCATATCAGCCAAGTGCAGGACGTGGTTGGGCGCCGGATGCTGTTGGAGAACCCTTCCACCTATCTTCAATTCGAGACCTCGACGCTATCGGAGATCGACTTCCTGAAAGAGATCGCGGCGCGGTCTGGCTGCGGGCTGCTGTTGGATGTGAACAATGTGTATGTGTCGGCGGTGAACCACGGCTACAGCGCAGAGGCGTATCTAGAAGGTTTCCCGCTCGATCTTGTCGGGGAGGTCCATCTTGGCGGCCATGCCGAGGATGAAGATGATTTCGGCGATCCGCTGCTGATTGACGCCCATGATCGCGCGGTGATCGACCCGGTCTGGGCGCTGTATGACCAGGTGATCGCGGCGATCGGCCCACGCCCGACGCTGATCGAATGGGACAATGACGTGCCCGAATGGGAGACGCTGGCGGCTGAGGCGCGGCGCGCTGACGCCGTCTTGGCGAGATATGCGAATGCCAAAGACGCCGCCGCCTGAGGCCGAAGCGGGCCAAGCCGCTTTCGCGGCCGCTCTGCTGGACGCTGACGCGCCGATTCCGGCTGATGTCGCCAAAATCCGGGGCCAAGCGCCGGAAAAACGCTTCGCCGTTTACCGCAATAACGTAGTGGTCAGCCTGATTTCGGCCTTGGCGTCGGCCTATCCGACCGTGAAGCGTTTGGTCGGGGCGCAATTCTTCGACGCCATGGCCGGAGTATATGTCCGCGAGCATCCGCCAATCTCGCCGATGATGATCTTCTACGGCGCGGCGTTTCCAGGTTGGGTCGAGAGCTTCCCGCCCGCTGAGACCGTGCCGTATCTCGGCGGCGTCGCCCGGTTGGAGCGCGCCCGCCGCGAGGCCTATCACGCCGCCGACATCGAGCCGTTCACCATGGAGCAGTTTCAGGCGGTGGCGAGCGGCGTCGCACCAGAACGGATGCCGGAGCTGCGTTTCACGGCGCACCCCTCGTTGCGGCTGGTGCGGTCGGCGCATCCGGTCTTTTCGATTTGGGCCGACCAGAACGGCCATGACGTTCCGGTGCGCCAGGGCGGCGAGGACGTAATGATCATCCGCCCCCGGAGCGAGGTGACGATGCGTCAGACGCCGCCCGGCGGCTTCACGTTTTTGTCCGCCATGTCGGCTGGGCAGACCTTGGCCGCCGCCGCCGCGAGCGCAGAGGCTGAAACCCAAGGATTTGATCTTGCGTCTCACCTCACGGCGGCGCTGGAGAGCGGGGTGTTTTCGGGGGTGAAGGCGCCGGAAGGGTGAGAATCGCCCGACCCTGGCCTCGGGGGCGAGAACGCCAAGGTCTCATCCGCTCATCAAGAGCGGCTAACATCGAGTTTACGGCGCCTGCGAAGGTTAACGGCGCTGGCCCATGGGCGAGTTTGGAGGGATTGCGATGCTGGTGCGGCTACATGATGCGATATTCGGGGGCCTGCAAAGCCTGTTGGATGGTTGGGCCACTGGTCTGCTGGCGCGAGTAACCTTTGGCAGCGTGTTGCTGTTCTATTTTTGGAATTCCGCGCTGCGTAAGGTTGTGGCCTCGGAGCGCGGCGCCGAGGGCGGTTGGCTTGAATACATCACCGTCAGCGGCAACAGTTTCGCGCAGATGGCGCCGGTGGCGTTTGAAGAGGCGGGGTACGATTCGGGCGCCTTGGGAATCGAATATTGGCTGATGGCCTATGGTGGGACCTACGCCGAATTCATTTTGCCCGCCTTGGTGGTGGTTGGCCTGTTCACCCGTCTCGCCAGCCTGGGCATGTTGGGATTTATCGGCGTGCAAACCTGGGTCGACATCACCGGCCACGGCGCCGACGAGAAAACCATCGGTGTGGTGTTCGACCGCATTCAGGACAGCGCCATCCTTGACCAACGCGCGCTGTGGGCTTTCGTGTTGATTTACCTCGTTATTCGTGGGGCGGGAGCCGTCTCGGTGGATGGGCTTTTACGTGGAATGCGGGGGTAGCGTAGTAAAACACAACTCACCATGTCGCGATTGTAGTATAGACATAAGAAAAGATCAGGCTTGCCTGACGGGTTAGCCAGGGTTATATGTCACGTCAATGACATGGAAGTTTTACTTACATGTCGTGTTAAGCGGATGGTTCATTCGCGAAAAAGGTTGAGGGCGACGTTTCCCCCCATGGTCCCCTTGACCCAGAGAGCCGCGCTGCGCGCCGGTCGGCCATCTTTCCCCCAGAAGATCGGCGCGGTTCTCAAAACACCCACTTCATCCCCCGGTTTGAGCTGACAGGTTACGGCGGTTTTAAGAGCCTTTGCGTATGCGACTGTCGCGCCGCTGTCTCATTCGTTGGAACCACCGTGGCTAAATGGCCGTTTTTTCGCCGCTGCTCTCCCCAAACCTATCTCGCCGCGCTATCTGCGTGAGCGAGGAAGAGAGGAATCGGCGATGGCTAAGGCGGCGGGAAAACCGGGGACGGCGGGGGCTCGAAAGGGCGCGGCGCGGTCTGAACAGGGCACACCTCTGGAACGAAAGGGGAAGACTAGCCCTTCGACAGGCAAAGCGGCGACGTCGTCGCGCGCCCAGGCCGCCGCTGCGAAAACGAGCTCGGCCAAGTCTGGCGCCTCTAAGACGGGCGCTGCAAAAACCGTGACTCCTAGGTCCGCTGGCGCGAAGAAAACCGCCGCCAAATCCACTTTGGGGGTGAAGGCTCGGGGCACGCGTGATGCGGCGGCGGAGAGACGGATGATCTCGGTGCGCGGCGCGCGTGAGCATAATCTGAAGGGGGTCGACATCGATCTCCCCCGCGACCAGTTGATCGTGATCACCGGCCTCTCCGGCTCCGGCAAATCTTCGCTGGCGTTCGACACCATCTACGCCGAGGGCCAGCGCCGCTATGTCGAGAGCTTGTCGGCTTACGCCCGGCAGTTCTTGAACATGATGGAAAAGCCGGACGTCGACCATATCTCTGGCCTCTCCCCGGCGATTTCGATCGAGCAGAAGACGACATCGAAGAACCCGCGTTCCACGGTCGGGACCGTCACTGAGATCTACGATTATCTGCGCCTGCTATTCGCCCGCGTCGGCACGCCTTACAGCCCCGCCACCGGAGAGCCGATCGAGGCGCAGCAAATCTCTGAAATGGTCGACCGGGTGATGGCGATGGCGGAGGGGACGCGCGGCTATCTGGTCGCGCCGATCGTTCGCGACCGTAAGGGCGAGTATCGCAAGGAGTTCGCCGAACTGCGCAAGCAGGGCTATCAGCGGGTTAAGGTCGACGGCGAGTTCTATGAGCTCGACGAGCCGCCGACCCTGGATAAGAAATTCCGGCACGACATCGACGTCGTGGTCGACCGCATCGTGGTGAAGGAGGGGATGGAGACCCGCCTCGCCGACAGCTTCCAGACCGCGCTCGGCTTGGCGGACGGCATCGCCATCTTTGAGACCGCGCCGAAAAGCGGCGAGCCCGAGCGGATCACCTTCAGTCAGAACTTCGCCTGCCCGGTCTCCGGCTTCACCATCCCCGAGATCGAGCCCCGGCTGTTCTCCTTCAACGCTCCGTTTGGCGCCTGCCCGGACTGCGACGGCCTCGGCGTTGAGATGGTGTTCGATGAACGCCTGGTGGTCCCGGACGAGCGCCTGTCGATCTATGACGGCGCCATCGCCCCCTGGTCGAAAACCGGCCAGCCCTCGCCCTATTACCGTCAGACCATGGACGCGGTGGCGCGGTACGGCAAATTCCAGGTGCGCGCGCCTTGGAGCGACTTGCCGGAGGAAGGCAAGAAGCTGCTGCTCTACGGCTCCAACGGCAAGGAGATGCAATTCACCTTCGACGATGGCGGCCGGGTCTATAAGGTCAAGCGCGCGTTCGAGGGGGTGATTCCTAACCTGGAGCGCCGCTGGAAGGAGACCGGCTCCGACCAGATGCGCGAGGAGTTCGAGCGCTATCAGACGCAACAGCCCTGCAAGGCCTGCGGTGGGCATCGCCTAAAGCCCGAGGCGCTGGCGGTGAAGATCGCTTCCGATGATGGCGAGCTGCGCCATGTCAGCGAGGTCACCCGTCAATCGATCCGCGAGGCGGCGGCCTGGGCGCATGCGATCGAACCGCATCTCAGCGCCACTAAGAAAGAGATCGCCAAACCGATCCTGAAGGAGATTCAGGAGCGTCTCGGCTTCCTGGTCAATGTCGGACTGGATTACCTCACCCTGGGCCGCAACGCCGGAACGCTGTCTGGCGGCGAAAGCCAACGCATCCGCCTCGCCAGCCAGATCGGCTCCGGCCTCACCGGCGTGCTGTATGTGCTCGACGAGCCCTCGATCGGCCTGCATCAGCGCGATAATGACCGGCTGCTCGCCACCCTGAAAAACCTGCGTGACGCGGGCAATACCGTCATCGTCGTTGAGCATGATGAAGAAGCGATGCTAGAGGCGGATTATCTGGTCGACATGGGCCCCGGCGCCGGGGTGCATGGCGGCGAGATTGTCAGCCAGGGCAGCCCTGTGGACGTCGCAAACGATAAGAAATCCATTACGGGCGATTACCTCGCTGGCCGCCGGGAGATCGAAACCCCGCCGTTCCGGCGTGACGGCTCTGGCAAGTGGGTGGAGGTGGTCGGCGCGACTGGCAACAACCTAAAGAAAGCTGGCGCCAAGATCCCTCTCGGGACGTTCACGTGTGTGACGGGCGTGTCTGGCGGCGGCAAATCCACCTTCACCATCGAGACGCTGTATAAGACCGCCGCCCAGCGCTTGAACGGCGCCCGCGCCCAGGCGGCCCCGTGCAAGACCATCAAGGGGTTGGAATATCTCGATAAAGTCATCGATATCGACCAATCCCCGATTGGCCGCACTCCGCGCTCCAACCCCGCGACTTACACCGGCGCCTTCACCCCGATTCGCGATTGGTTCGCCGGGTTGCCGGAGTCGCAGACGCGTGGCTACAAGCCGGGCCGCTTCTCCTTCAACGTCAAAGGCGGTCGTTGCGAGGCCTGCCAAGGCGATGGCGTTCTGAAGATCGAGATGCACTTCCTCGCGGATGTCTATGTCACCTGCGATATCTGCAAAGGCGCACGATACAACCGCGAGACGCTGGAAATTAAGTATCGCGATAAATCAATCGCCGACGTGCTCGGCATGACCGTCGACGACGGCGCCGAGTTCTTCAAGGCGGTCCCGGCGATCCGCGACAAGATGGTCACTCTACAGCAGGTCGGCCTCGGCTATGTGAAGATCGGCCAACAGGCCACCACCCTTTCCGGCGGTGAGGCGCAACGGGTGAAGCTGTCCAAGGAACTGGCGAAACGCGCCACCGGACGCACGCTCTATATCCTAGATGAGCCCACCACCGGGCTGCATTTCGAGGATGTAAAAAAGCTGCTGCAAGTGCTGAACGAGTTGGTCGAGGCGGGCAACACCGTTGTGGTGATCGAGCACAACCTGGATGTGATCAAAACCGCCGATTGGATCATCGATCTTGGCCCCGAAGGCGGCGACGGCGGCGGTGAGGTGGTGGCTGTCGGCACGCCGGAAGAGGTGGCGGCGGTTGAACGCAGCCACACCGGCCGCTATCTGCGCGACATCCTGTGTAAAGGCGGACGCATCGCCGCCGAATGATTTTGCGCCCGCCGCCCAGACGGAGGCGGAGGCCTCATGAGCAAAAAACGCGTTTACCTCGACTGGAACGCCACCGCCCCGCTCCGACCCGAGGCGCGAGCGGCGATGCTTGAGGCTATGGACGCAGTGGGCAACCCGTCCTCGGTTCACGCCGAGGGGCGGGCGGCGAAGGCCATCGTCGAGACGGCGCGGGTGCAAGTGGCGGCGCTGGTCGGCTGCGACAGGGATCAGGTGGTGTTCACCTCAGGGGCGACTGAGGCCGCTGCTCTGGCTGCGGCGCAGAAGCATCGCCATGGCGGCGTGTTTCTCGCGACGGCGACTGAGCATGATTGCCTGCTCGCTTGGTCCGACCTCCCGGAAGGCCTGCCCGTCGATCGCGACGGCCGTCCGGCCAAGGGCGCTTTCGGCTCTGCAATCGCCGCCGCCG
>JAHQVS010000199.1 GCA_019634215.1 Paracoccaceae bacterium | reverse complement strand
GCAAATAGATCGGCACCCCGAGGCCAAGTTGGCTGAACGGGTCCGGCGGGGTCAACATCGCCGCCGCCGCCGCGATGCCGACAATGGCGTATTTCCGCCCGTTGGCCAGCCCCTCGGCGGTGACGATCCCGGCGCGGCCGAGCAGCGTCAACAACACCGGCAATTGGAACGACAGGCCGAAAGCGAAGATGAAGGTCATCACAATCGACAGATACTCGTTCACCTTGCCCAGGAACTGAATATTGGCGTCTTCCGGCTGCGCGGCGGCTTGGCCAACCGCAGTTTCAACGCCATTTGCGGCCAACACCTCGCGCACCGCGTCAATGGCGGCCCGCACTGACAGCTCCACCATTGAGCGGTCCACCGAGGCCCCAGCCTCGATGGTGTCCGCAATCGAGCGGTCCACCGCGCCGGTGACAATCGCGTCCAAGGTCGGGGCAACATCCGCCGACGCATCGGGCGGCGTGCTGCCGTAATCGAGGAAAAAGCCGAACGCCATCGGCATCACTAGAAAATACACCAGCGACGCGCCCATCGCGAACAGCACCGGCGTCGCAATCAGGAACGGCCAAAACGCCGACTTCTCATCCTGATACAGGCCCGGGGCGACAAACCGCCATAACTGATTGGCGATAAAAGGAAACGCCAGAAACAATCCCGCGAATAGGGACATGCGCAGATCAGTAAAGAATTTCTCGTGGATTGCGGTGAAGATCAGGTCACAGGCCTTGCCGCGCTCTATCAGCTCCTGGCAGAGCGGCGCAGTCAGGATATCGTAGACCTCCTTCGCGAACACAAAGCAGAAAATGATCGCGATGCCGAGCGCGAATAATCCCTTCATCAGGCGCGACCGAAGCTCGGTCAGATGCTCGATCAACGGTGCTTGGCTGGATTCGATATCATCTTGCATGGTGGTCGCCACCTTGCGCGTCCCCTGTTCTTAAGTCTTGGCGCGCCGCACTTTTTTGGCGCGCTGTCGATCGAAACTCCAGGCCGCCCCCGAGCGCGCCATCCGAAGTCCTAACCCGATGGTTGAAGCCGGTTTCAAGCCGGATCGACACACCGGCGCAACTTAAAATTACGAAAGGCGCGCCGGAAAACCCGCCTCCGTGATGGAGAAGGGCTTCAGCCTCGCCTTACAACTGGTGAACAGCCCCCTAGACTGGCCACGCAGTCAGGAACCGCCGCCGGCGCGCATGCCACGCTCGAAACTGTCCAGAATGTCGTCATCCCGGCCGTCAGGCGCCGCCGCCGGGGCGGCCTGACGAGAAGATGTCGGTTCGACGGGCGGATCTCGCCGGGGCTCAGGTGGCAGCGGCGAGCGCGGCGGCGGGGCGGTTTCAGCCGAGCCATGGGAAACGGCGCCAGCGGGACGGGGCGGAGTGGGTGTCACAGGTGCGGAAGGGCGCGGCTTCTCAACCTCAACATCGGGTGGCGTGCTTGAGGAAGCC
This sequence comes from Paracoccaceae bacterium, assembly GCA_019634215.1. Lineage (GTDB taxonomy): Bacteria > Pseudomonadota > Alphaproteobacteria > Rhodobacterales > Rhodobacteraceae > JAHQVS01. The sequence continues at coordinate 4,626 of JAHQVS010000199.1, read as the reverse complement.
GTTGCCGGCGTGTCCAACATACGTTTGGTGTCCGCCCCAAGTGAGGAGACAGAGTCCCGCACCTCGCGTCCGGCCTTAGCCACATCATCCAGATCGGCCTCGCGCGCCGCCTGCTCCATGCCGCTTTGAAATTCCCGCGCCAATCCGCGGGCCTTGCCAACCCATTGGCCGACATTGCGGATCATTCGCGGCAGATCTTTCGGGCCGACGATTATTAGCGCCAGCGAGCCGATCACCAGCAGCTCCCACCCGCCAATATCGAACATACGCGCATCCTACCTTAACGGGCCGCCTCACTGACGGAGCTGGACGAACCACCCGCCCCCATGGCGCAATTGCAGGCTGTCTTAGCCCATCGGAGTCAGCTTTCGTAACGTTCTTTCGGCTTTTGCTCAGCGGACATGTCGACGCGGGCGTCGCCGTCGATGGTCTTGTGGCCGGCTTGTTGATCTTCTTCAACACCGTCCTTCATGCCCTTTTTGAACGCGTTGATGCCCTTGGCCACGTCGCCCATCAGGGAGGAAATCTTGCCACGACCGAACAACAGCACGGCCAGAATAACTACTATCAGAATTTGCCAGATGCTCGGGGTCATCGCTCCACGCTCCACAAAATCTCTTCAGGGGCCGGCCTAGTTTAGCCGACTATTTGTTGCTCAATGCTTCTTATGCAGCGTTTGCAACCAACGCGCAAACGCCGCGCGATTCGCCTCATCGTCGAAGCGTATCGCCTATCATGTGATTTAGGTCTAGGAACGCGGCTAACCAATAACCCCGCCGCAAGAACGCGATACTGCGGCTGTTATGACCACATGGCCGGGGTTTTGGCGTCAGCTTCCGACGCCTCTATCGGGGTCGGCCGCACGTCGCCATCGGCATCCAACGCATAGCCAAGGCCGCCCTGTAAACCGCCTTCACGGTTAAAGTAGGGGAACTCGACCACGGATTGCACCGCACAAGGAAACACAAAGCAGCGATCCCGCCGCAAAGACAGCCACACAGGCGCGCCTGCAGGCGGCAAAAATGCGCCAGGCACGGTGGCGGTCAACACCGACTCTTCAGGAGCCATGCGCACTTCAATCAGCGAATGCGCGCCCATGAACCGCGCACGCTCCACCACACCTGCCGCCGCGACGCCATTGCTCGGGCTGTCCTCGGGACGCCCCTCGCTGACCATGTCGATTTTGAGGTGCTGTGGCCGAATAATCACTTCCACATCAACATCATCCACCAATCCTGGCGTGAGGAAGCGGCCGAACGGCGTGTCGGTCTGCTGAGCGTTCACGACGCCATGGATGATGTTCACATCCGAGAAGAACGCCGCCGAGCGACGGTCCACCGGGTGATTATACACATGATAGGGCGCGCCGATTTGGACGATTCCTCCATCGCGCATCAACGCGATCCGGTCGCCCATGCGCATGGCCTCATCGGGGTCGTGAGTGACCAACAGCACCGCCGTGCCGGCCTCTTTCATCAGCGCAAGCGCCTCATCCCGCACCGCGTCGCGCAAACGATGGTCCAGTGAGGAGAACGGCTCGTCCATCAGCATCACGCTCGGCTTCGGCGCCAACGCCCGAGCCAAAGCCACGCGCTGCTGCTCACCGCCCGAAAGCTCATGCGGGTAGGATGCCTCATACCCGGCGAGGCCGACGCGCCCCAGCTCCGCCGAGGCCCGCGCCAGCGCCGCTTCTTTATCCATGCCACGCAATCCGAAGGCGACGTTCTTCGCCACGGTCAGATGCGGGAACAGCGCGAAATCCTGAAACATCAACCCAATGGCGCGCGCTTCCGGCGGCGCGTGCCGCGCGTCGTCGGACACGGAAACACCGTCGACCAACACCCGTCCGCCGCTCTGGCGCTCAACACCGGCGGCGATCCGCAAGGTCGTGGATTTACCGCAGCCCGAGGGGCCGAGCAGGCACACCACCTCCCCAGGCGCAACCGAGAGGCTCAGATCGCGCACCGCCGCCTTGTCGCCGAACAGTCGACTCACGCCCTCAAGGCGCAGCCGATCGCCGCTCGACGCAGAGACGCTCTGTTCAGCTTGTGTGTGAACGACGGCTCGCCCCATCGTGATCTAACTCCCCAGCGACGTCAGCCAGCCAGCGCGCGCAGCAAAGCACGCCATGATGCCCAGCTGGCATCACTACATTTCCGAGTAGCTCAGTCAACTTTCGAAACCGTAACAGAATTTGGTGGTTAACCTTATTTGATCAAGAGTTGCGCCGCTGCCCCGTCAGCAAATGAACCCAACTGTCATTCGAAATTTCAGCGAACATGAGAGCAAAGAGTGAACATCTCATGAGCGCAAATGCATTCGCGGAATCTTGTGTGGCCAGAACCGGCCATACGGCCCAATTTCCCGCCCGCAACACCCGTGAAGCGCGCCGGAACTTCTTCGAAAACTCAGGACAGTTATGACAAACGCCCCCGCCACCACGATTCCAACTGCAGCTGACGCGGCGCAGACTCGCGATATCGTGAAGACCTATTATGGCGAGACCCTCAGCCGCTCTGATGATCTTCGCACCAACGCCTGCAAAATCACTGACACCCCGGACGCGGGCATGCGCCAGATGTTGGCAAACCTCCATGAGGAGACCTTGGCCCGATTCTTCGGCTGCGGCCTGATCGCACCGCCGGCCCTAAGGGGCGCGCAGGTTTTGGACCTGGGCTGCGGCGCCGGGCGGGATGTTTATGTTCTGGCGCAGATGGTCGGCCCGGACGGGCATGTGGCTGGCGTCGACATGACGCCAGAACAGCTCGCCGTCGCCCGCAACCATGAAGAATGGCACCGCGAGCGCTTTGGCTATGCCCAGGCCAACACCGCCTTCCACGAGGGGCTGATCGAGCGGCTAGATGACCTTCCCCTCGCCCCAGCCTCGTTCGATGTCGCTGTGTCAAACTGCGTGATCAACCTCGTGGCGGACAAAATGGCGGCGCTACGAGGGGTGCGGCGGCTGCTAAAGCCCGGCGGCGAGTTCTATTTCTCCGACGTCTACGCCGATCGCCGCGTGCCCGAGGCGATTCTGAACGACCCCGTTCTTTATGGCGAATGCCTCGGCGGCGCGCTGTATTGGCGGGATTTCCTCGCCATGGCGCATCAGGCTGGCTTCGCCTCCCCCCGATTGGTGTCAGCGGCGCCGATCGAGGCCTCGGACCCCGCGGTGACGGCGAAGTTGGGCGAAACGCGGTTCGTCTCCGCGACCTATCGCCTGTTCGCGCTGGACAGCGCCGAGGCCGAGCCAGAAGATTACGGCGACGCCGCGCGCTATCTCGGCGGTATAGCAGAGGCGTCCGAGGCGTTCACGCTGGACGCCACTTTGACTTTGCCAATGGGAGAGGCCGTCCCAGTCGATCGCACTGCAGCCCTCGCCCTGGAGCAAAGCCGATTGGCCCCGTTCTTCGAGGTGACGCGCGGCGCGGCGCATCAAGGCCCCTTCAATCAGAACCCGGCCCCCTCGCCGTTCTCCATCGCAAAGGGGGCGGCGACCGCTGGCTGCTGCGGCTAACCCAGTTCACGCCAGCTCTCATAGGTGAGAACCGGCGGAGGGCGCTTCAGGGTAGCCCTTCTGCTCGTCCAAGATCGCCGCCAACCGCTCAAACGCCGCCTCTGGTGTTTTAGACGGGGCGGCGAAAAATGCGTCCAGGGCAGGCCAAATCCGCACCGCCGCATCTGTTTCGGCGTCGGCGCCGGGCTTATAAAGCCCAATCTGAATCATCGGCGCCGCCTGCTCATACCGCGCCAACAGGGCCCGCGCGCGGGCGATCAGGGCGTTTTCAACCTCGCTCGCCGCCTCAGGCAAGGACCGCGACACACTGCGGCGCACGTCGATCGCAGGAAACCGGCCGCGCTCGGCGATATCACGATCCAGGATAAAATGGCCGTCGAGCACACCGCGCGTCATGTCAGCGACCGGCTCCTCCATATCCGACCCGGCGACCAACACCGTGAACACCGCCGTGACGTCGCCGAAGCCACTCTTGTCCTCCCCAGGCCCGGCGCGTTCGGCCAAACCCGCGATCAGGCTGACGGTCGAGGGCGGAAACCCGGCCAGCGAGGCCGTTTCGCCAGCCGTCAGCGCCACTTCGCGATGCGCCTCGGCGAACCGGGTCAGGCTATCGAACAACAACAGCACCTGTTTGCCCTGATCGCGAAAATACTCCGCCGTCGCCAGCGTCAGCCACGCCGCACGGCGCTTGACCGGCGCGGGCTCGTCCGAGGTCGCCGCCACCACCACCGCGCGCTTCATCGCCTCGGGGCCAAGCGTGACTTCGACAAACTCCCGCACCTCCCGGCCGCGCTCGCCGATCAACCCGATTACCACCACATCAGCGCTCATCCGCTGCGCCAGCGCCGCCAGCAGCCGCGATTTGCCGACGCCGGAGCCCGCGAACAGCCCGACCCGCTGCCCCTCACAGATCGGCAGCAGCGTGTCGAACGCCGCATGGCCGCTGGAGAGCCGCGCCCCCACCCGCTTGCGCCCCAACGCCCGGGGCGGCCCGGCGCGTAAAGGATAAGGCCGCGCCCCCGGCGCGATCGCACCACCCGAGACCGGCCGCCCGAAACCATCGACCACCCGCCCCAACCATTCCATTGACGGCGCAGGCTCCGCCATCGGCG
>JAHQVS010000022.1 GCA_019634215.1 Paracoccaceae bacterium | reverse complement strand
GAACACCGGATTGACGTTTGGCTCGGACACCACCACGGCGTCAATCCAACCGCGCTTGTCCTGCTCAGCCGCCAACACAGAAGCTCCCCCACCATTGGAGACGCTGGAGGCGATCACGAGAGTGCGGCGCGGTGTAATTTCTTGTCCTCTAAACTCCTGATTCAAAATATAAAACGCGAACTGAATCGACCGCAGCACATCGCCGCCCCAATCCTGCTCCGGATTCAACTCCGAATGGGCGTGCTTATAGGCGAAACGGTTGGGAAACTCTTGGTTGAATCGCTCGCGCCGCCGGTCCGAGAGCCGCGCGGTAAAGGTGGAGGCGGCCCCGGCGTCATCAGCGGCGGCGCGGGTTCCATCAATCAAGCCGACGGTGTCGCGCGCCAGATTATGCGCGCCTGTGCCTGTCCCCTTGTCAGTGTAGGCGACGGCGCAGCCGTTCTTCAGTCCCCACTCCCCAGCGGTGCCGATCGCGCCATAGACTCCGCGCGAACCGGAGGACGGGGCGGTGATGATGCAGGCGTGATCCGGGTCGAAACTCTCCGGAATCTGCACCATCATGGTGACATTACGAAGCAGTTTGTGATCGCCGTGAGATCGCCTCGCGCGCCCTTTGGCGAAGGCAATCGCCTCCACGCCCGCAATCAGGCCCTCGCTTTCAGATGCTGCGCCATCTGCGTCCACGTTCGGCCCATAGAGGCGGCCATAACCGCCGCCCTCGGTGGTGTCGACCAGCGCCCGGTAATTGTTGTAGATCGCCAACCGCCGCAACTCGGCGGATGTCGGCGCCAGCGGGTCGGCGAAACCTGGCGCCGGCGCGGCGAAGGCAAGACCGCTGGCGCCGAGGCCCGCCGTCAGCAAATCATCCGAAACGCCGTCATAGACGGTGCGGGCGACAGTCCCGGCCAGAAATCCCGGGCGATCGCCATAGGAGGTCCGGTCCTGCTTGCCGTCATCATCCGCAGATGCTGTCGCGCCGCCTGCAAGCACCGCCCCAATAGCTGCGGCGCACACCAACCGCTTTCTCAACAGCGAGACCATATGTCTCCCCCCATTCACATTATTGCCCCCGCGCACGAATGCGAGAGTATGATTCACCATAATACGTCGCCACATTTTTCGCATTGGCGACGCGGTGAATCCGGTGTGAAAAGTGAGGAAAGGCCTTTCATCCCCGTGGGGCTACTCAGCTGCGGTCAAACTCGCCTTGGCCGAGGCGCCCGCCTGGGAAGTGGCTGACTTCGGTTGCTCCGGTGCTGTATGCCCCAGATACGCCGGCCTCAGGCGGGGCGCATCTTCCGTTCCCCGCTCACCGCGCCCGGAGAGCGAGGCGTTGGACATAAAGAACTCATGCACGTTGAACGGATTTTCTGGATCGGCTGGCGTAGCGCGGGTGAAAGAGCCGTCCGGACCCAATACCCAGGAATGCGCCTCATCAGCCAGGTTGGCGGCCATCACCTGCTCCAGGATCTGGGCGCGCACCGTGCTGTTGAGGATCGGCGCCATGGTCTCAATCCGGCGATTGAGGTTGCGGTCCATCCAATCCGCCGACGAGATATACACCTTCGCCTGATCGCTGGGCAGCGGCGCACCATTGGCGAAGCAGCAGATGCGCGAATGCTCAAGAAACCGGCCAACGATCGACTTCACCCGGATGTTCTCTGACAACCCCGGCACCCCTGGGCGCAAGCCGCAAATGCCGCGCACCACCAGATCAATTTTCACACCCGCCTGGCCTGCGGCGTACAACGCGTCGACCACTTCCGGCTCGATCACCGAGTTCATCTTCGCCCACACCTGCGCCGGTTTGCCGGCCTTAGCGTTAGCGGCCTCGGCCTCAAGATTCTCCAGGATGGTTTTTTTCAACGTTACTGGGGCGTAGGTCAGCTGTTCCATTTTCGCAGGTTCGGAGTAGCTGCCGATGTAATTGAACAAGCGCGTGGTGTCTCGGCCCAGCGCTGCGTCGCAGGTGAACAAGCTCAGATCCGTGTAAATCTTCGCCGTGATTGGATGATAATTGCCAGTGCCGAAATGCGAGTAGGTGATCAGCTTGCCGCGCTCACGGCGAACCACCGTCGACATCTTAGCGTGGGTTTTCAGATCGACAAAACCGAACACCACCTGCACCCCGGCGCGCTCCAACTGCCGCGCCAACTGGATGTTGGCGGCCTCGTCGAACCGCGCCTTCAGCTCCACTAGGGCGGTGACGGACTTGCCTTCCTCCGCCGCCTCGCACAGCGCCTGCACGATCGCGCTTTGCTGTGAGGTCCGGTAGAGCGTTTGCCGAATGGCGATCACGTTTGGGTCTTGCGCCGCCTGCTGCAAGAAGCGGACAACGATTTCAAAGCTCTCATACGGGTGGTGGATCAGGATGTCTTTGTCCGCGATGGCGGCGAACACGTCGCCGCCGAAATCGCGCAACCGCTCCGGGGTGCGTTGGGCGTAGGGCGTCCAGCACAGATCGGGACGACGGTCGCCTTCGATGATCTGATCCACGTCGCTCATCCCGATCAGCCCGTCGACCTCGATCACCTCATGGCGATCAACCTCCAACGCACGGACCAAACGTTTGGCGAGCTTGGACGGCGCCCGTGAGGACATCTTGAGCCGAATGACCTCGCCGCGGCGGCGGCGCTTCAGCGCAAGCTCGAACATCGCCACCAGGTCTTCGGCTTCTTCCTCGATCTCGATGTCGCTGTCGCGAAGCACCCGGAAGGGAATTTGGCCAGCCACCTCGTAACCAGGAAACAACTGGTCGAGATAGAGGTCGATCAAGCTCTCCAAAGGGAAAAACCGCAGCTTCGGCGGTGTTTCATATTCCCCGGCTGCGTTCATCGACGGTTCGGCCCCAGGCAGCGGGATAAAGCGGCTGATCTGACTCGGAATCGGGATCAACGCCTCCATGCATTGCCCGCCAGCGGTTGGCCTCAACTGCAGCGCCAGAGCAAAACCCTTATTCGGGATGAAGGGAAACGGATGCGCCGGATCGATCGCCAGCGGCGTCAACACCGGGAACACTTGTTTGGTGAAATGATCATCCAAAAACGTGCGGTCAGCTTTCGAGAGGTGCTTCGCATCGGCAATCTGGACGCCGCTTTCGGCCAACTGGTTCGTAAGTTGGCTCCACAGCGCCTGCTGCTTATCCATCAGGCGGCGGGCGTCGGCGTCGATGGCGCGAAGTTGCTCATCAGGGGTGCGGCCATCAATGCTGCGGGTCTTGACCCCGCTGCGCACCAAACCGCGCAGACCGGCGACGCGCACCATATAAAATTCATCGAGATTGTTGGCCGAGATCGACAGGAACCGCACCCGCTCCATCAACGGCTGATTCGGATTCTCAGCCTCTTCCAGCACCCGCCAATTGAAGGCTAGCCAGGATAGCTCTCGGTTGAAAAAACGCTGCGGAGAATTCGGATCAATCGGCGGCAGGCCTTTCGCGACCTCAGCGACAAGCTCAGGGTCGACAAGTGAATTTAAAAAATCTGCACGCATTTCATCCTCCTGCCGACCACAGTCCCGGCCTAACGTTAAGAACACGTAACAACGAGCTGAAAACGCGAACCAATCCAACGACATAGTCGCTGAATAGCGCCATAGGGCACTTCCAGCCGCCATCCATGAAAACACATGGCCGCTCATCATTTAGACACACGGCGCACGGTGGAGGCGGTGCGGCGTCTCCATACGGCTGCGTTTAAGATACCCGCAAAAGGCGTATTTTCCGTGACACTCGCGGCAGTCTGGCGCCGCATCGACGTCAAAACGTCGCCCCAACCCATGATTCCCCGATGTAGCTAGATATCCTCTATCAATTGTCCCTCATCTCCGTCGAGTGCGCTCACCGCTGCACGCGCTTGCTCCACATCGTCAAACGGGTGGGTGACGCCCGCGATGGTCTGCCCTTGCTCATGGCCCTTGCCAGCGATCATCAACGCATCTCCCGGCTCCAGCCCGTCGACGGCGCGCAAAATCGCTTCAACCCTGTCGCCGACCTCGGTCACACGCGGATCATCCGGCGGCGTTCCCGCCAGCACAGCCGCCCGAATGACCGAGGGGTCCTCCGAGCGCGGGTTGTCGTCGGTGACGATCACTCGATCAGCCGCCCCCGCAGCAGCCGCGCCCATCAAAGGGCGCTTGCCAGGATCGCGGTCGCCGCCAGCGCCGACCACCACATGCAGCCGCCCCGGCGCATGCGGGCGCAGCGCCTCCAGCGCGATCCTCACCGCCTCCGGCGTATGAGCGTAGTCGACGAACACCCCGGCGCCGTTGGCCCGGCGCGCCGCCAACTCCATCCGGCCGCGCACGCCGGTCAGATACTCCAGCGCCTCGAACACCCTCTCAGGCGCCTCACCAGCGCCAATCGCCAGGCCAGCGGCGGCGAGCGCGTTCCAGCCTTGGAACCGCCCCACCAGCTTCAGCCGCACCAGATGGCTGCGCCCGGCCCAACCGATCCGCAGAGTCTGACCGCCTGGATCGGTGTCCTGCGCCAGCAACGCCAGCCCTTCCGGCCCCTCGCCGGAGCCAGCTTGACGCCCGAATGGGATCAACCGCAGCCCCCGCCCCACTGCGATCGCCGCCACAGCTGGGTACAGCGGATCATCCGCATTCAAAACCGCCGCCGCGCCGGAGGGCGTCAATTCAGCAAACAGCCGGAGCTTCGCCGCTGAATATTCGGCGACATCTGCATGATAATCCAAATGGTCACGGGAGAGGTTGGTGAACGCCGCCCCCGCCAGCCGGACGCCGTCAAGCCGATGCTGGGCGAGGCCATGGCTTGACGCCTCCATCGCCGTATGGGTGGCGCCAAGCCCCGCCAACCGGGCAAGCAGAGCCTGGAGATCAATCGACTCCGGGGTGGTCCGCGCCAGCGGCTCGGCGATATCCCCGCCCGGCAATCCTGCGGCTTCAATGCCAGTGGTGCCGAAATAGGCGGTTGGGCGTTTCAAATGCGCCCAGATTTGATGGGTGAAAGTCGCAACCGAGGTTTTGCCGTTGGTGCCGGTCACCGCGACCAATGTTTCCGGCTGCGCGCCGTGAAATGCGGCGGCCAACCGCGCTAGCCGGGCGCGCGGCGCCGGGTCGATGAAGAACGGCGCCGTCCAGCCGCCCAACGCCTCCCGAGCCCGCAGCGCCCCTTCCAAACTGGTCAACACCCCCACCGCCCCAGCCTTGATCGCCGCCCCGGCGAAAGCGGCGCCGTCCGCCTCGACCCCCTTCAACGCCGCGAACAAGGCTCCGGGCGTCACCTGGCGGCTGTCGACTACCAGGGAGGAAATCTCCAGCGCGGGATTGGGGCGCGGGCCCAGGATCAACAGCCGGTCCAGGCCCAACGCGCCTAAGCTGCGCGCCATGCCGCCACCCGCCGTCGCATTCTGCTCAGCCATTGCTCTTCTCCGCCACACGCCGTCGTCCGCCGGCAATTCCCGGCGGCGGCATGATCTGGCGGGGCTTTGGCCGAGGCAAGAGGTTCTTCCGTGGCGCCTCCATGGCGAGAGGCGCGCCGCTGTCGAATGTTCAGGCGCAATCCAGCGTCACGCCCTCAAGCGCCAAACGCCGCCGCGTCGCCCGCTCAAAGGCGTCGGGCCAAACAATCTCCAACTCTTGCGAGAGGCGGCGGGCGATCGGAAGGAACGCCGCCGCCGTGCGCACATGCGCGGTGATGACATCATCGCGGTTCGGGGCCGGATAGGGCAGCCCTTCCAATAAGCTGATCTGCGCCGGAGTGAGCAGCCGGCTCAGATGCAGCGCGCCGCCCCGGTCAGGCTGCGGTGATTCCTCCAGCATCAGATCCGTCAACAGATCCCGCAGCAGACCAGCGCCCTTCACCAACAAAACATGCTCGCTTCGGCCCAGCCCGACCGACATCAGCCCCAGCACGCGCAGAAATTCATTCACGATGTACATGACCTTGGTGCGGTCAGGCGTCGCGCTCGGCAATTTATCGGGCAAGCCGCGATATAGCTTTATCCGATCAAACAGCACCTTAAGGCCATCCTGGGAGCGTCTCTGTTGCGCGAAGTCGATCGCGGAGGCCATGAATAAATCACAACGCCGCCAATCCTCGGTGATGGCGTTGACCAACCTGTTCCGGCCCTTGCGCTCGCGCCAAAACACCACAGCCGCCTGTTGCTCGAGCGCACTGCGAAACGCCTCAGCCAAGCGCGAATGCTCATCTTGATCGGCCACGACAACCAAATCCAGGTCGCTGTAGGCGTCTTCCGCGCCAGAGCCGTAGCTGCCGGCGATAAACAGCGCTTGCGCCCCAGGTTCGGACGACAGCCGGTTTGCGACGGCTTGGCTCAACTCTGCGTAGCTCATTGTTCGCCCCTAAAGCGTTCGCCACTCCCCGAAGGCAAGCCCCCGCATCCCATTGTTATTAAGCGCCTCGCCGACGCAGCGACCGCGTCGGCGCTTTGCATTTATCCTACCGCTAGCAGGCAAGATGGCGTTTTTGGGGCGTTAACGACAACAACATCACCTTCTCAGTCTCGCCTCAGAAATGCCTTGTCCTAGCAGCCGCGCACCAGAGAGGGCCGCAGCATATCTGGCGTTGATCGCCCTTTGTTCACCTAGACGTAGGGGGGAGGGGATCGCTAGCGTTGACCAAAATATAAATCGAGCAGCAGGAGGCGCGGACCGTTATGGCCGCCCATGTTCAAGACGATCCGAAAATCGGATCGCCTCCCTATTGTTTAAATGAGCCCTCTTCCGGCGATCAAGAGGATGAACAGGGAGCCGCTCCGCTGTTCGTGTTCGCGGATGGCCCGCGCACGCCGGGCGATTCATCCCTCGCCTCCGCACTTGTTGCGGAGCCGGTTCCCACCACACCGCCAACACTTGACCAAGCCCGTGAGACCCTGCGCCGGATCTGGGGCTACGATGATTTCCGCCCTGGTCAGGATGAAATCATCGCCACCATCCTGAATGGTAAGGATGCGCTGGCGATCATGCCGACGGGCGGCGGTAAATCGCTGTGTTATCAACTTCCGGCGGTGCTGCGCCCAGGGGTGACGCTGGTGGTCTCGCCGCTGATCGCGCTGATGCAGGATCAGGTCGCGGCGCTGCGAGCGGTCGGGATCGAAGCCGGGGCGCTAACCTCGGCGAATGACTATGAAGAGAATATGCGCGTGCGCGCCGCGCTCGACGACGGCTCGTTGAAGCTGCTGTATTGCGCGCCGGAACGCCTCGCGTTGGAGGACACCGCCGCGATGCTCGCCGCCCATGGCCAGCGCTTCGGCCTCGCCTGCTTGGCGGTGGACGAGGCTCACTGCGTTGCGCAGTGGGGGCATGATTTCCGGCCGGATTATCTCTCGATCGGCGCGTTCCGCAAACGGCTGCAGGAGGCCGGGCAGTCGATCCAGGTCGCGGCCTTCACCGCCACCGCCGACGCAGCCACCCGCGCCGAGATTGTCGACAAGCTGTTCCGCGCGCCGCCGATGAGCTTTATCCGCGGCTTCGACCGGCCAAATCTGCGACTGTGTTTTGAGCCGAAGAACAACCCGACAGCGCGGATAGTCGACTATGTGAAAGCCCGGCCCGGGCAAGCCGGTATCGTCTATTGCGCCTCGCGCAAAGGCGTCGAGAAACTCGCCGACAAGCTGGCCTCGGAGGGGGTGCGGGCGCTGCCCTATCACGCCGGGCTGCCGCCGGACGTCCGGTTGGCCAATCAGCGCGCCTTCGTCAACGAGGATGGGGTGGTGATGACCGCCACCATCGCCTTCGGCATGGGCGTCGACAAGCCGGACGTGCGCTATGTGGTCCACGCCGACCTGCCAAAGACGGTGGAAAGTTATTATCAGGAGATCGGCCGCGCCGGACGCGACGGCGCACCAGCGGACACCCTGACCCTCTACGGCTTCGACGATATGAAGCTACGCCGCCGCCAGATCGACGAGTCAGAGGCGCCGGAGCCGCGCAAACGGGCCGATCGAGCGCGCCTCGGGGCGCTGCTGTCGCTGGCGGAGGCGCCGGCGTGCCGACGTCAGACCCTATTGGCTTACTTCGGTGAAACCAGAACCGAGCCCTGCGGCGCGTGCGATTTGTGCGAGACACCGCCGGAGCGGTTTGACGGCACGGTGGCGGCGCAAAAAGCATTGTCCGCAATCGTTCGCACCGGGCAGCGTTTCGGGGTTGAACATCTGATCAACGTGCTACGCGGCGAGGGGACGGATACGGTCGTCAAGTTCGGCCATCAGACCCTGCCGACCTTCGGCGTCGGCTCGGATCTCAGCCGCCCAGAATGGCGCACCATCTTCCGCCAGCTCTACGCCGCCGGAATGGCCGAAGTGAACATCGCCGAATATGGCCAATGGTGCGCCACAGAGACAGGATGGCGGGTGCTCAAAGGCGAACGGCAGGTGATGCTGCGCAAGGATATCGGCAAAAAGGCCGCCCGCAGCCGCGACCGCTCAGCGCCCACCGTGGTCCCCGCCACCGACAATGCCCTGTTCGAGCGCCTCAAGAAAAAGCGCGCCGAGTTGGCCCGCGCCCAGAACGTGCCCGCTTATGTGATCTTCACCGACCGCACCCTGGCCGAAATCGCCAGCGCCAAACCCCGCACACTTGGCGCGCTGTCGGAGGTGCACGGCGTCGGCCAGGCGAAGCTGCAAAAATTTGGCGATTTGGTGCTGGAGGTTGTGGGAGTGGATTGAAAATCTAACTGACTGTCCGAACTGCTGAACGAAGTAGAATGGGCAGCCATGGATAACGAGGCCTCACCACTCATTTTGACAAGCCGAGACCACCCTGATGAATGGTCTCGGCTTTCAACGGCGGCGCGCGCCATCTCCGATATGGGCTTCTCCGCCAATCTGCATCTGGTGGAAGAGGCGAGATATGCTGGTGAGAGTGAGGAGGCGCTACGTCAATCCTTCTCTAACGCCAGCGTCATCTTCGCTGCAGATAAAACAGCGCTCTGCCAAAATAGATATCCTATTCTGTGTATTGATCCCTTAGGAGAGACTGCGTCATTTCGCGCTTTGGCGAAGGATGTTTGGATCGTCGAGAACAACTGCGCCACTGGCAATCTGTTGTTTGACGAATTCGAGGAACAACTGAACGAACACCGCCTGTTGACGCCGGAGTTCTGAGCGGGAGAGGAACACCCTTTGTTCACCCGATGCAGAGGGAGACCGATTGGCGGGCACAGGCCGCCACCCTGTGCGTATAAGCTTGCCGATAGTCAGGGTCTTCAAACAACGCCAGGACCGCGCTAGGCTCTTCGTAGGCCCCAACAGCGACGAGATCCCAATCTTCGCTGTCGCCGATAAACGTGGCGCCGAATGGCGCGACCAACAAAAACCGACCGCCCACCTTTTGAAGACAAGGCATGCTCACCGCCGCATAGCGGTCAAACGCTTCCCGTCCCGAGACCCCGGCTCCTTCCCCAGCTGCGCTCGCCGGATAGGCCGCCCATTCCCGGAACTTAAAGAAATTAACCAGCGTTACAGTTTGCGTTGGCGCCAATTTCCCAAGTTGCCACCAAGCGTCTTGGCTTGGCATGCCGGTGTCAAACGCATAGATTTTGCGGATCTTCTCTATCCGGGAAGCAAAGCTTAGATCTAACTGAGACATGAAGCCACCTCATATTACGCTGACTATTTGATCACAGACGCCAGAGACAGCATCTTATTTCAGCGATTGCAGGCAAATTAATCGCAATATATACATCCGCAAGTAGGCAGGTTCATCTGACTCAGTATAGAAAATCATACTATCGGCGATGAAGTGAGACGAAAATGGTGAAAATGACGCCCAACCAAGACCACCAACAAGCCGCTATCCCCCCAACAGCGGCGGGTTTATGCTCATTGCCATGCCCAATGCCAGACATCATCAAGTTGATTGGTGGAAAATGGAAACTGATTATTCTGCAAATTCTTATTTTCGAAGGAACGCAACGCTTCGGCGAACTCAAGCGCCGCCTCGACGGCGTCACTCAAACCATGTTGACCAATCAACTGCGCGCCCTGGAGCGCGACGGTCTGGTCACGCGCGAGATCTATCCGGAAGTGCCCCCCCGGGTGGAGTATTCGGCGACGCCGCTCGCGCATGACCTGAAAGAGGTCTTTTTCGCCATGCGGGACTGGTGGAAGCGGCATCATCCCACCGGGGAGTGATCGGGAGCGGCTGGACAGGTCCTATTCGCCGCAAGACGAATCCACCAACTCACAGCATCCGGTACATCCATTGGTTCGGTAGGTTCGGCCCAAAGTCGGCCTTCATGATCGTGAGAGCGTGTTGGATCAGCACTGCGCCACCCCCTTGCCCAGCATGGCCCGGATCAACAGCGATCAGGACCAACTTGCGGAGTTGTTGTTGAGGATCGAGCGCCCTCCCGAAGCACAAATGTCGTCACAGCAAAACAATTATGGGAATACTTACGGCAACGGCTGAAGATCAAGCATTACCCTTATCTTTTACTTTGCTTGAATCTAAATTCAATTCGAGAGCCTGATATTTTTGCCTCCTTAGGTCCCTATCAACGGAATAATAATTACGGACAACATATCGCGCTCTTATTTTAACGTCACGTATCACTTCAGAACTATATTTGTAGAGTTCTGGTGTCATCAGCCCTTTCCGGCGCGCTTTTTGATAGAGAGAGTGGTCGGGGTTCTCATTTCCCTCCACGATCACCGGGCCATCCGCTGTGATCGCCACATCCCACCCGATAATCGCAAGTTTCGGAAACAAACGGGCCGCTGAGCAGGCGAGCGCCACAGCTTCCTCCCACATCGGCATGGTGACGCCCACGATCGCCTCACCCGTTTCGGGATGCTCCGTCAATTCTTGCGCCTTGAGTCCTGAAGAGATTTGACACCGGCGCGTGAGACCCGTTGCAACCTCAACATCCACCAGCATATTGCCCTCTCGCCAGAAGTTATCAGCGACCGCGCCTAATGCAGGCGCCTTCCAAACAGCATAATAGACATTGGGTGGTCCTTTATACTGCAATGTGAGCATTCTAACGGTGCCGAGGGTTTCGCCCGAGATCTTCGCCAGATCAGGGTGTGGTCGCATTCTTGTTTGAAATACATAAGCGTCTTCTGAAAAGAGTTCGAATACTTTTTTGATAAATTCATCAACACTAATTGTATCCCCAGAAATCATCTCAAGGACATCATGATCTGGGTTATATCTGTCGATACTCGCCGCGCCACGGCTGCGGTCCATATTTACGGGTTTGCCAAATATAGGGTATTCGGCAGCATTCCGTAGAAAATCAGCAGCTTCTTCTGGCGTGGTGAGCACCACTCCATGTGAGAGGGCCTTGGTGTCGATGACTGCTTGGGTTTGCGGACCGCTCAAACCGGTCCCACGCAACAATGCTTCGAGCATAAGCTTATCGCCAAGAACCCCACCGTGGCGTGCTCCCAACAAATTGAGCCCTTGGTTCAGTTTGCGGCCGCTAAGATCGCTAACGTAGGATCTTCGATCTTCTTTACTTAATTTTGGATCGTATAGCTGTAAGTCAAAATACTCTTTTGGTGACATTTTATTCGAACTAAATGAAAGCCGCCCAATTTCTGTAACAACTTCGAATGTACTGCGCCCATAATCATCTCTGATACGCTGCAAAGTGTTGACCAAATCTGTTGATCCGACAGTGGGATCGGTCTGCAAAGCCGCTTTGCCCTCAGTCACGGCAGCCTTCTCGGCATTCTCTGAAACCGTCATAGCCTACTCCACGCCAATCTGGGTTGAGTTACAGTCGTGTCGCTCAAAGCTTGCACCACATAAGATTGCCACGTGAACAGCAGTCAAATCAGACTCATACAAGCCTCGCCAAAAAGCTTCGGCGCGATGATTTTCGCTATTCCCCATGTTTAATGTGGGATTTAAGGAGATTATCATGCAAGCAGCGACAACGCTCTTGACGCTGAGTCAGCCGCTGAAGCGCCTCCTCCTCACATCCGCCGCAGCTCAAACGCCCCGCAATCGCAGCTCACGCTGTCGCCGCTGATGCTGCGGCCATCATCGCCGATATTGCCGAGGAGGATGCATCGCGGGTACCCCGGCGGCTGCACCCGCCATTGACGGGCGACGAGCTCAATCTGGCCATCGTCTCTCGGGGGCATTGCATGGAGGTACAGCGCGCCGACGGGGTTGCAGTCGGGGCAATCCGCCGGAAAAATATACCGCTCCCCTTGGGCGACACCCCCGGCGATTTTCTTCAGATCCACCACGATGCGGCCGCGATAGCCGCCGCACTCATGCCAGCCGTCCCATCTGCCGAGCAAATCGGGCAGCTTCAGCGGCCCTGCCGACGATGATGAAGGCGCTGTGATGGGAGAGAGGCTGGGCGAGAGGCTGGGGGAGGCGCTAGGAGAAGAGGCGCCGCCCGAGCCGCCCGCCTTCAGGCGCTCGGCGCGGTTGGCGGCCAATTGCCCTTGGATCGTACCGTCGCAAAAACGGGCAAAGGTCTCCAGATCGGCGATATTGCCGCTTCCCTCCAGACCGGGCCAAAGCTGACGCGCATCCTCTGGCCCACAGCCGACATCGCCGGATTGCGGCGGCGGGGGCGGCGCAGCTGCGACACTGCGGGCGAGACAATTACGGTAGGCCAGAAACCGCTCCGAACACTCTTTGGGCGCTTCGCGTGGGATCCCCCGCGCCCCGGCGCCCAGCGTCTCCAAACAATTGGGGGGAATGAGGCTCTGACAATCGCCGCCGCCACCATCTTCCGCCAACGCCACCGTTGGCAGGCCGAGCAAAAGCGGCGTCACCGCAGCAAAAACCCTAAACAACCGCATGGGCGCCTCCTGCCTCGGTTACGAGTGCAAGGATTAACAAGCGACGCTGCGCACCACAAGAAACGCCGAGACGGCTTCTGCTTAGCCTTGGGCGAGTTGCGAGGGCGTCAACAGCCGCGCCACCTCCGCCTGCAAACGGGGCACCGCCTCCGTTTCAAACCAAGGGTTGTTCTTCAACCACGTGTTGTTGCGCCAAGAGGGATGCGGGGTGGGGAAATAGCCGGGCGCGCCGGGCGACGTAGGCTCTAAAAACTCCCGCCAACACGACACGGTGTCGCTCAAGGTGCGCCGGGCGGCGGGGCCGAGATGCCATTTCTGAGCGTACCCGCCGATCAACAAAATTAACTCAAACTGCGGCTGAGCGGCGAACAGTTGCGGGCGCCATGCCTCGGCGCAGCGCTTGGGCGGCGGCAGATCGGCGCCCTTGGCGTTGTAGCCAGGAAAGCAAAACGCCATTGGCAGGATCGCCACCTTGTCCGCGTCCCAAAACACATCCCGATCCACCCCCATCCAAGCACGCAGCCGGTCCCCAGACGGGTCGTCGAATGGCCGCCCCGAGGCGTGCACCCGCGCCCCAGGCGCTTGCCCTGCAATACAGATTCTGGCTGTTGTTGAGACATGCAACACTGGGCGCGGGGCATGGGCGGTATGGGTGGCGGCGAAGTCTTCAGCGCAAAGGCGACAGGCCGTCACCTTCCGAGCGAGCGCCTCTACCCCTTCACAGGTAGATGGTATACCACGGAGTTTATTCACCGGGCCATGGCTTGAGTTCGTCAAGTCAGCCGCCTAGAGATGAAAATCAGAATTCGTGGGAGCACGCATGTACCGGGTTTGGGGCTTTCTGGAGGAGTATTCCCTACTCTTAATCTTCGGCGCCGTCACGGCGCTGTTTTGGGCGAATCTCGACGCTCATAGTTACCACGCTTTCGTCGAATTTAAGATCCTGGATCATGCTCCGATTGGGCACCTGCATGTAGACGACGAGGGCCACGCCCACCGCACGCTCACTTTCCACTATCTCGTGAACGACGTGCTGATGGCGCTGTTCTTCGCCATCGCCGGTAAGGAAGTCTGGGAGGCGGTGGCGCTGAAAAGCGGCTCGCTGCGCGGCAAGCGCGCGATCACGCCGCTGGTGGCCACCACTGGCGGGATGATCGGCCCGATCGCGGTCTATCTCGGCTTGGCGATCTATATGGGCGAGCAAGTGTTCGAGGCGACCGCGAACGGCTGGGCGATCCCAACCGCCACCGATATCGCCTTCTCCTATTTGATCGGCCGCTTAGTGTTCGGCGCCGGGCACCCGGCGGTGCGTTTCCTGCTGCTGCTCGCCATCGCCGACGACGCCGCCGGCCTGCTCATTCTGGCGGTGTTCTACCCCTCGGCCGAACTGGCCCCGCAATGGTTGCTGTTGTCGCTGGGGGGCGCGGTCGGGGTTTATTATCTCGCCAACTGGCTTCCGCGCCGGATGGATCGCGGTAAACAGGACCGCCCAAACTCCACGTGGATGCGCAAAAAACTGCATTTCATCCCCTACGCGATCGCCGGCTGTTTGAGCTGGTACGGCTTTATGCGCGCCGGCATCCATCCCGCGCTCGGGTTGCTGCCGATCGTGCCGATCATTCCGCACAGCGACATCTCCTTCGGCATCTTCGCCGAGGCGGAATCGCATTTGACCGATCTACTGAACGAGATCGAGCATGCGCTGAAACGGCCGGTTGAAGTGATCCTGCTGCTGTTCGGCCTCGCCAATGCCGGGGTGGAGCTGTCCGCAATCGGCGAAGCGACCTGGCTGGTGCTGGCGGGCCTGATCATCGGTAAGCCGTTCGGCATCCTGTTGATGGGGTGGCTCGCGGCGCGGCCGCTTGGGTTCGGGCTGCCGCAGGGCATGAAGGTGTCGGACCTGTTCGTGCTCGGCTGTGTGGCGGCAATCGGCTTCACGGTGTCGCTGTTTGTCGCCTCGGTGGCGTTCCAGCCCGGGCCGGTGCAGGATGCTGCGAAGATGGGCGCGTTGTTCTCCTTCGGCGCTGCGGCGTTGTCATTCCTCTTCGGAAAACTGCTCTCGGTAGAGCGTCAGGTGGTCACCGCGTGAGCGATCTGATTGATCCGCAACCGCACACATCGCCCTTGGGCGAAGATTGGGCCGCGCCTTTGCGCGGCTCAAGTCCCGTGGCGCTCACCGGCGCTGCGGGTTTCATCGGTTTTCATGTCGCGGAGCTGCTGCTGCGGCGCGGCGTCTCCGTGGTGGGGATCGACAGCGTCAACGCCTATTACGATCCCGCACTGAAGGAGGCGCGGCTGGACCTGCTGCGCCAGCATCCCCGCTTCGCGTTTGAGAAGCTGGACATCGCCGATCGCGCGCCGCTCACGGATCTGCTCAGCGCCCATCGCCCCCGCCATGTGCTGCACTTAGCGGCGCAGGCTGGCGTGCGGCACTCACTGTACCATCCGCATGATTATTCCTCGGCCAATCTGGTCGGCTTTCTCAATATCCTGGAGGCGTGCCGGGCGGGCGAGGTCGAGCATCTGGTCTACGCCTCCTCCAGCTCGGTCTATGGCGGCAACCGCAAGCTGCCGTTTTCGGTGTCTGACAGCGTCGACCACCCAATCAGCCTCTACGCCGCCACCAAGAAGGCCAATGAGTTGATGGCGCATTCTTACAGCCACCTCTACGGCCTGCCGGCGACCGGGCTGCGGTTCTTCACAGTGTATGGGCCGTGGGGACGGCCCGACATGGCGTATTTCAAATTCGCGCAGGCGATTTACGACGGACGCCCTATCAAGGTGTTCAATCACGGCCAGATGGCGCGGGACTTCACCTATATCGACGACATCGCCGAAGGCGTGGCGCGGGTGTTGACGCGCGCGCCGAAGCCAAACCCGGACTTCGACCGGCTCAACCCCAACCCTGGCGCCAGCTGGGCCCCGCACCGGCTGTTCAATATCGGCAACCGCCGTAAGGAGCAGCTGCTCGACATGATCGAGATCCTGGAGCGGGAGATCGGGATCGAGGCGGTGAAAGAGTTCGAGCCGATGCAGCCCGGCGACGTCGAGGCCACCTGGGCGGACATCGACGACCTTGAGGCTTATGTCGGCTTTCGGCCCGACACGCCGCTGGCCGTCGGGTTGTCGCGTTTCGTGACCTGGTTCAAGGATCGCCGAGATAGCGACGACGCGGCGGAAGGCTGAACCCTTCTTCGGGCCGCCCCAGCGCGCCCTCCAGCTCCCGCGCCACCATATCCGGGCGGAAGGGAGCCTCGATCTGATCTGACAACATCACATCGTCGTCCGGCGCCGCCAACGCGGCATGGGCGGTTGCAGGCGCCGGCAAGCTCTTACGCACGGCGACGCCCGCGCCCAGGCCGAAGCGCAACGGCCGCCACGCCAGGATCGCGGGCGCCATCAGCGACAACAACGGCGTAAAGGCGAGATGATAGCGCTCACGCGCCTCGAAGATGAAGTGCGCCGCAGCCAACCCCAACACCACGCCAAACACCAACACCCAGCGGGTCGGGTCACGGATCTCGGTGGCGTGCCGGGTCAATAGGAACGCCCCGAACGCCGCCGAGGCCAACAGCGCCACCAACACCCCATCCGCCGCCGCCCGCGTCATGCTGACCACCGAAGCGTCGACCCATGGGGCGCGGTCGAGATAGGGGCTGTCGAAGGTCCAATTCAGAATTTCCCCCTCTGAAGACCACAGGCGGCGCATTTTCTCGGTCAGCACAAAGCCAATGAAACCCACCGGATCGGAGGCCACCCGGTCGGCGGCGATTGAGATCGCCGCCAGCTCCACATCCGTGGGATCGATGGCGCCTTGGGCTGCGCCGTCAGACAGGAAACCGGCGCTCTCCAGATCGCGATAGCTGAAGCCGTGGATGCTGTCGCGGTTGGTGCCGAGCAGCAGTTGGTAGCCGAGCGAGGTCGCCGGGGTCACGGAATAACGGCCGTCCTGAGCGTGGGCGAGCCACGCGAATGGCGCGAGCGTGAGCATAAACCCGAGCACGCAGGTGATCAGAGACACCGCCAAACGTTGTTGCGGCTGGCGCTCCTGGGCGCGGTAGGCCGCGACGGCGAGCACAATCAGCACCGCGACCAGAAAGGCGCCGCCCACGGGCCGCACGAGAAACGCCGCCCCCGCCAACGCGCCGGCCAGGGCGGTGCTGCGGCGCAAGCCGCGCTTGCGGTGGCTGAACAGCGCATACACCGCCGATAATGCGAACAGGCCGAACAGCGCGTCCGGCCCGACCAAAGCACCGACGGCGATGGTCGCGGGCGCCAAACCGAACAGCGCCGCCGCGCCGAGCGCAGCGCCCCGGATTTCGGTGATCTCCCGCGCGATCCGCCACACCATATAGATCTGCGCCGACCACAGCGCCGCCGAGACCAGCCGCAAGGTGGCGATATCATCGCCAACCGCCGCAATCACCAGCGCGTAGAACGCGGTCGCGCCGGGAGAGGCGCTGCGGGTCAACACCTCGACGCCGTCAAAACCGAGATCGGCCAGCCTGCGCGATTGCTCCCACAACACCCCGAAGGCGCCGAAGGGCTGCGGGTCCATGGTTGCGCCCCATAGCACCTGTGCACAGAAGCTGGCCGCCATCACCAGAGCGATGTCCCCGCGAAACCGGATATGAGAGAGAATCACCAATACCAACAGGGCGCCGCCCGCCACGCCCAACGCCAACCACCCATGGGTCGAGACGGCGGCGACGGTTGCGTAGAACAGCGCCAATGCCAGATAGGCGGTCGTCGCCACGCCGAGCCGCCAGACCGCATTGCGGCCAGCCACCGCAGGCGTGCCTGCCACCTGCGGCGCGGATGACGGATGGTCAAGGGCGGTCGAGCGCTTGAGAAAGCCGACTCTCATTCAAACACTCCAACTCCGTTCGAACGCCGCTCCGCCGGCGCCGACTGCGCCTTGGAATTTAACGGAAATCATAAGGAAAGGCTATGTGGCCAGCGATTTTCGAACCGCTTTCCCATCACGCCCCGGATCGCTAGGGTCGCGCTCAAACGACGCCGCGGGCCGCTTGGCGGGAAAGGACATACCATGACGACGCAGACCCCAGCGAAAACGGTGACAGTGGGCGACGACGGGGCCTCGGCGCGGGTCGGCGGCGGCCTGCCCGTGGCTCTGATCTCCGGTCCGTGCCAAATCGAAAGCCGCGACCACGCGATGATGGTCGCCGAGCGCCTCGCTGAAATCTGCGCCCTCGCCGACATGCCGTTTATCTTCAAGGCCTCCTACGACAAGGCCAATCGCAGCTCGCTGAAAGGTAAACGCGGCGTCGGGCTGGAAAAGGGGCTGGAAATTCTGGGGGAGATCCGGTCGGCGCTAAAGGTTCCTGTGCTCACCGACATCCATGACGCCCATCAATGCGCTGCCGCCGCCGAAGTGGTCGACGTGTTGCAGATTCCGGCGTTTCTCTGCCGTCAAACCGACCTTCTGCTGGCGGCGGGCGAGACCGGCAAGGCGATCAACGTTAAGAAAGGCCAATTCCTAGCGCCTTGGGATATGGCCAATGTCGCCAACAAGCTGGCGAGCACCGGCAATGAGAAAATCATGCTGTGCGAGCGCGGCGCCTCCTTCGGCTATAACACCCTGGTGACCGACTTCCGGGGGCTGCCGATCATGGCCCAAACCGGTTGGCCGGTTGTGTTCGACGCCACCCATTCGGTGCAGCAGCCCGGCGGCCAGGGGACTTCAACCGGGGGTCAACGCGAGTTTGCGCCGGTGTTGGCCCGCGCCGCCTGCGCCGTTGGGGTCGACGCGCTGTTTATCGAGGCGCATGACAACCCGGACTCCGCGCCGTCGGACGGGCCAAACATGATCCCCTTGGCCGACATGCCGATGCTGATTGCTGAACTGAAGGCCTACGACGCCCTGACGCGAGAGCTCGCGGCCCGGCGGTAAGCGCCGCCTAAGCCGTCGACAGCCCAGCCGTAAATAGCGATAGGCTCGTCTCCTCGGCCAACCTAAGGAGAGCCGTGGATGGCGTTCGGCGACCTGTGGCGCGCGCAAACGCCAGTCCTGCGCGGCGTCGTTCTCATGAGCGTGTCGACTGTCGCTTTCGCCGTCATGCACGCGGCGATCCGCCATGTCTCCGGCGAACTTCCCCCGTTTGTGATCGCGTTTTTTCGCAATCTGTTCGGCCTGCTGTTCCTCGCGCCGCTTCTCATGGGCAGCGGCTTCGCGCAAATGCGCACGGAGCGCTTCGGCCTGCATGCGCTGCGCGGCTTGGTGAATATCGGCGCGATGCTGCTGTTTTTCTCCGCCGTGGCGATCTCACCGCTGGCCAAAGTGACCGCTTTGAGCTTCACCGCGCCGATCTTCGCCGCAGCCCTCAGCGTGGTGTTTCTGGGGGAGCGCTTGCGGCTACATCGCTGGGGCGCGATCGTCATCGGCTTTATCGGCATGCTGATCATCATTCGGCCCGGCTTCGCCCTGCTCGACGCCGGCTCGCTGATGGTTGTGGCCTCCGCCCTGCTGTGGTCGGTGGCGATGATTCTGATCAAGATCCTGTCGCGCACGGAAAGCAGTGTGGCGATCGTGGCCTGGATGGGAATTTTTCTGTGCGCCTTTTCCCTGCCCCCGGCGCTGTGGGTGTGGGAGACGCCGTCGATGGAGGCGTTGGCGTGGCTGCTGTTCATCGGTCTGTGCGGCTCGTTCGGACAGGTGACGCTTAGCCAATCCTTCAAGGAGACCGAGCCGACGGCGGTGCTGCCGTTCGACTTTCTGAAACTGATCTGGACAGCGCTGCTCGGCGCCTGGTTTTTCAATGAGATCCCGGACATCTACACCTGGACCGGCGCCGGGGTGATCTTCGCGGCGGGCTTTTACATCGCCTATCGCGAGCAGAGGCGCGCCACCGGATAACTCCTACAGCGCAAGAACCATCGCGCAGGGAGTAGATGAATCATGCAATTGTTTGCATGATTGTTATCACTGGCGCCGCCCGCCAGCATGCGGACGGGTTTACAGCGCTTGATGATAGCCCCCACAGCGGTTTTCCCTTGAGCAGCCCCCCCGAATTCGGCCATGACGCGATGCAGCAATTGCGCGGCGCCGTCGCGCTGTGACGCCTGATCTGACCGGAGGCCGACAATGACCGCTCAAGCCATGCCACAGCCCACGCCGGAAGTGACCGAGAATTGTTGGGATTATCTCTGGAAGCCGATGATCGCCCCGACGGGCTTCCGCGAGTACGACGCGCGCTGGAAG